>JAYWCH010000113.1:0-23970 GCA_043780755.1 Hymenobacter sp.
GCCCTTCGGCTTCGCCGGCGGTCGGGAAGACGTATGGGAGCCCCAGCAGGACATCTATTGGGGCCCTGAAACTGAGTGGCTGGGCGATAAGCGCTACACCGAAAGCCGCGAGCTGGACTATCCGCTCGGCGCCGTGCAGATGGGCCTCATCTACGTGAACCCGGAAGGTCCGAACAGCAAGCCTGACGCAGTGGCGGCCGCGCACGACATCCGCGAGACGTTTGGCCGCATGGCCATGAACGACGAGGAGACCGTGGCGCTGATTGCTGGCGGGCACACCTTCGGTAAAACTCACGGCGCCGCCGACCCCGGCAAGTACGTGGGTGCAGAACCCGCCGGAGCCACCATGGAAGAAATGGGCCTGGGCTGGCGCAACAGCTTCGGCACTGGCAACGGCGGCGACACCATCACCAGCGGCCTGGAAGGCGCCTGGACCAGCACGCCCGCCAAATGGAGCACCGATTATTTTGATAATCTGTTCGGCTACGAGTGGGAGCTGACCAAGAGCCCCGCCGGGGCGCATCAGTGGCGCCCCGTGAATGGCGGCGGCGCCGGCACCATTCCGGATGCCCACGACCCGGCCAAGTCGCACGCGCCCTTCATGCTCACCACCGACATGTCGATGCGGATGGATCCGGCTTACGAAGTCATTTCCCGGCGCTTCCACGAAAATCCGACGGAGTTCGCCGATGTATTTGCCCGGGCCTGGTACAAGCTGACGCACCGCGACATGGGCCCGAAAGAGCGGTACCTGGGCGCCGACGTGCCGAAGGAAGAGCAGCTCTGGCAGGATCCAATTCCGGCCCTGACCCATCAACTGATTGATGAGCAGGACGTAGCCAAGCTGAAAGGTATGGCGCTGGCCTCCGGCCTGTCGGTTTCCCAGCTGGTCGCCACGGCCTGGGCTTCCGCTTCCACCTACCGCGACTCCGACAAGCGCGGTGGCACCAACGGGGGTCGCCTGCGGCTGGCCCCGCAGAAAGACTGGGCGGTGAACAACCCGGCGGAGCTGGCGCAGGTGCTGGCGACGCTGGCAGGCATTCAGCGCGAATTTAACGCCGCCCAAACCGGCGGTAAGCTGGTGTCGATGGCCGATCTGCTCGTACTGGCAGGCGGCGCCGGTATTGAAGAGGCGGCCCGGAATGGCGGTCACGCGGTGACGGTTCCGTTCACCGCCGGCCGGACCGACGCTTCCCAGGACCAGACCGACATCATGTCGTTTGCGACCCTGGAGCCGGCCGCCGATGGCTTCCGCAACTACTTGAAATCCCACCACACGGCTTCGCCCGAGGACATGCTCATCGACCGCGCCCAGCTCATGACGCTGAGCGCGCCGGAGCTGACGGTGTTGTTCGGGGGCCTGCGGGCCATTAATATCAACTTCGATCACTCGCAGCACGGCGTCTTCACCGACCAGCCGGGCGCGTTGACCAACGACTATTTCGTGAGCCTGCTCGACATGGGCACCACCTGGAAAGGCACGTCGGATGCGCAAACCACCTTCACCGGTCGGGAGCGCAAAACCGGCGACCTGAAATGGACCGGCACCCGCGTCGACCTGATCTTTGGCTCGAACTCCGAGCTGCGGGCCCTGGCCGAAGTCTATGGCTGCGCCGATGGCCAGGAGCTGTTCCTGACCGATTTCGTGGCCGTCTGGACCAAGATGATGAACCTGGGCCGTTTCGACCTGGCTTAGCCCAGCGCGGCGAAGCCCGGATCAACAGACTGCAAAAAAGGTGGCCCCGCGAGAGGCCACCTTTTTTGTGCGGGCGGCCTGACCAACTGTGGTTTTGTCCCAACGCGTTTGGTAGCCGGGTAAGGGCAGCTCCGGGCGCTGCTCAGCCGCCGGGACCAAAGTGGGTCGGGCGTAAATGCAAAAAGCCCTGTCTAAAATATAGACAGGGCTTTTTTTTGTGGCTCCGCTGGGATTCGAACCCAGGACCCGTACATTAAAAGTGTACTGCTCTACCAGCTGAGCTACAGAACCAGAAATCAAGCCCGCTAATGACTTTTAAGCCCTTAGCGGAGTGCAAAAGTAGGGCTATTATGGCGGGAATCCCAGTCCCGGGCAAAGATATTTTGTTAAAATCGTGGGGCTAGGGGTGAAAACAGGGGCGGGGGCGGATGGCGGATGGGGGCGATCAGGTCCGCAAGGGCCGCCGCCGGGCCGGCTATTCGTCTGATTACTATTTCGCTTGGCAATTTTTCGGCGGCGGCCAGAACGCCCGGCTCCCGGTTGGTTTCGGTGGCAAAAAAATGATGTTTCGGCCGACGCATGGTTCTGCCCGGCGCATGGTCCCCCGGCGCGCGCTACCGGCTCACCAACGTTACCAGCAGCGGGGCCTGACTGGTGATTTCTTCGTTGCCCGCCTTCAGCACCACGTCGCCCGCTTGCAGGGGGCCGGTAATTTGCACCTGCCCGGCGTTCTCATCGCCCTTGCGGACGTCCACGAACTCGCTCCGGCCTTTGACCACGCGAATGACATACGTCCGCTCAGCCGTACTCACCAGGGCAGATCGGGGGACGAACAAGCTGGTTTTGGGTGCGGTGATGGGGAGCGTAGCGGCGGCGTACATGCCGGGCTTAAGTCGTTCCTGAGGGTTAAGGATGTCAATCTCCACTAGTTCGGACCGGGTGCCCGGACTGACGTTATCGGCCATCCGGCTGATGTGGCCGGTGAAGGACTGGCCGGGGTAGGGCCGCACGGTGAACTGCACCCGCGCCCCGCGGTGAATATCGCCCACGTAAGCTTCGGGTACGGCCAGCCGCAGCCGCAGCCGGTCGATCTGCCGGAGTTTGAACAGCGGCACGCCGTTCTGGCCCCCCGGCCCCACAAAGGCGCCGGCAGCCAGGCTCCGGTCGGTGATGACGCCGGCAAACGGGGCGGTAATGCGCAGGTAGGCGGTCATCTGCCGGGCGGCCTGGTAGTGGGCGCGCGCGGCCACTACGCCCAGGCTATCGGCGATGGCGCGGGTGCGGGTTTCGTCGAGGTTGAGGGGCGAGACGGCCCCGGCGGTGCGGGCCGTCTGGCGCAGGCGCCGGTAGCTGCCCCGGCTGGCGCTGAAAACAGCCTCGGCCGCTTTCACCTTCGAAAGCGCTTCGCTGAGGGCGGCCGTCAGCTCGGGCGCATCAAGCTCGGCCAGTACTTGGCCCCGTTGTACGTGGTCGCCGATGTCGGCGCGCAGCACCCGCACGTAGCTGCTCACCCGCGGGAAAATATCGGTCTGAAAGTAGCTTTCCAGCTCGCCGGGCAGGTTCAGAGCCTGGGCTGGCTGGCTGGCCGTTACCCGCACGGCATCGTAACGAATGTCGGTGGTGGCGGGGGAAGCCGGTTTTTCGGAGGTGCTGGCGGCAGGCGTAGCCGCCGCTTCGGGAGAATGACAGCCGCCGAGGGCCGTGGCAGTCAGCAGGCTCAGGCCCGCCAGGGCGCGTCGGAAAGAAATGAGGAATTTCATAAATAAAAGAGAAGTGGCCGCGGGTTAGGCGAGGGCGGGTTCGGAGAGGGGGCGTTCGGCTACGGGGGGCTCATGGCCATCGTAGACGACACTGTCGGGGTCATCCGGGTCGAGCGAGACGGACCCGAATGAGGCGGTACGCTGCACAGCGGCAAACACCACCGGCAGGATCAGCAGCGCCGCGACCGTCGACGCCAGCAGCCCGCCAATGACGGCCCGGCCCAGCGGGGCCGACTGCTCCCCGGCTTCGCCCAGGCCGGAAGCCATGGGCAGCATGCCGGCCACCATGGCAATGCTCGTCATCAGCACCGGCCGCAGGCGGGCGGCCCCGGCCAGGCGGGCGGCGGCCCCGGCATCGCGGTAGCGTCGGCGCAGGCTCTCGGCATTAGTCACAATCAAAACGGCATTGGCCACCGACACGCCCACCGACATGATGATGCCCATGTAGGATTGCAGGTTGAGGGTCTGGCCCGTGAGCAGCAGCAGGGCCAGCGAGCCGGCCAGCACGGCGGGCACGGTCACGAGGACTACCCCGGCAACTTTCAGGGATTGATAATTAGCGGCCAGTAGCAGGAAAATCACCACGATGGCCAGGCCCAGGCCGGTTTGCAGGCTGCTCAGGGTTTCCGTCAGCAGCTTGGCCAGGCCGCGCAGCTCCACGATGGAGCCCTTGGGCGGCGTCCCCACGGCCTGGATGGCGAGATTGACGTCGCGGGTGGCGGTGCCCAGGTCCATCCCCGTGATATTGGCCGAAACGGTGATGATGCGGCGCGGCCCGATGCGGTCGTACTGGCCGGGGACGGTGGTGGCGTGCAGCGTGGCCACATCGCCCAGGGTGGGGCGTAGCTGGCCTGGCACCAGCGGTAGGTTTTGCATATCGGCTTCCGACTGCATGTGCTGCGATTCGAGCTGCACCTGTACCTGGTAGGCGAAACCCTTGCTCTGGTCGAGCCACAGATTTTTAGCCGTGAAGCGGCTGGACGACGTGGCCGCGACCAGGGATTTGGCAATGCCCTCGGGCGTGAGGCCGAACTGGGCGGCCCGGGCACGGTCTACCTTTACCTGCACAGTGGGGTAGCTCAGGGGCTGGTTGATACGGATATCGCGCAGGTAGGGAATCTGCCGGAGGCGGGCCACGAGTTTATCGGCGTAGCCCTTGCCGTCTTCCAGACTCTTGCCGCCCACCAGAATCTCAATGGGCGTCTGGGCGCCCTGGCTCATGATTTTATCGGTCAGCTCAATGGGCTCGAAGGACAGCTGCACGTCGGGCAGGTGCTGGTGCACGGCCTGGCGGATCTGTTCCTTAAGCGCATCCAGCGACTTCACCTGGTATTGTTCGGCCAGGTTCACCTGCAGGTCGGCCTCGTGCGGGCCGGCGTTGAAGACGTACAGCGCGCTCGTGCCGTAGGAGCTGGGCGTCATGCCCACGAAGGCGGAGGTAATGCCCACGTTCTGTGGTCCCACAATTTGTTGAATCAGGTTGATCACGGCCTTGGTGCGCGCCTCGGTGCGCTCGATGCGCAAGCCCTCGGGAGCCACGATGCGCACCTGAAACTGCTTGGAGTGCGTGATCTTCGGCATCATATCCTGCCCGATGAGGGCGAAGCAGCCGCCGATGACGGCGGCGCACGCCAGGCCGTAGCCGGTAGTTACCAGGGTGCGGTGGGCCAGCAGCTTATCCAGCAGGCGCAGGTAGCGCAGCTTCACGCGCTCGAAGCCGGTAACTTTTTGGGGATGCCGGTTCTCGTAGCCTTCCTGGCTTACTTCGCGGGGCTGGGTGAGGTCGGGGAGCAGGCTTAATTCGTGGGCGGCAGGGTGGGCGTGGCCCTTCAGCCACCAGTTGGCCACCACCGGCACGAAGGTTTGCGAGAGCAGGTAGGAGACGATGATAGAAAAGCCGACTGACAATGACAGCGGAATAAACATGCCCCGGGGCACGCCCGACATCAAAAATGCCGGGGCGAAAACGGCCAGAATGCTGAGCGTAATGAGCAGCAGTGGAAAGGATACTTCCTCGCAGGCATCGAGAATGGCGCGGGCCTTGGGCTTGCCCATATCCTGGTGCTGGTGAATATTCTCGATCACCACCGTAGCCTGATCGACCAGAATGCCGATGGCCAGCGCCAGCCCCGACAAAGTCATGATATTGATGGTTTGCCCAAAAAGCTGCAGCAGCAGAATGGCCGCCAGAATAGAAATCGGAATGGTCAGAATCACGATGGCCGAGCTGCGGGCATCGCCCAGAAACAGAAATACCACCAGGCCGGTGAGCAGCGCCCCGAGTCCGCCCTCAAACGCCAGGCTGTGCACGGCCTGGGTCACGTAAATGCTCTGGTCGAACTCGTAGCTGAGTTGTACATTATCCGGCAGCAGGGCCCGCATCTCGGGTAGCTTGGCTTTGAGGGCGCTCACCACGCTCATTGTGCTGGCATCGGCCGATTTGGTAACGGGGATGTACACCGAGCGCTTGCCGTTGATGAGGGCGTAGCCCACCGGCACGTCGGTGGCGTCCTCCACCGTGGCTACGTCGTGAATAAAGACCGTGGGCCCCACGCCCTGTCGGATCGGAATATCCAGGAATTCCGGGATTTTTTCGAGCACCGAGTTATTAGGCGTCATCACCATGTAGTCGCCCATGCCCACCGAGCCGGCCGGCGAAACCTGGTTGTTGCGCACCACGGCGGTCACGATTTCGTCGGGCGTGAGCTGGTAGCTCTTCATCTTTTCCGGGTCGACTTTGATGACCACCGTCCGCTCGTTGCCGCCGAAGGGCGGCGGGGCCGAGGCGCCGGGAATCTGCGAAAACAGGGGCCTGATCTTGGTCGAAGCCAGGTCCTGCATCAGCCCCAGCGAAGCCGTGCGGCTGCTGAATACCAGCTCCCCAACGGGCAGACTGCTGGCGTCGAAGCGCACCACCGTGGGCGGCACCGTGCCCGGCGGCAGGTAGCTCAGCACCCGGCTCACCTGGCTGGCCACTTCGCCGGCGGCCTGCGCCATGTTCACATCTTCGTAAAACGTGCATTTCACCAGGCATAATCCCTGGATATTCTTCACCTCCACATCCTTGATGCCCGACACGTAGAGCATCTGGTTTTGGTAGCGGGTGGCGATGAAGCCCTCCATCTGGGCGGGGGTCATGCCGCCGTAGGGCTGGGCAATGTAGATGGTGGGCAGATTGAGGCGGGGAAAAATATCCACCGGAATGCGGCCCAGTGCCAGCACGGAGAATACAACGATGCCCAGCAGCGCCACGATGACGGCAATGGGGCGGGCTAATGCAGCTTTAATCATAAAAGAAGGCTTAAAGCTGGCCGAGCAGCAGGTTCAGGTCGCCGGTAGTGGCGGCGCGCAGCAGCAGGGTCCGCCAGAGGTTATTGATGGCCAGGGCCTGGTCGGTTTCGGCGCGGTTGAGCACGGCGGTAGCCTGTGTGAGAATGAGCAGGTTGTCGAGGCCGGCGTCGTAGCGGGCGCGGGCCTGGCCGTAAACCTGGCGGGCGGCCTGGAGCTGAATGGGCGCCTGCCCGGCAGTCTGGCGGGCCAGCTCCAACTGCAGCAGCGCACTTTGCTGCTGGCTCTGGAGCTGCAGGGCCTGCTGGTCGTACTCGGCCCGGGCCTGGGTCACGCGCTCGTTTTGCGCCACCACGGCGTACTGCGAATGAATTAGTTCGGTGATCTTCCAGGTCAGCGTGGCGCCCACCAGGTAGTCGTAAGCCTTGAAAGGCAGGCCCGCGCCGGGAGTCGGATTAATATCAAAGCCCCCGGCCGCGTTCGTCCGGTCCTGAATGCCCGAGCCCCGGGCCCAGGTGGCGCCCACCAGCGAAAAGGTAGGGCGCTCATTGGCGCGTAGCGCAGCACTCTGGGCCTCGTAGCCGGCCACCCGGCGCTGGTAAGCCAGCAGCAGCGGATGGAGGCGCGCGGTATCCAACGGGCCGGCAATGGTTCGGGGGAGTCGGGTGTAGAATTGCATGGAGTCGGGCTGCACCCGTTGCAGCGGCTGGTTCAGCAGGCCCGCCAGGCGGGTGAGCTGCTCTTGGGCCTGCTGCTGGCTGGCCAGGAGCAAGAGGCGGGCGCGGGCGATTTCGGCGTTAGTCGTGGCGCTGTCGATGCCCGGCCGGATGCCCGAGGCCGTGCCCGCCCGCACCACGGTGCCCAGCGCGCGGGCCCGGACCAGATTGGTACGCTGGATGGCCACGGCCTTTTCGGCTCCCAGGACCAGCAGGTACGCATCGGTCACCTGCACCTGGTGGTTGAACAGCTCCTGGTCGTAGTCGGCCTGCGCCTGCGACACGGCGGCGGCCGACCGGTTCTGATCGGCCCGGTAGCGCCCGAAGGTGACCAGCGGCCACTCAATCAGCAACGCGCCCATGCTGGTCCACACGGTCTGGCTGCTGTAACCGGCAGTTTTAATGCCGCCCGAAACCGGAATTCCCACCCCGCTGATAGACGCGCCCCGCACTTGGTTGGCGGTGGCGTTGAGGCCCTGGAGCTGGGCCGTCACCTGCGGCAGGTAGGTGGCGCGGGTGGTGCGCCCGTCGGCCTCGGCGGCCCGGATGCCGGCCCGGCGGGCCCGCAGCGCGGGATAACTGGTCTGGGCCAGGGCCAGGGCCTGCGGGAGCGTGAGTGTGAGCGGAGTCCCGTCCCGGCCGGGCTGGGCCTGAACCGCCGGACTGCCGGTGAGCAGCAGGCCGGCCAGTATGGCTCGCCCCCAAACAGTAGAGGAGAAAGGAAAGATGTTTATCAGCATGATGCCACAAACTTCCCCAGCCCGGATTAGAATGACATTAGAACGAGATTAGAAGATATTAGAAACCGGTTAGCTCCGTCATTCGGCGGCTATTCAGGCAAAATCAAAGGCAGGCGTACTTCGGCAATCGTACCGCCGCCCGGCCGGGGGAGCAGGTGCAGCTGCCCGTCGTGCAGGTGAATGATGCGTTGGGCCAGCGTTAGCCCAATGCCGAAACCGGGGATGGAGCCCACGTGCCGGCCCCGCATCAGGGGTTGAAAGATGTGGTCCAGCTCTGCGGGGTCGATGCCGGGGCCCTGGTCTTCGATCTGCAGGCTAATCATGCCGGGGGCAGCCATGGTCAGTCCCAACGCCACCGGCTGGCCGGCGGAATATTTAGCCGCGTTATCGACTAAATTGCCCAGGGCGGTGCGCAGCAGTTGGGCATTGCCGGGCACTCGGGGGGCCTGGGCCTGGGCTTCCACTTCCCCGCTCACAGTCAGGTCCAAGCGTTGGCCGGGGCGCTGGTGCTGGATGCTCGCCACCACGTCCAGCAACAGATCGACCAACTCAATCGGGACGTCGGTCAGGCGGGTCGCGCCGTCGAGGTGGGCCAGATGGAGCAGCCCATTGGCCAGGGCCGTGAGCTTATCGAGCTCGGTAATGGCCTGGCGGATGCCTTTCCGCAGGCCGGCCACGTCCGAATCATAGGTCAGCGATGTTTCCAGCCAGCCTTTAATGGTAGTCAGGGGCGTGCGCAGCTCGTGTGAGGCGTGGGCAATGAAGGCCCGCTGGCTTTCCACCAGTTCCTCCTGCCGGCTCAGCAGCTCGTTGAAGGCGGCCGCCAGCACCCCGACTTCGTCCCCAATCGTGACCGGCCGCAGGCGAAAGCGTAGTGTGCGGGCGTGGGGCAGCCGCAGCTGTCGCAGCAGAAAATTGACTGGGGCCAGCGCTCGCGTGGCCAAAAACAGCCCGAACACCCCGGCCAGGATCACGGCCGCCACATTGCCGTACAGAAAGGAGTCGAATAGCGTTTGTTGTTGGGCATACCCTTCCAGATCGTAGGCCGTCACGATGACCACGTACTGCCCGTCGCCGCCGGGCCGGCGGTAGGCGAGGGCCACCCCTTCTTTCGGGCGATCGGGCCGGGGACTGGGGTATTGAAAAGCCAGCTGGCCCCGGCGCCGCACCCGCGCCCGAAAGGCCGGGTCGGCCGTAAAGTCGGGGGCCTCGCTCTGGTAGAGGAGCCGGTTGTCGGGGGCGTAAACCTGCTCAACCTGTTCGGGCAGCGAGCCCAGGACCGAGCCCGCAATGGAGTCGTCGAGCGCCACAATCTGCTGAGTAACCTCCGCTTTGCGGGCAAGCCGGGCCGTGAAGGAGCGGTGCCGAAACCGGGCCGTGCTGACGTACACGTAGCTGGAAAAGGCCAGCAGCAGCACACTCACCAGCCCGGTAAACCATAGCACGAGCTTATGCCGGATCTGTAGGGGCCTCATCCCTGCAACAGATAACCCATACCCACGACGGTGTGCAGCAGCTTGGTTTCAAATCCTTTATCTATTTTTTTGCGCAGGTAATTCATGTACACATCGATGACGTTGGTGTTGGTGTCAAAGTGCAGATCCCAGACCTTTTCGGCAATGTCGATGCGGCTCACCGTCCGGCCCTGGTTGGTCATCAGGTACTCCAGCAGGGAATACTCGCGGGTGGTAAGCTCGATGCGCTGCCCGGCCCGGGTTACGGTGCGCGCCAGGGTGTCAAGCTCCAGATCGGCCACCCGCAGCGTGGCGTGGAGCCCGGCGTACGCCGCCCCGCGCCGCGCCAGCGCCCGGATCCGCAGCAGCAGCTCCCGAAACTCGAACGGCTTGACCAGGTAGTCATCGGCCCCGGCCCCGAAACCGCTTTCCTTATCCTGCAGGCCGTCGAGCGCCGTGAGCAGCAGCACGGGCTGCCGGGGCGAGTGCTGCTTGATGTAGCGGCACAGCCCGAAACCATTGAGCAGGGGCAGGTTCACGTCGAGCACTACCACGTCGAAGGGCTGCTGATCGAACATCCGTTGCCCCATCAGCCCGTCGAAGGCCACCTTAATCTCGTAGCCCTCGCCCTCAATGCCTTTGCGGATGAACGAGGCCACGCTGGCTTCGTCCTCAACGAGTAAGATAATCATAGGGCAAAAGTCGGGAAATTTCAGCGGTGGTCCGTTCGGAAATCAAGCGTTCGCTGGCCCTTCGGCGGCGGGCGGGCTCAGTGGCACCGGTACCAGGGATAAAATTATCGGGTTAAAATAAATAGTTGAGTATAAAGATATAAAAGCTATCAATTAATTGATTAGCAGGTACTAAAGCTGAGTTGTCCGGAATCAAAGCGAGGCCTCGGGAGTGGGGCGGGGAATCCAGGATGAACAGAATGCGGATGGGCAGGTTAGACGCGGGCCCGTTCCAGGCACTTTCGTTGTTTTTCCTACTCAATCTCGCATGAAAAATCTTTTCTCCATTTATCCGACCCGATTAACCGGGCGGAATCTCACCCGGTTTGTTACGGCGATGGGATTGGTTATGGTTGTTTTTTTTGCTCAGGCCCAAAGGTTTGGCGCAGTTACTACTTTTGCTTCGGGCGCCGGTAGCATGCCCCAGGCCATAGCGCTGGGCGACGTGAACGGTGATAAGCTGACGGATATAGTGACCGCTAATTTTGGGTCGAATACCGTTGGCGTGTTGCTAGGGCAGGCCGGGGGCACTTTTGGTGCGGTCACAACCTATTCGGTCGGGGCCGGTAGCACGCCCCAGGGCGTGGTGCTGGGCGATGTTAACGGCGATGGTCGGGTGGATATTATTACGGCCAATACCGGCTCCAATACGGTCGGGGTGCTGCTCGGGCAGGCGCTGGGTTTCGGGCCCGTCACAACCTACAACGCCGGCGCGAGCAGTGCCCTGATCGCTGTCGCCCTGGGCGACGTGAACGGCGATAAGATGCTTGACATTGTCACGGCCAATTCCGGCTCCAGCACCGTCGGGGTTCTGCTGGGCTTGGCGGCGGGCGGTTTCGGGCCAGTTACCACGTTCTCCACTGGTGTGGCTAGTAACCCCTACGCCGTGGCGTTGGGCGATGTCAATGGCGATGGTCAACTCGATATCGTGACGGCGAATGCGGATGTCAATACCGTTGGTGTCCTTTTGGGTCAGGCGGGGGGCTTTGGCGCCGTCACCCAATATCCGGCGGGCGCCGGCGGCACCCCTCAGGGCGTGGTGCTGGGTGATCTGAACGGGGACAATGTTCTCGACATTGTGACGGCTAATAATTATTCCAACACCATCGGAGTACTCTTTGGGCAGGCCAAAGGAGGTTTTGGATCGGTCAAGACGTACGATACGGGCGCGAATACAGCGCCGAACGGCTTGGCGCTGGGCGACATTAATGGCGACGGCTGGCTCGACATTGTGACAGCCAACAGCTCTAACACGGCAGGAGTGCTGCTGGCCGTGGCGGGCGTTTTCAGCGCCCCCACCCAATACGCCACTGGTGCGGGTAGTGAGCCCAACGGTGTGGCTCTGGGTGATGTCAACGGGGACGGCCTGCTGGATATTATCACGGCCAATAATGGCTCCAGCACGGCCGGTGTTCTGCTGAGCCAACGGGTGCCGGCGCCCACTATCACTAGTTTCACCCCCACCACCGGTGGTCCCGGTACCCTCATCACCATTACGGGCACGGATTTTACCGGGGCTACGGCCGTACGCATCGGCACCTTTGCGGTCACTACGTTCACCGTCGTATCGGCCAGCACGCTGACCGTCGTGGTGCCGGCGGGTACGGGCACCACCACCGGCCGGATTGCCGTGGTGACGCCCGGCGGGACGGCCATCAGCGCCACCCCGTTCAATGTCGTATCGGCCGCGCTCGCCGGCCGGGCGCTGCCGGGCTTGATGCTGTATCCCAACCCCTTCCACGACCGTCTGACCGTGGCGCTGCCAACCCCGGGCGCCGCCCAGGTGGCCCTGCGCGATCTGGCCGGCCGCCTCGTGTTGCCGCTGGCGTCCCTGCCCGCCGACCAGCAGCTGCGCCTGCCCGCGCCCCTGGCGCAAGGCGTCTATCTGCTCGAAGTGCAGCAAGGCGGCGTGCGCGCCGTGCGCCGCGTGGAGAAACAATAGCCGCCCCGCCGGCCTGGCGCAACCGGCCGCCGGCCGCTGGTAATCAGCTAAAAAGCCCCGTCCGGATTTTCCGGCGGGGCTTTTCATTGGTGACTGGCGGCGGTTCTGCGATGACCATTCCAGGGGCTGGCAGTGGCAGTTCCGGCAGTGGCAAAAGCTGCTTTTCAACCTCCGGAGCAACTCGCTGCGAAGCTGGTTGGGAAGGCAGAATGGCTGTCATTGAAGCTGTCTGAGAAGGAAGCTGTTCCGGAAGTTGTTTTCTGCTACGTCTGTCATCCTGAGCTTGCGAAGGACCTTATCACGTCTGATTAGCGACCCCTCACGTGATAAGGTCTTTCGTAGCCGCTTGAATCGCGGAATGCTCAGGATGACAGACGTTTTTACATTCTAAATACTTTCTTTCTAAACAGCTTTTCTTTAACTACAAGCTGCGCAACTTCTTCCTAACCACCCGCTTCGCAACCGCAGGGAATGAGAGACCGATAGCCGGTTTCCCCGCCCATCTACGCCGGGAAGTGCAGCGTGAAGGTGGTGCCGCGCCCCAGCTCGCTGCGTACTTCGGGTACGATGTCAAGCAGCGTGCAGGCTTTGGCTACGATGGACAGGCCGAGCCCGGTGCCGCCTATTTCCTTGTGGGCCAGGGCGTCGGAGCGGTACAGGGGGTCGAAAATGCGGTTCAGGTCGTCGGGTCGGATGCCGATGCCCTGGTCCGTGACGGTGCAGCGCAGGCGGCCGTCGCGGTTGGCCAGCCCCACGGTGATGGTGGAGCCCGCCGGCGAATACTTGACGGCATTGGCCAGCACATTATCCAGAATCAGGTCGATCAGGTAGGGGTCGGAGACGATGGTGGTCGTCTGGCTGTCCTGCACGTCCACGCGCAGGTGCTTGGCGCTAAGGATATCCCGCTGCCGGTGGAGCACGTCGTGGACGCCGCTGAGCACCGTTAGTTCCTGCCGGTTCGGGCCGGGGGCGGGCTGCTCGAAGCGGGCCAGCAGCAGCAGCTGATCAACGAGGTGATTAAGCCGGTCGATTTCCACAATGCCCAGCCCGATATTTTCCTCGTACTCGGCCCGGCTGCGCGGCTTGCGGATGAGCACTTCCAGCGTGCCCCGGAGCACGGCCAGCGGCGTGCGCAGCTCGTGCGAGGCATCGGCGGTAAACTGTTTTTCGCGGGCTACCGCCTGCTCAATCCGCTGCAAAAGCTCGTTGATGGCGCTGGCCAGCGTGTGCAGCTCGTCGGGGCGCGGGGGCAGGGCAATGCGCTCGGCCAGATTGGTGCGCGTGATGCGGTTGGTGGTGGCCGTGATGGCGGCAATGGGCGCAATGCTGCGCCCGGCCAGCAGGCGCGCAATGCCGAAGAGTACCAGCACCACCACCGGAAAAGATAGCATCAGCACCGTTTCCAGGCTCTCGAGCACGTCCTGGGCGGCCTCGGAGGAAATGGCAGCCAGCAGGAAACCCCGGGGCGCCCCGGCCAGCACGATGGGCAGCCGCACCAGCCGGATGGCCTTGCCGCGCAGCGTGGCATTGTGCGGCCCCTGCCCGTCGGTGGTCGCGTCCCCGGCCAGCTGGTCGGCTTTGAGGTTGGGCGAGCGGTCGGTGAGCCGGCCGCCCAGGTCGGTCACCTGAATAAAGACCGGATCGACCTGCACCTCCCGGTGCTCGCGCTCCTGCCACTCGCCCATGTGGGCGAAGCGAATGGTGCGCCCCACCAGCGTCACTTCCCGCAGGTGCTTGGCGGCTTCGTAGTGCAGGTTGGAGTCCAGATCGGTGTAGACCTGGTGGCGCACCACGCCGAACACGACCAGGTATACGGCGGCCACCAGCGCGGCCGTCGCCAGCATGTAGTAGAGCGCGATGCGGTCTTTGAAAGTGAGGGTCATTCTGTTTATAATCAGTTGATTAGATCGCGGGCCACGTAGCCGATGCCGCGCACCGTTTGCAGGTAGTCTTCATCCTTATTCAGCCGCAGCTTGCGGCGCAGGGCGTTCATGTACACGTCCAGCACGCCGGTGTTGTACTCAAAATGAATGTCCCACACGTGGCCGATAATCTGTTGGCGGCGGCAGACTTTGCCCTTGTGGCGCAGCAGGTATTCGAGCAGCGCGAACTCTTTTTGGGTGAGCAGAATCTCCTCATTGTCGCGGTAAACCTGGTGGGCGGCCACGTCGAGCACGATGGGCCCGACGGCGAAGCGCTCGGCCGGGTTGCCGGCCGGGCGCAGCTGCACCCGGATGCGTTCGAGCAGCTCGGCGAAGTGGAAGGGCTTTTTGATGTAGTCGTTGGCGCCCGCCTGCAGGCCGGCCACAGTGTCGGCCACGGTGTCTTTGGCCGTCAGGAAGATGATGGGCGTGGTGTGGCGGGCGGCGCGCAGCTGCCGGCACACTTCCAGCCCGGGCAGGCCGGGGAGCATCCAGTCCACGAGCAGCAGGTCGTAGGGCCGGACGAGGGCCTGTGCCAGGCCGGCGGGACCGGTGTCGGCCACGTCCACCGCGTAGGCTTCCTCCTCCAGGCCCTGCTTGAGAAACCGGGCGATGCCGGGCTCATCTTCGATGACGAGTATTTGCATGAAAATAAAAGGAGACCGCCGCCGCTGGCGCCGTTTGTGTCGGGCACCGTAACCATTAGGGTGGCGTTCGGTTGGGTTTAAAAACGGCAATATCCGAATTCAGCCGTTTTTTAAGGCGATTTTAATTCTTTTTTAAGGAAGGCTTAAGGTTAAGCGGGGTTAATCGCTGATTGTAAATTTTCCGGCCCGGCTCATGAAATACCTCTTATTCCTGCTTTTGCTCGTCACTACTACACTGCGGGCTCAGGACAACTACGAAATTCAGGTCTACGGCTCCGAGCTCATCAAACCGCATCAGACCATGCTGGAGCTGCACAGCAACTTCACCATTAACGGCTTCAAGACCATGAGCGCTGACGGTCTGATGCCCACCCAGCACGTCGAGCACGAAACCATCGAGATCACCCACGGCTTCACGCCCTGGCTGGAAGTCGGGGTTTACTTCTTCAACAGCCTGGGCAGTGAAGGCCGCACGGCCTACGTGGGCTCGCACATCCGGCCCCGGGTGTCGGCGCCGCTCGACTGGCACTGGCCGGTGGGCGTGAGCCTGTCGGGCGAGTTCGGCTTTCAGAAGCGCGCCTTTGCGCCCAACTCCGAAACGCTGGAAATCCGGCCCATCGTCGATAAGCAGTTCGGTCCCTGGTACCTGGCCCTGAACCCCACGCTGGTCAAAACCTTTCGCGGCCCCGATCAGGACCGGCTCATCTTCTCGCCCAATATCAAAGGCAGCTACGAGTTCAACAAGGTGATGGCCCTGGGCCTGGAATACTATGGCAGCCTGGGCCAGATCGGGCAGTTCGATACCTTCGTCAAGCAGCAGCAGCAGCTCTTCCTGGTCACCGACCTGAACCTGGCGCCCAACTGGGAATTCAACCTGGGCGCGGGCTACGGCGCCACCACGGCCACCGAGCGCCTGATTGTCAAGATGATCCTGGGGCACACCATCGGACGGGGCACGCACGCGGCACGGCCGTCGCCCTTGCCCAAGCCGGAGTAAGCGGTTGCGGCCGGCCGCCGAGCGGTTGGTGGTCAGGGTTACGGTTTTGCCCAGGGACGTGAGCATTTCCCGCAGCAGCCGGGTCACGTTGCGCTCGGCGGGGCTGACGGCGGCGATGCAGATGTATCGGGGCTGGGCGTAGGTGCCGGCGCCGATGGTGAGATGGTGCGGCTGCGGCACCTGCCCCAGGCGCTGGGTGGCCGCTGCGGTAGCCTGCGCCCTCGCCGGGCGGCCCGGTAGCAGAGCGATCAGCAGTAAGCTAAAAACACAGGCAGGTGCGTAGAAAATTAAAAGGCACAAATCGGTTCGGGTGCTCGTTGTTCACTGATGTTACGCCGCGAGTTGTCCGGATGTCGGCAAGCAGTAAGCGGCTTTAGCTGCTGAAGAAACTACCGTTTGCCGGCAACCAGATAGATTGGGGGCGGAACCGTCGTTATTTATCCCACCACACGCGGCCGGTGAGGTTGTCGCCGCCGGCTACGGTGGTGCTGGCGGCGCGGTAGTTATCCGGATTGCTGGTGATTTCCGACGTTGGGTATGGGAAGCGGCGCGGGATCTGGCCGTTGGTGGCGTTGTTGGGATAAACGACGGGCGTGAGGACCGGGAAGCCGCTGCGCCGCCAGTTCGTCCACGACACGTAGAAATCGAACATGCTGTTGGTCAGCACCCAGTACTGGGTATTGATCTGGGCCCGGCCCTGGCCGGCCTCGTAGGGGTGGGCCGCGTGCTGCCGTCGAACTGAATGACGGACGAGCCGTCGAGCCGCCCGCTCCAGCTCGAATTGCCCACCTGCGCCGCCCCGACGGCCGTGCTCGGTTTCAGGTTGTGGCGCCCTGACCGTAGTCGTACTGCCAGTCGGTGAGGTTGAAGGCTTTTTTGGCCACGTAATTACTGTTGAACTCTACACCATCATTGCCCCGGGCGGTTTTGTGGTGATGAGAATTACGCCGGCCTTGGCCCGGTAGCCCGTACAGGGCCGAATCAGCGGCGCCCTTGAGCACCGAAATCGGCTCGATATCGTCGGGATCAATATTGGAAATGGCATCGCCCAGGTCGGGTAAGTTGTCGTACTGCTCGCCCGTGTCGGCCACGCTCGGCTGGCTTTCCACCGGAATGCCGTTGATGACGTACAGCGGCTGATTGGTCTGGTTTAGGCTCGACACGCCTCGGAGGATGACGTTGCTGGAGCTGCCGGGCCCGCCGGCCGTCGCGCTCACGTTGAGCCCCGTCACCTTCCCCACCAGCGAGTTAGCCACGTTGACCTCCCGGGCCTGGGTCAGCGAGTTAGCCGCGCACTTCCGTCACCGAGTAGCTCAGGCTCCGGCACTCCCGCGTCACGTTGAGCCCCTTCACCACGACTTCATTCAGCGCCTGTGCATTTTCAGCCAGGGCCACATTAATCACGGTTTGCGTCCTCACCCGAACCGTCTGCGCATCGTAGCCGATCGAACAGAAAATCAGCGCCGCCGTATCCGGCACCGCGATAGAATACGTCCCATCCGCGCCGCTGCTCGTGCCCTGCGGCGTCCCGCGCACCAGAATAGTCACGCCCGGCAGGCCGCCGCCGCCCTTCGCGGCAGTCACGAGGCCCGTGATCGAGGTCCGCTGGGCCTGATCCAGGCCGGGCAGACTCAGCAAAAGCAGAAAAGAGAGCCAGGTAACCTTTCGCATAATCTTCAGGAGTAGGGTGGAAGTGAAAACAAGTCCAGACCGTCGGAAAAGCAGCTTTATCAAAAAAAATAGTGCCGGGCCGGGCGAGCGCCCCGGCGCGCTAATAGCCCCGGTTCACCGGTTTTATCGGTATAATAAACAAAACTTTAAACATAATAAATTGTCAATTTAATAAAATAATATTATCCATACTAAAATAAGTAATAATGTTAAAAATGAATAGTCCCGCCCCACACCAGCCCGGCCGGAAAACCAAAACCCCCGGCTGGAAGGCCGAGGGTTAGAAAAAGGCGAGTCCGGACGCTGGCCCGGTCCTGCTTGGGCGGGGCCGGGTTATTTAATTATCCGGATGCGCTGATTGAAAGTATCCCCCACATACACCGTGCCGCTGGCATCCACAGTTACGCCATAGGGGTAGTTGAACTGGGCGCCGGCGGCCGTGCCATCGGCAGAGCCGGGAGTACTGCCCGCCAGGGTGCTGACCACGCCTGTGGCCACCACTATTTTACGGATGCGATAATTGCTTTGATCAGCCACGTACAGGTTGCCGCTACCGTCCGCAACTATCCCAGCGGGATTGTGAAACTGGGCGGCCGTGCCATCGAAATTTCCCGCGGCGCCACTGCCCGCTAAGGTGGTAACAACGCCCGTGGTCACCACAATTTTGCGGATGCGGTTGTTGCTTTGATCAGTCACATACAGGTTGCCGCTGGCATCGATGGTTATGCCAGTGGGGAGGCGGAACTGAGCGGCTGGGCCCGTACCATCGGCAAAGCCGGAAGTGCCACTGCCCGCCAGGGTGGTAACTACGCCCGTGGCCACCACAATTTTGCGGATGCAGTTGTTGCTTTGATCAGCCACATACAGGTTGCCGCTGCCGTCGGTTACTACCCCAGCGGGAGAGTTAAATTGGGCAGCCAGGCCCGTGCCATCGGCAAAGCCGGAAGTGCCACTGCCCGCCAGGGTGGTGACTACGCCAGTGGCCACCACAATCTTGCGGATGAGGTTGTTGTTCTGGTCGGCTACATATAGGTTGCCGCTGTTGTCCGAAGCAACGCCCGATGGGGTGTTGAACTGAGCAGCAGTACCTGTACCATTGGCAGAGCCAATAGTACTGCCCGCCAGGGTAGTGACCACGCCGGTAGCTACCACGATCTGGCGGATGCACTGGTTGCTTCGGTCGGCCACAAATAAGTTGCCGCTGGCGTCCAGGGCCAGGCCACCAGGCGTGCTGAACTGGGCGGCCGTGCCCGTACCGTTGGTAGCGCCGGTGATACCACTGCCCGCCAGGGTCGTAACCCGCAGAGCCGGGCTGGGGCCGGCAGTGCCATTGGCATCGGGAATGAGGCCGGAAGCCATGCTTACCCAGGAGTTGCCGATGTAGTAGTACATCCCCGGCGTGCCATCGGTCTGGAAGACGAGCAGACTCTGGGGAGGGCTGGCAATGGCCGCCCGCTGGGCCGCCGTCATGCGGGGCAGCAGGAGGCCCTGGGTCGTGGAAGTGACATCGAGCGCGGCCGCGGCGGCCGGGGTGGTCGTGCCTACCCCGATCCCCTGGGCGCGGACGGACCAATTCCCAGCGACCAGTAAAGCCGCGACCAGGAGAATTCGGGAAGTAGAATTAAAACAATTCATGATACAGAAAAAAGAAAAAAAGTGCGCAAGCAGAAGGCATTGAAAGGCTACTCGACCACGCAGCGACCCGAGAAGCGGGCCGTGGCCGTGGTGAAGCGCAGCAGGTAGGTGCCGGTGGGCAAGCCGGCGAGTGGGACGTCGCCCTGGGCGCGGCCATCGACGGTGGTGGTGCGCAGCACGCGGCCCAGCAGGTCAAGTACTTGCAGGGTGGCGGGCCCGGCCAGGCCGGTATAGTAGTACGTGGCGGCCTGGCCCGCCGGCACGCGGCTGGGGTACACCCCGAAGCCGGCTGCCAGGGCCGGCCGGGCCAGGCTCCGGACGGGGGAGTAGGTGAAGTCGCCGTTGCTATCTACTAGCCGCAGGCGGTAGTGGAGCAGGGTGATGCCGGCCGGCAACTGATTGTCCAGCAGCGTGTAGTCGTGCGCGGTGGCGCTGGTGCCCGCCCCCGGCACCGTGCCGATGGCGGCGAACGTACGGGCATCGACACTCCGCTCCACCGTGAAGCCGGCGTTGTTCAGCTCCGCCGCCGTGGCCCAGCGCAGGCGGCCGGCGGCCGGGCCTTCCGCCTCGGCCGTGAAGCTGAGTAGGGTGACCGGGAGCGGATTGGCCGCATTGCTCACCGTAAAGCGATTGAGTACCGTGGGGTTCAGGCTCAGGCTGCGGGTGCTGGCGCTGGCGGCGGCACCCACGCTCATCCAGGGCGCGCCGCTGGCGGTTTGCTGCCAAAACAGGGCCTTGGTAAAGTCGGTCAGGCCGTTATCGTTGTCGGGCAGCCAGCTCAGGGTGAGCTGCACGGCAGCGACGGGCTGCGCGGCCGGGCTGATGGTCCAGATGCGGTCGATGCCCCGGGTGGTGGCGCCCAGGTTCTGGCCGTAGCTCACGTCGGCGCTGGTCAGGCCGGCCGTGCGGGTGATGCTCACCGTGCCCAGGTTGTTGCTGGTCGGGTTGAGCACGGCGCCGTGGCCGAAATCCACCGCCGCGCCACTCACGGCGCTGCGGATGATTTGCAGGGCGCCGCGTACGTAGCGCCCGGCCGCTTCGCCGCTGAGGTTGGCCCCGACGGGCAGGTGTAGGGTGGAGAGCGTGGTGCCCGACTGAGTGAGGATCAGGCCATTGGTGAGGGCGAGCTGATTGCTCACCGTCAGGTCGCCGGCCAGGGTCAGGGTGTTGGCGCCGGTCGTGGGCTTGTTGAGCAGCAGCTGATAGAGCGTGGCCCCGCCCGGAGTCAGGAGCTGGTTGCTCAGGCCGCTGAAGGTGACCGGGCTGGTGCCGGGCCGCAAGGTGCCGGCGTTGGTCACATCGCCGCGCACTTCCAGGGTGCCGGTGCTCAGGTCCAGGGTGCCGGGGTTGGTCAGCGGGCCGTCCACGCGCAGGGCGCCGGCGTTGGTGAGCGTGGCTCCGGTCTGGTTGGCCAGCCCGGCGGGACCCACGTAGAGCAGGGCGCCGGACTGCACCGTTAGTACGCTCCCGGTGTTGGTGAGGCTCTGCGCCGCCGCCGACATGGCGGGTAAACCACTAACCAGCAGGAGAAAAGTAGCGAGTTTTTTCATAAGTAAAATAAAGACTGAGAATACGTTGCGCCCGTCGAATGCCCGCCCAGCTGCCGTTCGGGCAGAGCAGCTGCCCGGCGGAAATTTGGATTGAATATGACGAATTGAACCTGTAAATATATAAAGTTATATATTATAAAAAATTATATAACGTATATTAACTGCGATAAGACGGGCCTTGCATTCCAGGGCCGTTGCATTAATCACGGGCAACTGAGTGGTGCCTACAGCGTAATTTTTGCCTGTCGGCACGAGTCTTTGGTCCCCCGAAAAAACGGCCAACTCTGGCGGGCAGTGGGAACCCATTCCCCCGATTTCCTCCGGACCGGCGGCGGAAAATGGTTTGCCCAAGCCCATTGCGGCGGCAGAGCCGGGCGTTGCTTCGGCGGCGAGTAAGAAGCTTTGGTGGCTTGCGTAACGCCCATTTCCTGGCCATTATCCGAGTTGCTACTAAATAGCAGGCCACCAGTTAGGGCACTTTGATGCGAGCGAGGGACGGGACCAATCACCGATTGTCCGGCAACGAAATCAGCCGTCCCGGTCAGCTCCCGCTTTAGGTCCTATTTCTCCCGCGTTCTCCCGCGCCTTCGGGGCCGGGCCGTTGTTGCATACCGGCGGTCCCGGCCCGGTCGCGGAGGGGCGCCGGGAGTTGCAATAATCCAATAAAACGAGTGAAAGCGCCGGGTGCGACGTGAAAAGCTACAGCTTCTCTTCCAGCCACAAATACCCGGCCGCCAGCAAAAACAAGCCAAAAAACCAGACCGCCGGCCACGGCTCCGCCCCGGTAGCTTCGGGCTGAAAACCGGTGGGCGCGGCGGGTTGCGCTCGTTGCGCGGCAGCCTGGCGGCGGGCCTGCGCTTCGGGTCCGGCCCAGGCCGTGGCGGGGTACACGTAGAAATGCTGCCGGCTAATGCCCGGCCCGTGCATGCTGTGCCAGCCCGTAGCGCCCGGCCAGAACTGGGTGGTGCTCCATTCGGGCAGGCGGGCATCCTGCCGCAAGGCCAGCCGGACGGCCGGGCCGCCCGCTAGGGCGTTTACCGTGGGTGGACGGGCAGGGATTTCGGCCGCCGCGAGCTGCAGGGTGAGCGGCTCGTGGGGTCGGGGCCAGCGGGTGCCCACCCGCCAAATGGGCCCGGCGGGCGCCGGGGGCCCGGCCGCCGTCAGCAGCTGATTCCAAAACGAGGCGTACACTGCTGGCTGGCCCCGCAAGGTCCAGCGAAATGTTTCCGGCAGTACCGACACCACCACGCAACCCAGTCCCACGCGCCGGCCGGCCGCTACCAGCGCTGCCCCCGGCCCCGTGACCAGCGCCCGTAGGGCCAGCTCCGGCCGCAGCTGGGCAGGCAGGGCCGCCCGGGCGTCGGCGGGCGCGCCGGGCCAGGCGAGTTTCTGGGCGGCGGCAGCGGCTATCGGCCGGGGCAGGATCGTGAAATCGGCGCGGGCGGGGGTGGCGCGGGGCAGTGGCGCCGCGTCGGCCAGCACGATCAGGCCGAGCCGGCCGGCGGACAGCGCCGTTTGCAGCGCCTGGTTTTCAGTAGCCGATAGCCGGGCCAGGGTGGCGGCGTCGGCAATCAGCACCTGATAATGGGCCAGCAGGGCGGGCGTGAGGTGATCCAGATTCTGGCTGGGCTGGTTCAGGAATTCCGTCTGAATCAGGTCCCGGCTCACGGTGGTGCGTAGGGCAACGGGGTAGTGCGCTTCGGCCAGGTAGTTTTTCAGGAACTTGAATTCGAAGGCGGGCGTGGCCGTCAGGAGCAGCACGGCTGGCAGCGGGGCAGTCGTTATTTCCAGCGGCACGGGCTCGGCCGCGAGCGGCTGCCCGGGCCGGCGTAGCCGCAGCTCATAAACGACCAGGCCGGCGGTTTTGGGTTGATAATGAAGCTGAAAGCGCCCGCCCCCGGCCGGCAGACGCACCGAGTCGCGGGTGGTGCCGGCGGCGTGCAGGCTCACCCAAACCGGGTCGTGGCCCGGCTCGGCGGCCACCGTTCCCGTCACCCGCAGCATTTCCCCCAAAGCCAGCTGCGCCGGCCAGAAAGCCGTGCGCACGCCGGAGAACGCCGGGCCGGCATACAGCCGGAGCGGCAGGTTTTTGAGGAGCGGCAGCGCGGCGGCGGGCAGCCCGCGGCCGAGGATGTGCAGGCGGCGCAGGGCCGGCCGCTGCTCGCTCAGGGTGAGCAGGCTGGCGAGTGAGCGGGCGCCGGCGGGGGGGCTCATTTTCCCATAATACCAGATTGGCGTACCCATACCAAGTCGTTGCCGGAGCCGTTGGAGTGTATCGGGCGCGTAGCCTTCGGTGAGCACAATGGCCTCCGCCCGGGCCACTGGCCGGGGACGCAGCGGCGGGAAAGCCAGCAGCCACAGCGCCCCGGCCGCCACCAGGCCCGCGCCCACCCGCAGCCCGCGCTGCCGGCGCGCCGGCCGCCACCAGGCCAGCGCGCTCAGCCCCAGGCCCAGCAACAGGCAGGCGGCCAGCAGGCCGTAATAAATACCAGGATGGAACGACGATGCGAACAAATTTCTAGCGGCTTAACTCTTGAAAATAACGCCGCGCCAGCCGGTCGGGGGCGGGCGGCGGGAACGGGGCGGGGGCGGGGGCGGCCAGCAAATCGGTGAGGGCGCGCTCCACGGGCGGGCGGCAATCGGCGCAGGGCGGCCGCCCCGCCCGCACGTCCGCGATCAGCCGGCGCAGGGCCCGCAGCGCGGGCAGGTACACGCCCGGCCGTTGCAGAGCCGCGCCCGCGAGCAGGCCGCCGGCTTGTTCGAGCACGAGCGCATCGGCCGGGCGGGCGGGCGCGGCGGGGGTTGTGGCGAGCCAGCGCAGGGCCGCCCGCACCGCCGGCTGGGGCGTCGGGGCGGGGAGGGTCTGCTGGCGGTGCGGGACGGCTGCGCCGGCCAGCTCGCCGGTGAGGCGCAGGGTGGCTTCGGGTAGGGGCGGGGGCACGAAGCCGGCTTTTTTCACGTAGGCGCGGGTTTGCTGTTGCACCTGTTTGAGCAGCCGTAGCGCCCGGTACTCGTAGGGGAGGGCCGCCGCGGGCTGACTGGTGCGCAGGCGCAGCTCGGCGGCCCACATCTGGTCGAGTACGGCGCGGAGCTTGGCTTTCACGGCGGGCTCCAGAAAATCAGCGGTTTCGGCATCGTCGTGCCGGTGAATGTAGGGCTCCATCAGCGCGTCGGTGACGGCCGTGGGGGAGGCTTTGGCATCGGTCGGCGGCGCGGCGGCG
>JAYWCH010000114.1:0-14667 GCA_043780755.1 Hymenobacter sp.
ACGGCCATGAACCGCAACCTGCAAATTCGCCTCGATATTCTCGATAAGCAGCTGCACTTCGGTACGGCCCCCGCCGCCGATCCCAACTCGGGCACGTACGTGCTGGCCGATAGTCAGCGCCATCATTAATGCTGACCAGGGATTCTGGCCGGTGGTGGCGCGTTCTGGTTTGGGCTGGGCTGGTGGGCGGCGGGCTGCTGCGGCAGTCCGCCGCCGCGCAGAGCGGGCCAGGCGCTGTCCTCGGGGCGGGAACTGTATTTTTAGTGCTGCCCGGTACTGCGGCGAGTGCGGAGGAATCGGGCGTTGGGGCCGACGCCGGGTTTTGGCTTGAAGCCCAGACCCCGGACGACGACCCGCCCGGCGGGGCCCCGCCCCTGGAACAGCGCCGCCACCTGAGCCGGACCTACGCCGTGCCCCGGGAGGGGCGGGCCTTTAGCCTGACTACCCGCTACGGCCGGGTGCAGGTTAACCCCTGGAATCGCCCGGAGATAAAGGTGGAGGCCGAACTAATTGCCCGCGCCGAAACCGCCGCCGCCGCCACCCAGCTCCTCGACGCGCTGGACGTGCAATGGCTGGATTACGACGCCAAAACCGGCGGTGTGGCCGTTAGTACGCAATTTGGCGCCGCCCTGCACGGGCGGGCGGGCGGCTGCCGCTACGCCGTGAATTACACCATCTGGCTGCCCTCAGCCACGGCCCTGCGCGTAGAAAACAGCTTCGGCGACGTGACCATTGCCGGCGACCTCACCGGCCCCACGATGCTGCTGGTGGACTACGGCGCCCTGCGCACCGGCCGCCTCGCCGGTCCCCGCAACGCCGTGCGCCTCAGCAATGGCGAGGGCCGGCTGGCCTTCGCCGGCCATGCTAGCATCGACGCCCGCTACGCCCGACTGCACCTGCACGAAGGCACGCTGGTGGATTTGCGCAGCACGTATTCCGACGTAACAATCGGCACAGTGCGGGACCTGACGGTGCACAGCAAGTACGGCGACGTGGCCCTGGGTACGGTGCGCAATCTGCGCGGCTCCTCGGGTTACTCCCGCGTCACCATAGATCGGCTGGATGAAGCCCTGGACATGGCCCTGCGCTACTGTCCCGATTTTGTGGTGCGCGACATGGGTGCCAATTTCCGCCAGATCAACCTCGACGGCGGTTTCAGCACCATCCGGCTGGGCTTTGCCGAGGCGCCGGGTTTCCGCTTCGATGTCAGCACCGAGCAAGGTCAGCTTTTGGTGGATAAACGCCTCGTGCGGGTGCTTTCGCAGGAAAACGGCCCCTCGACCAGCGACGTGCTGGGCGTGTTCGGCGGCGCCCTGCCGGGCCCGAACGCGGGCAACGTCAACATCCGCGTGCGCTACGGGACGGTGCGGTTCAGCAAGTAGGGGAGCAGCCCGGGGGGCTTACTTTTGGGGATGAATTGTCTGCTATTGTTGCTTTTAGGGATTGGTGTTCCGGTCCTGGCACAAGCCCGGGTGGTTCCCGCTTTTGCCGTCCCCGCCGTGTCCATCGGCCACGCTTCCAACCTGAAAACCTACGCGCTGCGGCTCCGGCCGGGCGATGATTTACGCCAGCAGCTCACGGCTTTCGTGGCGGCGCAGCACATTCGGGCGGGCGCCCTGCTCACCTGCGTGGGCAGCCTCACCGTGGTCACGTTGCGGCTGGCCAATCAGTCCGGCCCCACCGAGTACCGGGGGCATTTCGAAATCCTGTCGCTGGTCGGCACGCTTTTGGTCAACGGCTCGCACCTGCATCTGGCGGTGGCCGACAGCACCGGCCGCACCCAGGGCGGGCATCTGCTCGATGGCTGCCGCATCTACACCACCGCCGAAATCGTGCTGGGCGAGCTGCCGGCGCTGGATTTTCAGCACGAAACCGATCCCACCTTTGGTTACCAGGAGCTGGTGGGGCGCCCGGCGCCCGCCGGCCCGCAAAAAACCGTAGCATGCGCCCCGTCGCCAGTATTCAGTTTCCCCCTATTCCAGCTACCCCGATGAATACCGTAACCGATTCGCCCCAGGCCGCCGCCTTCCGCCGGCGGGTGCTCAGCCCGCTGAAGCTGCGGCTTTTCATGCTCCAAAAGCTGCCTATGGCCTGGCTGGCGGGCCTGCGCCTGCGGGCGCTCACGCCGGAGCAGGCCACGGTCAGCATCCGCCTGAAGTACCTGACTCAAAACCCTTTTCGTAGCATTTACTTCGCCTGCCTGGCCATGGCGGCGGAGCTGGCCAGCGGCATGCAGGCCCTGATGCACGTTTCGGCCGGCGGGCCGGTGTCGATGCTGGTGGTGAAGCTGGAGGGCGATTTCACCAAAAAAGCCGTGGGCCTGATCGCCTTTACCTGCGCCGATGGGGCGCAGATTGCCGCCGCCATTGCCGCCAGCCGGGCCACGGGCGAAGGCCGCACGGTGGTGTGTACCAGCACGGGCGTGGACGAAGCCGGCGACGTGGTGGCGGTGTTTCGGCTCACCTGGTCGTTCCGGGCCCGGCGCTAGGGGCGCGGCGATGCGGCGGGGCGACCCGGGGAATCAGTCGGGCCGATCACATAGAATAAATTTGGTGTAACTATGCGCCCCCTCCGGCGCGCCGGCCGGCCCGGAGCCGGTGGCGGCGCGCCGGAGAATCACGTCCATCATCGCGCCTCTTTACGTCTTCTTCATGGCCAGTCTGAAACCCTTCCTGTTGCGGCTGACGGCCGCGCTGCTGCCGTTCGCGGCCCTCGCCCAGACGCCGCCGCCCGCCTACCCCACGCCGGTGGAGGCCGATTACAGCATCAAGGACTTCGCGTTTGAAAGCGGGGGCACTTTGCCGGTACTGAACCTGCATTACAGTACCCTGGGTCAGCCGCGCAAGGACGCGCAGGGGCGGGTCACGAATGCCGTAGTCATCATGCACGGCACGACGGGCAGCGGGCAGCAATTTCTGAGCGAGCAGTTTGGCGGTCATCTGTTCGGTCCCGGCCAGCTGCTGGATGCGGCTCGGTACTACCTTATTCTGCCCGACGCCATCGGCCACGGGCAGTCGAGCAAGCCCAGCAACGGCCTGCGGATGCAGTTCCCGCAGTACACCTACAACGATATGGTGACGGCCAACTTCCGCCTGCTCACCGAGCGCCTCGGCGTGGCCCACGCCCGGCTGGTGATGGGCACGTCGATGGGCGGGATGGAAACCTGGGTGTGGGGCTACCGCTACCCCGATTTCATGGATGCGCTGCTGCCGCTGGCCAGCCTGCCGGTGGAGATCGCCGGGCGCAACCGCATGCTGCGCAAGCTGGCCATCGACCTCATCGAAGCCGATCCCGCCTGGAAGGGGGGCGGCTACACCACCGAGCCGCGCGCCGGCCTGGCCGGGGCCGCCGCGTCGTTGATTTTCATGACCAGCAGCCCATACCAGATGCAGAAGCTGGCGCCCACCCGCCCGCTGGCCGAGGCCGCGCTAACCAAGCTGGAAAGCCGGTTTGCCGCTTCGCTCGATGCCAATGACCTGATTTATCAGTTCGATGCTTCCCGCAGCTACGATCCCGCTCCGCACCTGGCGGCGATCAAAGCCCCGCTGTTCGCCATCAACTCCGCCGACGATCAGGTGAACCCGCCAGAGCTGGGGATTCTGGACCGCGAAATCAAAAAAGTAGCCCACGGCCGTTACATCCTGCTGCCCATCACGGACCAGACGACCGGGCACGGCACCCATTCCAACCCCGCCGTGTGGGGCGATTACCTCAAAGAATTGCTGGTGCTGTCGGAAAAGCCGGGGCGCGGCGTAGCCTCCGGGCAGTGATTGGATTTGGTTTTGAATGAGGCTTAGCCAGTCAAAAGAGCTGTCATCCTTGTCTGGCGTCCGCTTGCGAAGGACCTTATCACGTAAGGGGTCATTCGTCAGCCGTGAGCAGGTCCTTCGTCGCCGCTTGAATCGCGGAATGCTCTGCATGACCTTTTGTGATTCGGAAAAAACGGCGGTTGCGGGAGGTTATTTAGCTTTCCGCTCCTCGGCCAGGCTTTCCTTGGTGAGCACGTCTACCAGGCCGTCTTCGCTCACGACCAGGGCCAGGCAGGAATAGGCGGAGCTTTCCACGTAGCGCACGGCGGAATTGTAGCGGGCACCCCGGGCCCCGTTGCCATTGCCAGTGGCGAGGCCGTCGAGAATAACCCCGATGGAGTAGCAGTAGCCCTCCGGATCGAGCAGCACGGCCCCGTCGATGCTGGTGACGAGGCGGGTGATGAGCGGCGTGAGCGGCACCGGCTCGATGAGCGTGCATTGCAGCTTGAGCCGGTCGGCCTCGGCCAGCGCCTCGGTGGTGATGACGAGCATGGTGCCGTGCTTCTGGCGGCTGGCTTCGAGCACCACATCCCAGAGCTTCTCCACCTTGTGCGGCTCGGTGAGGCCGAAGGTGCGCTTGAGATCGCGCCGAAACCGGCTCAGGTTGAGGCGGGTGCGGGGCAGCCCGGGCAGGCCGTAGTGCGAGCGCAGCAGCACCTGGCCGGCGTGCTGCAATTCCCAGGCGTAGTGAGTTACGAAGCTGATGATGAACAGATCCTCGCGCACGGAGTCGTAGTGCCCGATCTGGCGGCCCAGGGCGTACACGTTTTCCCCGTCGGCGAGGAGGTGGACGTCGGGCGTGGTCATCTCCAGGAGCTTGCGCACGGCGCGGTAGTCGGTCAGCTCGGTGGGGCAGGTGAGGGCGAACACCTCCTCAATATTGGGGTGGCCCCGGGGCACCAATAGTAGCTTGCCCACGCCCTCGGCGCCCTCGTAGCGCAGGCTGCTGATGGTATTGCAAATATCAAAGAGCTTGACAATGGCTGGATCGAAGCCCAGGGCCTGGGTGGGGGTATCGAGAAAAGACTTGCCGGCCGAGCGCAGCAATTCCTCGCTTTCGCGGGGGCGGCTGACCAGGCCCGCGCCGGGCACGGGATCGCTCAGGGACTTCACGCACTCTTCGTGAAAGCGGAAGATCGCCGCCAGCAGCAGCGAGGGGGCCAGCGGCCGGCCGTCGGTGTAGTAGCGGTGGGGGCGCAGCGAGGCGTAGGCGCGCAGCGGCTTGCGGCGCAGGCGCAGCACGGTCACCACGAAGCAGCCGTCGATGATA
Source organism: Hymenobacter sp. (assembly GCA_043780755.1). Classification (GTDB taxonomy): domain Bacteria; phylum Bacteroidota; class Bacteroidia; order Cytophagales; family Hymenobacteraceae; genus Hymenobacter. The sequence continues at coordinate 5,080 of JAYWCH010000114.1, forward strand.
ACCGGCCGACCGGCCAGGTGCTGGTACGGCGGGCGCTCGTCAAGCTCATCGAATACTTCCTGCACGGCTAGGCGCACGCCGATTGTTTCGTGGCGCTGCTGCACCACGGCGGGGGTGACGTCGTCGCGGTCGGCGTAGGGCCAGGGGGCGGCCCGTTGCAGCACCCGGCCCCGGGCCACGGCGCCGTTGAAGCGGGCGACGGGCAGCCCGCAGTCCTCGGGTTCGAGGCAGCGCACGGGCAGCTCCGGGTCGGCGGGCAGGGCCAGGAGCAGCACCTGGGGTTGCAGATCGTCGTCGAGCGCGTCGAATAAGTCCTGCGCCAGGGTCTGGGCCACCTGGCGGTAGCGCGCCTGGTGCGCCCAGAGCAGGGTGGGAGCGGGGGCCGGAAGGGGAGAAGAGATCATGAACAGGAGCGCGGAGCGGCGTTTCGCGGGGTAGAAGGAAGCGGGGAGCTGACGCCGCGTCGGACCGGACGGCTACAGTTGGAACAGAACCGGCAATATCATCTTTTGCTTTATGGGCTTGCCCTGGTACATGGCGGGCTCCCACTTGGGAGCGGTGCGAATCAGGCGCAGGGCTTCATCGTCGAGGCCCGAGCCCATCTTTTTAATTACCCGCATATCCGTCAGCCGGCCGTCGGTCTGCACGATGAATTCGACCATAACCTTGCCCTCAATCTTGCGCTGCCGGGCTTGCAGGGGATATTTCTGATTCTTCTCAATCCAATCGAAAAAAACCTGAGTGCCGCCCACGGGCTGGGTGGGGCGGTCGGGGGCCAGCACGCCCGGGCGGTTGGGGTGGGCCGAGGCGGCGATGTCGGCCGCCGAGGTGGTGATGGGTCGTTCCTTGCTGGCCCGGCCGGCCACCACTTCGCTGCCCGGCGACATCACGAACGACACCGGCACCACCACGCGCTGGCGCACGACCTGGTTGCGATGCTTGGCCGGCGTCCATTTCGGGCCGCTTTTGATGAGGCGGATGGCCTCGGCGTCGAGCTCGGGCGAGATCGATTCCAGCACGCCGACTTCGTTCACGGTGCCGGTTTTTTCCACGATGAAACTCACTTTCACCGTGCCCTGAATGCCTTTCTGCATGGCGCCGGTGGGGTATTTCTGGTGGCTGGCCAGAAACTGCCCATACTTTTCGGTGCCGCCCACCGGTACGGCGGGCTGGGCCACGGAGTCATACACCTGGGTTGCGGATGGTTTGGGCGGCATCTTGCGCTTCTGGGCCTGGGCCGTGAAGCTGGCGAGGCTGAGGCTGCTCAGAAGCAGGAACAGGGGAAATTTCATAGCAAAAAGAAGAGCCGCCGAGAAGTGAACCCGTCCCGCGACTAAGCGGCAAAGAACGTTAACCAGAACACAAAAGTCCGAAAAAACCTTTCCAGCACCGCCGGAACCGGGTTGAGCACCGTTCTTTGTTATCGTTTTCATTCATCATTTGTTCATCTTTCGTATGCCTTCCCCTCCTTCCCGCGCTCCCGAACCGGTGGGCGCTTACCCCTACACCCGCCGGGCGGGCAACCTGTTGTTCCTTTCCGGCGTTGGTCCCCGGCAGCGGGGGCAGGTGGAGATTGCCGGCGTCACGCTCGACGCGGCCGGCGCCGTGCTCAGCTACGACTTTGAGAGCCAGTGCCACGCCGTTTTTCAGAACGTGCGCTTTATTCTGGAAGAAGCCGGCGCGGAGTGGGACGATCTGGTGGACGTGACCGTTTTTCTGACCAACATGAAGGACGATTTCCCGGTTTACAACCGCCTGTACGCGCATTATTTTGCCACCGCCCAACCCTGCCGCACTACGCTCGAAATTAATTGCCTGCCCACGCCCATTGCCATCGAGCTTAAGTGCATCGCGGTGCTGCCCACCGCCGGACAGTAGCCCGCCGGCGGACTACAGCGGGTGCCGGATTCTGCCCTTCCAGTATCAAATTATCTTTTTATTAAAATGTACGTTCGTAATAATCTTCGTTTCGCCGTTATCCGCCGCCTGACCTGGCGCGGGCTGGTCATCTTTATCTGCTACGATTTGCTGGTGTGTTTCCTGTACGGGCCGCTGAAAATGCACTGGCTCGATATTCCCTGGCAGCCGGTGGCCACGCTGGGCACGGCGGTGGCGTTCTACATCGGCTTCAAGAGCAACGGCAGCTACGACCGGTTCTGGGAAGGGCGGCAGCTCTGGGGCAGCATCGTGAATACGAGCCGGGTGTGGGCCATCCGCGCCTTCCACTTCGTGGAGCCCCTGCCCGGCGAGCGCATGCCCGACTCGGAAGAAGCCCGCGATCTGCATCACCGCCTGCTCTACCGGCAGATTGCCTGGGTCAACGCCCTGCGCCTGCACCTGCGCCGCCAGACCGCCGAGCGCTGGGACACCGACGTGGCGCCCTTCCTCGACGCTACCGAGGACGTCGACGTGCGCCGCATGAGCAACCCGCCCACCCACCTGCTGCGCCAGCAGAGCGAGGAGCTGCGCAAGCTGCACCAGCGCGGCCTGCTCACCGAGTACCGCCAGGTGGCCCTCATGGATACGATTCAGGATATGTTCAACGCCCAGGGCGGCTGCGAGCGCATCAAGAATACGCCCTTTCCGCGCCAGTACGCCTACTTCAGCTTCGTTTTTGTGTGGGTGTTTGCCGCCGTGCTGCCCCTGGGGCTGGTGGAGGAATTCGACAAGCTCGGCCCTGGTCACCTCTGGCTCATGGTGCCGTTTGCTGCCCTGGTCAGCTGGGTGTTCAATACGATTGAAGTCGTGGGTCACACCAGCGAAAATCCCTTCGAGAACGACATTTACGACGTGCCCATGACGGCCATCTGCCGGGGCATCGAAATCGACCTGCGCGAGATGCTCGGCGAAACCCAGCTGCCCCCCAAACTCGAACCCGTGGATGATGTGCTGTTTTAGGACCTTTGCGGGGCCGCCCGTTTCTTTGTAGTGCATGAATCAGGCAACACGTCGTCTTCAATACTTTTTTTCCGGTCAGAATTTCACCGATGGCGTGCGCACTACGCTGGCTATTCTGCTGCCGGCGCTGCTGCTGGCCCAGCTGGGCTATTTCGCCGAGGGCCTGACGCTGTCGACCGGGGCCGTGTGCGTGAGCATTACCGATACGCCTGGCCCGGTCCGGCACCGCCGCAACGGCCTGCTGGCCGCCATGGGACTGATTTTCGCCACCGCTCTGCTCACGGGCGGGGCGGCCGGCAGCGTGTGGCTGCTGGGGCTGGAAGTGGGCGCGCTCAGCTTTCTGCTCACCATGTTTCTGGTGTGGGGCGCCCGGGCCGGCGCGGTGGGCACGGCGGCGTTGCTGAATGTGGTGCTGCTGCTCGCCCATCCGCCCACGCCGGGCCAGATTGTGCTGCACGCGCTGTTGCTGCTGGCGGGCGGCCTCTGGTACGCCGTGTTGGCGTTGCTGGCCTACCAGGTGCGTCCCTACCGCCCGGCCCAGCAGGCGCTGGGCGACTGCATTCACGCCCTGGCTCGCTTCCTGACCCTGAAAGCCCGGTTCTACAATCCCGCCACCGCCCTCGACGATGACTACCGCCAGCTGGTGGCCCAGCAGGTTGTGGTGAATGAAAAGCAGGAAGCCGTGCGCGACCTGCTGTTCCGGACCCGGCAGATTGTGAACGAAACCACCAGCGCCGGCCGCCGCCTGGTGCTCACGTTCGTGGAAACGGTGGATCTGTACGAGCGCATCACGGCCGGCTATTACGATTACGCGGCCATGCGAGCCGCCTTCGGGGCCAGCGGGGTGCTGCCCGAGGTGGGGACGCTCATCCGGCACGTGGCCACCGAGCTCGACCACCTTGGCATTGCCATTCAAACCAACCGTCCCTACGCCGGCACCGGCCCCAATCTCACTGCCGAGCTGAGCCGCTTGCAGGCCCACATCACGGCCCTCGACGGCGATGCCAGCCTGGGAACGAGCACCCTGGCTTTGAAGAAAATTCTGGTCAACCTGCGCGATATCATCCGGCGAGTGGTCAGTATTCGCCGTTATTTCGATGAGAGTCTGGCCGTTCCGTTCGCCGCCATTCCCGGCCGCGCGGCCGAGAACGCGCAGTTCGTGGCGCACCAGGAAATTGAGCTCAACGCGCTGGGGCAGAATCTCACCCGCCGCTCGGCCGTGTTCCGCCACGCCGTGCGCATGACGGGCGGCTGCCTGGTGGCCTTCGCCGTGGGCGAGTGGCTCTGGCAGGGCCAGCACAGCTACTGGATTCTGATGACCGTCACCATCATGCTCAAGCCCGGCTTCAGCCTCACCCGGCAGCGGAATTTTCAGCGCATTATCGGCACGCTGGGCGGCGGGGCGCTGGGGGCGGCGGTGCTCTGGCTGATTTCCGGGCCGGACCTCCGTTTTGCCGTGCTGGTCGTGTTTATGATTACCTCCTACAGCTTTCAGCGCACCAAATACCTCGTTACAGTGGTGTTCCTGACGGCTTATCTGCTCATTTTATTCAGCTTTTTGGGGCTGAATTACCTCGGCGTGGTGCAGGAGCGCGTGATCGATACCGTCTTTGGCTGCGCCATTGCCTTCGGGGCGGGCTACTTCCTGTTTCCCAGCTGGGAATCGGAGCAGCTCACCGACTACATGGCCAACGCTCTGCGGGCCAACCTCGCCTACCTGCGCCAGCTCGCCAACCGGCTGGCGGGCCGCGACCTGCCGCCCAACGAGTACCGCCTGCTCCGGAAAAACGTTTACGTGAGCGGTGCCAACCTTGCCGCCGCCTTTCAGCGCATGCTCACCGAACCCAAAAGTAAGCAGCGCCGCGCCGCCGAAATCCACGAATTCGTGGTGCTCAACCACATTCTGTCTTCCAATATCGCCGCCCTCACCGACACGCTGCGCGAAGCCGCGCCGGCCGTGCCCGCCTTTGCCCCCGAAACCCGACGGGCCCTGAGCAGCGCCCTGGCGGCCCTGCACCGCAGCCTGCTGCGTATGGCGCCCGCCACCCTGCCACCCGCTCCGGAGCTGGACCCCGCCGAGCCCGGCAGACCCGTCGATACCGACGATAAAATCCTGCTCGAGCAGCTGGTTTTTCTGCAAAAAGTGAGCGGCGACATCGGCAAAGTGACGGAAATTCTGGTGGGCTAAGTCCCGGGTCCAGCGCCTGTGCGATCCAGGAGATTTGGCAACCAAAAATTAAAGCCATATATTTAACAGTAAGCACACTCCTATTACTTACTGCTATGAAAAGCCCCCTGTCTTCCTTTCGGGCGGCCTGGGGCTTGCTGTTGGTATTAGCCCTGCTCACCGCCGCCTCAGCTTTGGCCCAGCAGCCCTCCGACACCCCTAAAACCAGCCTGCCTGCTATCCCGGGGCTGGGGCCCGTGCCGGTGTTGCGGGCGGGCGCTACTGCCGCCGAAAAAAAAGAGTACGACCGTCAGATGGCCGAGCGGACGCGCCAGCGCTGGAACTACCTGCTCACGGATTCGGCGGCCCGCGCTACGGTCCTGAATGCGGCGCCTAATGCCTTGCTGGTCGAAACGGTCCGGGGCCGCCCGCCCGGCACGGCGCTCGATGCCGACATGGGTGAGGGCCGTAATGCAGTTTACCTGGCCCAGCTCGGCTGGCAGGTAACCGGCGTTGATATTGCTGAAAAAGCCTTGGCCTATGCCCAGCGGCGGGCCCGCGCGACGGGCGTCAAAATCACCACCCTGGAACACGATATGGCAACCTACGACTGGGGCACCGCCAAATGGGATCTGATTGTGCTCAGCTACGCCGGCGGCCGCGCTTACGCCGCCCGCGTGGCCCGGGCCCTTAAGCCCGGCGGGTTGGTGGTGCTCGAAGCTTTTCACATGGATGCCACGAATCATATTCAGGTTATCGGGGGAGACTACCGGGTGTTTTTCCAGACCGACGAGTTGCCCAAGCTCTACAGTGCTGCTGGCCTCCAGATCGTGCGTTACGAAGAGCCCATCGGCACCGCCGATTTTACCCGGAAAAAAGTGCGGCTGGTGAAGCTGGTGGCCCAGAAGCCATAATACGCGGCCAAGGTTGAGGCTATAGCGCAGGCAGAGAAGTTGCGAACTGATCGGCAACAAAAAATCCCGTCCGGTAACCGGGCGGGACGTTTCGTTGTGGGTGACAGCCATTGTCAGCGCGTATGCGCAACAAGCAGCTAATGTACTACTTATCCAGCTCTTTTCGGTCCGCGCCGCCGGGGAATTTGCCGTCGTCGTCTTTTTTATTCAGCGGGGTCCGGGCGCCCGCACCGGGCCCTTGTTGGGCGCGCGTATTATCTTCGGCTCAGGTTCTGGCCGTTAATTTTCTTCTATGCGCCACGTCGCCGACATTCCCCATCCCGCCGTTAAAATCACTTTGCTGGCCTGGAATGGCAAGTTCCTGCTCAAACTAGAACAGGGCAACCTGGAGCAGACCTACAAAGTGGCCGAGCTGGACCTGCTCACCGGCACTGACGCCGAAGTGCGCGAGCTGCTGGACGATGAATTTCTGACCGCCGCCATCGTCCGGTTCCAGGCCATGCGGCTGGATTTGCAAGCGGCTTTCGACCGCCAGGAGCTGCGTTAAAGCACTAAAACCGATCTGCAGATGCCCAAATGTTTTCCCCTGCTGCTGGCCCTGGCCGGCTTGCTTACCGCCGTCCCCGCCTCCGCCCAGCTCTACGACGTGCGCCCCGGCGAGGTCAACTACAACCGCAGCCCCCGCCCGGCCCTCAAAGTGCAGGTGGACGGCCAAGCGTCCGACGTGCGCGACTTTTTTCAGAGCTGGATGAAAAGCAGCTACAACGTGAAGTTCAAGAGCGGCGGCGTGCTTGGGCTGGGCAAGAGCGACGTACTGCTGGCCCGGCAGACGCCCGCCAGCACGGTTTCCGGCAAACTCATCGATCTCTACGCCACCATCATCGCCCCGTCCGACTCGGTGGCTGAGGTGGCCGTTTTTGGCGGCTTTGATGAGAATACGTTCTTCGATCCCGACAAAACGGCCACCGAATACACGGCCCTGCGCGGTATCGTCCAAAGCTTCGCCAGCGCTGCCCGCCTCAAAGGCTACCGCGAGCAGATTGCCGAAGCCGAAAAAAAGCTCAGGATCACGGAGAAGGAAAAAGAGCGCCTCGAAAAAAGCCGTATCTACCTGCAAACCAACACTATTTCTAACCTGAGTCGCATCGAGGATTTGAAGAAAAAGAACGCCGATAACCTGCTGCAATCGCGCGCCGATTCGGTTTCGCTGCTCAAAAATACCCAAGTTTTGGAGCAGAGCCGCCTGCGGCTGCAACGCCGCCGCGATCGCCTCTCGGCCCTCGATCGCAAGAACTAGCCCCGTTCCGGCCGTTACTTTGGTCATGGAAAACCCGTCTTCGCCCCTCGAAACCCTTCGTCAGCTCAAGGAAATGCTCGACGCCGGCGCTCTCACGCCCACCGAATTCGAAGCCCTCAAACAACGCCTGGTATTCAGCGCCGCCCCTGCTGATACGGTCGCGCCTACCGCGCCCGCTCATTCCGAACCCGCCGTTCCTACGCCCGCGCCGCCCGTGCTTGCTCCGCCTGCGCCCCGCGCCGCCGCCGATCTTCAGCCGGAACCCGCGCCCAGTATTTCTGTCGCGGCCCAACCGGCGCAATCGGTCCCGGAACCGGAGTCGGTGGCGGGTTGGACTGCCAGTGAGCTCCCCGAGGCGGCGGAGCCGGCCGCCCGGAGCCCGCTGGCCCTAATCCTGTCCATTGGCGGCCTGTTGGGGCTGTTGGCTTTGGTGCTTTACCTGTCGCTGAACCGGCCGGCGTCCGAGCACATTTCGAGCACCAGCCAGACGGCGGCCGATTCGTTGGCTACTCATATTGAAACCGGGCCGCAGGCGACCCAATTGCCCCCGCCCGTAGTAGCAGTGCCCGAAACGGTGCGCGTGGCCCCGGCGCATCCCGCGCCGCTCGTCCCGGCCCGGCGGCCGGAAACCCGCCGCGACTCGGCCGCCGGGGTGCCGGCGCCGACAATGCCGGATTCGTCCGTGCGCCGCTAAGTGTTTGCATAAAATTAAACGAGGTGTTCGGGCGTCATGCTTCGACTACGCTCAGCATGACGCCGCATGATTGCACAATTAATTTAGAACAACCACATAGCGCCCGTTTCGACCGATCCATTTACGTTACGATTAAGCCAACGTGGCCCGCGAGCGGCCGTATGCACAACCCCGGCCCCGCACGGCCGGGGTTTCTTTTTGCCGTTTTTTCCACGCGCTATTTTCTGTTTTATGTCAATTTCTCGCTTCCTGCCGGCTCTGCTGGCTACTTCGGGCCTGCTGATCAGCGGCTGCTCGGCGCCCACGGGTAAATCGGCCGGCCCTGCCGCTCCGGCCGCGCCCGATTCGGCCGCAACGGTTGCCGGGGCCGCGCCGGCCGGTTCGTCCCTGCAGGTGGTGGCCGAATTCACCGATCCGCAAATGGTGGGCGTGGCCGTGGCGCCGGGCGGCAAGATCTTCGCCTGCTTCCCCCGCTGGGATTATAATCCGGTGTTTCCCATCGCCGAAGTCGGCCCCAACAACACCCTCAAACCCTACCCCAACGCCAGCTGGTGCACCTGGAACGACTCCGTGAAAACCGAGCCGCTCAAGCACTGGATCTGCCCCCAAACCGTGTTTGCGGATAAATCGGGCATGGTCTGGGTGCTCGATGCCGCCGCGCCGGGCCTGAAATTCACCGTCCCCGGCGGCCCCAAGCTGGTCAAGACCGATCCCAAAACCGGCGCCGTGCTCCTCATCATTCCGTTCTCTGAAAGCGTGGTTCCGCGCAAAGCCTACCTCAACGATGTGCGGATTGACCTTGGGAACAATTATGCCTACATCACCGAATCCGGCCTAGGCGCGCTGATTGTTGTGGATCTGAAAACGTTAAAGGCTCGTCGCCTGCTCGAAAAACACCCATCAACTAAAGCCGAGAAAGGCTTGGTGGTCAAGGCAGAAGGTCATCCCATGCTCGATCCCAAGGGCAAGCCCGCCCAGTTCAACGTCGATGGCGTTGCCCTGAGCACCGATAATACCTATCTCTACTACTGCCCGCTCACTGGCCACACCCTGTACCGCATCAAAACCGCCGCCCTGCGCAACCCCGCGCTGAGCGAGGCCCAGCTCGCCCAGCAGGTCGAAACCGTGGGGCAAATCCCGGCCTCCGACGGCCTGGAAATTGACGTGGCCAATAACGTATACCTCACTTCTTTCGAGCAGAGCGCCCTGTTGCGCCGCACGCCCGCCGGCGTCATCGAAACCGTGGCCAAGGATGCCCGCCTGCAATGGCCGGATACCTACAGCTTCGCCGCCGATGGCAACCTGTACGTCGCCAACTCGGCCATTCACAAAACGGCTACCTGGAACAAAGGCGTGGGCCAGCCCCGCCAGCCTTTCCGCATTTTCAAAATGCCGATGCCCAAATAGCAATGGGTTTTAGCACAAGCTAAAAAAGCCGTCTCTGCAACAGAGACGGCTTTTTTGATTAGATAAGTGGAAAGAATCAGCCGGAAGATCAATGTGAAACCATCTGGATTTTCACCCCTTTACAAAAGATATCGAGCTTCTCGCTGGGATGAACCAGGATGTCCATGCAGTGGCGATGGCGCCGGTTCATCGTGTCATGGACGGTGTAGAT
>JAYWCH010000115.1:0-8169 GCA_043780755.1 Hymenobacter sp.
CGGACGGTAACGGCTTTTCAGCTATTTTCGCCCGGGGATCACGCCCATCAGTGTTCAATCATGGAGAAACCTTTTCTCATCAATTTTCCTAAGCTGGGAGCGCCGGAGACGGGCTATATTTCGGTTACGGAACACGAAGGCATTCCTTTCGAAGTGAAGCGGGTATACTGGACTTACTACACGCCCGAAAGCATCGTGCGGGGCCGACACGCACATCATACAACGGAGCAGGTCCTCATTGCCGCCGCCGGAAGGATCACCATCATGACCGAGCTAGCCGACGGGACCATTCAGAACTTTCGGCTCGAAGATCCTAACGTGGGGCTGTACGTGCCGCCTTACGCCTGGCACACGATGCAGTACTCGCATTCGGCGGTGCAGCTGGTATTGGCTTCGGCTCCGTTCGATGAGCGGGACTACATCCGGGACTTCGACGAGTTCCGGCGGATATGGCAGCGGAAGTCGTGACGCGTATTTCCAACTGCAACATAGTAGATAGCACGCTGGTAGCAAACCGAGCGGCGATGCTGGCCTTGCAGTCACCCTACAATTTTTTGCGGGACCTGGCCGTGGCGCCACAACAGCAGCGGTTTGGGACTGGTGCGGCCCTGCGCTTTGCCACGGAAAGTCATGGGGAGGTTCTCTCAATGGCGAGTGGGCACGGGCAGTGGCTTATTCAGGACCTGCCCTGGGATTCCAACTATTTCAATACCCCAACTTACCGGTTGTTTACCGGTCTTTTTGGGGCCGCTGCCGAGCCTGGGCAACTGGTCGCGTCGGCGGTGGCGCTGCGGCAGGAGCTGGCCGCGCGGGGCCCGTTCTACGCGTTCAGTGTCGTACCGGCCGAGGACGTGGCTATGCTGCAGGCCCTCACGGGGGGCGGGTGGCGACTCATCGAAACCCGGCTGAACTTCTATTGCCCGACGGGGACGGCCACCCTGCCCGCGCCGTCGGCCGTACGGTTGGCGCAGCCCGAAGAAGCCGCCGCCATTGGCCGGATCGCCGCAACCGCCCGAAATGACTTCGACCGGTTTCACGCGGATCCCTGGTTCGGGACGGAGCGGGCGGATGCTTTCCTGGCGCGGTATGCCGAGGCGGCGGTAGCAGGTACCGCTGCCAGCGCCGTGCTGCTCCCCGCTGAGCCGGGGCTGCCCACCGATTCTTTTCTAGCCATCAGCGATACGCCGGCTACTCCCGATTTGCCGGGGAGCGGGTTTTCGCGGGTGCTGCTCACGGCCGTGGGACCGCAAAACCGGGGCTGGCACCTCAGGCTGGTGGCCGAAACCATCCGCCGCGCTGCCGGGTTGGGCCTTCCAAACGTAGTAATGACTACGCAGAGTACGAATCGGGCCGTGTGCCGTACCTGCGAGAAGCTGGGTTTCCGGCTGGGTAGCACCAGTCAGGTGCTTGCTACTTACGGCGCATAATCAACAATTCATACTTCTGCTATTATGAGTAATATGAGTGTTCCATTTCTGGCTTTTCAACCCCAGCATGTTCTGGTTCGGGAGGAGATAATAGCCGCGATGGGTCGCGTTTACGACTCATACTGGTACGTGCTGGGCGAGGAGGTGAAGAGCTTCGAAAAGGCGTACTCGGTGTTCAATCACGTACCCCACACCATCGGCGTCGCCAATGGGCTGGATGCGTTGGTACTGGCCCTGCGGGTGCTGGAAATCGGTCCCGGCGATGAAGTCATCGTGCCCTCCAATACTTACATCGCTACCTGGCTGGCCGTGACGCAGGTCGGCGCCACGCCCGTGCCTGTGGAGCCCGACCCGGCCACCAGCAATATCGATCCGGCCCTGATTGCAGCGGCCATTACGCTCCGGACCCGCGCCATCATGCCAGTGCATCTCTACGGGCAGGCGTGCCGGATGACGGAAATCATGGCTATCGCCCGGCAGTACAAGCTGCACGTGGTGGAAGACAACGCGCAGGCGCAAGGAGCGACTTTCGACGGTCAAACCACGGGGAGCTTCGGTGCGGTGAACGGCACCAGTTTCTACCCCGGTAAAAACCTGGGCGCCCTCGGCGATGCCGGGGCCGTAACCACGACCAGCGCCGAGCTGGACCAGAAAGTAAGGGTATTGCGAAACTACGGGTCGCAGCAGAAGTACTACAACGAAGTAGTGGGTTACAACTCCCGCCTCGACGAGCTGCAGGCTGCCGTGTTGGGCGTAAAGCTGCAACATTTGCCGGAGTGGACCCGGCAGCGCCAGCAAGTGGCAGCCTGGTACGGGCAGCAGCTGGTCGGCATTGAGGGGCTACGTTTACCAATGATTGCCGACGGCGCTACCCACGTCTACCACCTCTACGTGGTGCAAACCGCTCGCCGGGATGCGCTCCAGTAGCATCTCACCGCGCAGGGAATTGGCACCATGATTCACTACCCCGTGCCGCCCCACCGCCAGCAGGCCTATCAGACCATGGGTTTGGAGCCGGGCAGCTTCCCCATTGCCGAAGAGCTGGCGGCGACCTGTCTGAGCCTGCCCATGTGGCCGGGGATGACAGAGGCGCACGTCGCGGCGGTGGCTAAGGCGGTTCACAGTTTTTAGCACGGTTCCCAGACTTGAAGACGGAGTCTGACGGGGAACCTCACTGCCGGCGCTTCTTCCTAAAAGCCGGATCGGCAGTGGGAGCTGGAATAATCACGCGCTTCTCCCTGACTTACTTGCTTTTTGAGTGAAATCATTATCAGGTAGTTGAGGGCTAAATTCGAGTCTGCTGAAGTGCTTAAATCCCCTTGGGCCACGAAGCAGTCGTTAGAAAATTCTAATTTCGCGGATCTTTAGATTGCCCATTAGTAGTGGGTTAGTCAGGTCGCGTTGCGTCCGGTAGGATGTTCCTGCCGGCGTAGGCCACTTAAAGCTCGTTTTATGCCTCAGCTCTCGGTTATTGTTCCCTGCTATTTCAATGAGGAAAATATTCCGGTGACGGTACGGGAGCTGGTGGCCAATGAGGTGAATTTTCCGCCCGAAGTCACTTTTGAGTACGTGTTTGTGAACGACGGCTCGGGCGATGATACGCTGGGGGCCCTGCGCCGGGCCCAGGAGCAGTATCCGGCCGGTCGCATCCGCATCGTGGATTTAGTTGGTAACGTGGGGTCTTACAACGCCATCGTGGCGGGGATGGCGCATGCCAGCGGTGATTGCCTGGCCGTGATCACGGCCGACATGCAGGACCCCCCGGAACTGATGGTTCAGATGTATGGGCACTGGCAGCAGGGGTTTAAGCTCGTCATCGGCAATCGGCAGGACCGGGAAGAAACCGGCCTTGCCGAAACCATGGCCAAGGTATTCCATTGGCTGATGAAGAACATGGCACTGCGTAACATCCCGGACGGGGGCTTCGATTTTGTGTTCTTCGACCGGCAGGTAGCCACGGAGGTACTGAAGATGCACGAGCGTAACTCCAACGTGTTTTACCTCATGGTGTGGCTGGGCTTCGCCTACGTCAATATTCCCTACACCCGCCGCAAGCGCCAGATCGGCAAGTCGCGCTGGACGCTTTCAAAAAAAATAAAGCTCCTGGTCGACTCGCTGTTGGCCTTCTCCTTCGTACCTATCCGGGCCATCTCGGTGCTGGGTCTGGGCCTGGGGGCCTCGGCCCTGTTCTACGGCCTCTACATTATCATCCTCAAAATTACTGGTCCCAACGAGCCCGCCGGCTGGACTACCCTTATGGTAGTGCTCCTTTTCGTGTCAGCCTTCCAAATGATTGCGCTGGGTGTCATTGGCGAATACGTGTGGCGCGGACTCGATGCCGCCCGGCAGCGCCCGCTGTACGTGGTGCGCGAAACGTACGGGTGAGGACGGCCGACATAGAGCGTATGCTCGCAGTACTTGATCAAAGTGCTGATATCAGAGTAGCAAAATTGCGATCCCAGCCCGTATAGTCTAAATTATACGTTATGAATTCATCCGTGCGTGTACACACAGTGGTTCAATTGCGTAGTATCTAACCATGGTCTCACCCATCTCGTATTGGGGTCACAAAACCTGTCAGCGGCAAAAGGTGCGATTCTTCTGGCTATTTAGCGTGACCCTTACTTTGCAGCCTATTGAAGTCCTTTGTTTCTCAGCAATGGTGCTGATCATTGTTAACTCAGTCTCCGGAGAGTACCTTTGTGGCTGTATTATTACTATTCTTATGGCTAACATTCTAGTACCACCTCACGTTTCTGGAACCACCAATACCTTCAACGGCAGTCCGATTTCTCTTTTTACCACTTTTGTGCATCCGTCGGCGCTGAAGCGGGTGGGGGCAGTCTTAGCCAGTACTTTTCTAAGCGAGGGCAAGCTAGTAAAGGAATTCGAAAATCGTTTAAGTAATGAACTTGGTATGGTGCATCCGGCGGCGCTTAATAGCGGTACCAGTGCACTGCATCTAGCGTTAGAAGTTGCGGGGGTTGGAAGAGGCGACGAAGTTATTCTGGCTCCCCAAACATTTATCGCCTCAGCTCTGACAGTAGTCCAGGTAGGAGCTAAGCCCGTGTTTGCCGATATTCAGTATAATACGGGTAATATTGATTCAACAGACATTGAGCACCGCATTACCTCCCGAACCAAAGCGATAATGGTTGTACACTGGGGTGGTTATCCCTGTGATATGGCTGAAATTCAGGTAATCGCTGACAAGTATAATCTTGTGGTGATTGAGGATGCTGCTCACTCACCCGGAGCTACTTATCAAAACCGTGCCATTGGGTCAATCTCTGATTATACCTGCTTTTCCTTCCAGGCTATCAAGCACCTGACGACAGGTGATGGAGGTGCGCTCTGTGCTCGTGATCCCGAAAAGTCCCGTGAGGTATTCCGGCGGCGTTGGTTTGGTATTGATCGGGCCAACTCCCCAATGAGCGAGCTAGGCGAGCGGGAATACGATCTCACGGATATAGGCCATAAATACCACCTCAGCGATTATGCTGCAGCTTTAGGCCTAGCTAATCTCGAGGAATTTGCTGAGCGCATGGTTCAACGTCGTAATCTGGTTCAGCGCTATGAAACCGGTCTGCAAAATGTGGCTGGTATCACGCACTTCGAGCACAAAGATGACCGTGAAAGTGCGCACTGGCTATATGGTTTTCACGTGGAGAATCGGCTTCAATTTATTCGCGCATTGCGAGCCAATGGAATTGCTGCCTCGGTAGTTCATGATGGGATCGATAATAACACACTATTTGGTGGTAAGCGTCTTGATTTAACTAATCAGCGCCGCTTTGATGACACCCAGATTCACATTCCGCTACACGACGATTTAACTACTGATCAGGTAGATTATATCGTTGATGTCATCAAACAAGGTTGGTAAGCTTTTTTATGAAAATAGTTTTGTTTGGAGCCTCGGGCTTCGCCGGTCGCAATGTGGCCGATATGTTGCGTGCTCACAATGTTGATTTCGTGGCGACTTCGCTTAGCTCAGGGCTCGATCTGCGCGATACCGTTGCGACTGCTGCTTTTCTGCAAGTGCATCAGCCCACACATATCATTAACTGCGCTGCTCATGTGGGCAGTTTAAACTACGTAACCGAAAAGGCAGCTACCGTTATTGCTGATAATTCCCGCATGGTATTGGGCATGTACGAAGCCATTGCTCAGCAGTGCCCCAATGCACTGATCATCAATCCCATTGCCAACTGCGCCTATCCTGCTACCGCTGATATTTTTCGTGAGGATGAGTGGTGGAATGGTCACTTACACCGTTCGGTACTCAGTTATGGTACCAGCCGCCGCCTGTTATGGGCTGTAGCAGAATGTTTTGAAATGCAATACGGGGTGAAAAGTATTCACTTGCTTACGCCCAACATGTATGGTCCGTACGACTCGACTGATCCAAATAAGGCGCATGCGTTGAATGCCTTGATCTCCAAATTTGTGAAAGCTGAACACACCGGTCAGGACGAATTGGCTATTTGGGGAACAGGAGTAGCTATCCGCGAGTGGTTGTACGCCCCGGATTTTGCTCGCTTAATTTGGGAAGTGCTGCAAAATTCCGAACGCGCAGGATTGGAGCAGCCTACTAATCTGGCGCAGAACGATGGATTAAGTGTAAAAAAACTTGTGGATATTATCCAAGCCAAATTCAATTTTCGCGGTAGAATAACCTGGGATAAGTCAAAGCCTGATGGCGCTCCTAAGAAGGTAATGGATGATGCTAAATTCCGGAAAATGTTTCCGGACTTTAAATTTAGCGAATTCGGTGATGGGATCGCGGAGACTGTGAAATACTACGAGTCAGTGTATCCTTATTAATTGATTATGACTAGTCGCGATCAATCAACAAGCTCCAGGCAATACGATATTTCATTGCTGCAGAATTGTGGTGAGGACGTATTTATCAGCGCCAATGTAGAGATTCGTCGCCCTCATCTGGTACGCGTAGGTAACCACGTCGCTATCGATTCTGGTTTCTATCTTACTACCGGAGCTGAGATAGGCGATTATACGCATTTGTCACCCTATCTAACTGTTATTGGTGGAGCAGGTAGCACCCTAATTGTGGAGGATTTCGTGACTATAGCTGCAGGGAGTCGATTTATTTGCGGATCCGATCGGTTTATGGGTGACGGATTTACCAGCGTAACGGTTCCCGAGGAGTTCCGGGATACAGTCGACCTGGGGGTTATTCGCTGCAGCCGTTTCGCGGGTATCGGAACAAATGTGGTAGTTATGCCCAATGTAACTATCGGTGAAGGTAGCGTGATAGGAGCCTGTTCGTTAGTGACGAAAGATACTGAACCCTGGACCATTTATGTAGGGGTGCCAGCCCGGCCTGTTAAGGTTCGGCCTCGTGAGAGAATGTTGGAATACGCCAAAAGAATGGGCTACTGAGTCAGATTTGACCGTGGTTGAGTTTGCGATCTGAAATCCGATACTTAAGTTGCCAGTATAATTATTACAATGTCAGAATTTTCCATAAGCTATATTGTAACGACCTACAACAAATTGCCTTACCTGCAGCAGGTTCTAGGACGTCTGGTAGCGGCACGATTACCGGATGAGGAGATCGTAGTGGCCGATGGAGGGAGCACCGATGGCACAGCAGAGTATCTGCGTGGGTTATTCCAAGCCGGTCATATCCAACAGCTTGTTTCCGAGCGTGACAAAGGCGAGTCACACGGCTTCAACAAGTGCATGCTTATGGCGAAGGGTGAAATTTTAAAAATTATCACCGACGACGACGCTTTTTGTTATCCGTCTATTCGAGAGGCTGCGGCATTTTTACATTCTCACCCCCAAATGGATGTGATGATGGGCTATACTGGGCTTCTTTTGCTGGAAAAGTTACAGTCTTTATCACTGTATGAAGACGTGGCGGATAACTTTAAACGATGGTTAAATAATAAAGAAGCTGTCTGGATGATTGGCTTGCCAATGCTAATAAGGCGGAGCTCATTGGCCCTCACAGGACTATTTAATACCGGTGTTGTTCAGGTTGACACGGAATTTACCTATCGTATTACAAGTCTGAATGTGAATTTAGCGTGGAGCTCTCATGTATTAAGCGTTCGTATCGAAAATCCTCAGAGTAACTTCCGGACTATGGGGCGGCAAACCAGTCAGGATGAAGCTGACCGAATGCGCTATTTTTATGACAATCGTATTGGCCATGGATTTGTAGATTACGTGCGTTACAAGTCAGGTTGGCTGGAATCGTTAAAAAAGCCAATCAGCCCGTTGAAGAGGTCGTTATTTGATTTTCTCAACGTGCAGCAATATCAGGGTCATGCTCAGATTCCGACTGGTTATGAATCTGTTCCTGGTGAAAGTCCACTAGAGGCAGCCTTTCGCGTATCCGATGAGTTCATGGCTCAATATAATGCTGTACAAAAGCCAGTCCAGTTCCTTTATAGGGCTCAAGTATTAACAAAAGCGCTGAAATCATGAGTAATCATCTGCTTCATTGATAAGGTTGTGGTGGATAATTTATTTCTCCTCATTGGTGTTAGTTCTTTTGCAGTTTACTATTTTCAGCTTTGCAACCGAATACCACCTCTCCTTTCTCGTAATGACGTATAGAAGGCGCCTGCCTGCAGTAGGTTTTGGGACGGCTATTGGTAGCGTGATTACCGGTAAGGAAATTGCGGTGGCTAATGGGAGAAATATTGATAGTACAACGGAGTATTTGCGTAGTAACATTTGCCTAAATTTTGTAAAACATTTTATT
>JAYWCH010000116.1:0-8977 GCA_043780755.1 Hymenobacter sp.
CAGCGCCGGTTATTTCGACCGCCACGAGCTTTTCAACACCACCGACCGCCTGCTCTACGACGTGCCCGGCCGGGCTTTCACCCCCAACCAGCCGGTGAGCGACGAGCTGGCCGATACCGGCTTTGGACGCAGCCGCATCCTCACCTTGGGCACGATGCTCGAATACAAGCCCGGCCAGCGCTACATCAACCGGCCCGATGGCAAGTTTAACCTGGGCTCGAAGTGGCCCACGTTTACGGTGCAGGGCCGGCTGGCCGTGCCCCATGTGCTCGGGGCCGACGTGCGCTACCTGCTCCTGAGCGCCGGCGTGCGCCACAGCCTGCCGCTGGGCCTGCTGGGCACCAGTAGCTTACGGCTGAACGCGGGCGGTTTTATGGGCCGGCAGGAGGGCCTGACTTTCATCGACTACCGTCACTTCTCGGGCAATCAAACCCTGCTGACCGGCAGCTTCAGCAACTTCCAGCTCCTGGATTACTACCGCTTCAGCACCCGCACCCGTTACCTCGAAGCCCATTACGACCACCATTTCAACGGCTTTATCTTCGACCGTATTCCGCTCCTGCGCCGGCTGAAATGGCAGGAAGTCGCCTCGCTCAATTACCTCACCACCGCCCCTGCCGGTCACTACGTGGAGCTGGGCGCGGGCATCGAGCACATTTTCAAAGTCCTGCGGGTTGATTTTTATTCCGCCTTGCAAAGCGGCCAGCACTTGGGCACCGGCTTCCGGGTGGGCCTGGGGTTTTAAAAACCGGGAGCTTTATCCGGGTTTTTCGGGTTGGAGTCGGCAGGTTTGAACAATTTAAAACCAGCGGGCGATTTAGTTGTCAATTCCCCCCGGCCGTACCTTGCGGCAGCATTACGATTTTAACTCTATGCGTTTCTGGCTGATCTTTATTTTGCTGTTTTTCGCGGTGCGCTACGTGCTGCCCGTGGTCTTCCGGTTGGTGCTGGGCGGCTTTGTCCGCAAGCAAATGCGCGACCGCGGGTTTGGGATGCCGCCCAATGCATCGTCCGGTCGCCGGTCGGCGCCCGGCGAAGTACACGTCGATTACGTGCCGCCCGTGGCGCCCGACAAGGCCAAGCCCCAGGACTTTAAAGGCGGGGAATACGTTGATTTTGAAGAGATAAAATAAGTTGGGCGCGGCCCGGCCGGCCCGCGCTGGCCTGGCCGTTGTTCGTTGGGCGCTCGCCCGGCCGCGCGGCGTTGGATTGGGGGCGGGGCCTTCGGATGGTTCTACTGTACCTTCGACACGTTTTTGTGTCCCCTAAAATCGCCCTGATGGCTGCTGTTGCTTCTTCTGTTTC
Organism: Hymenobacter sp.; assembly: GCA_043780755.1. Classification (GTDB taxonomy): domain Bacteria; phylum Bacteroidota; class Bacteroidia; order Cytophagales; family Hymenobacteraceae; genus Hymenobacter. Next base: position 1,306 of record JAYWCH010000116.1, read on the forward strand.
GTCCGCGCCGTGGTGGCAGCGGGCTCTGCCGCACGTGCTGGCGGTGTTGTTTTTTGTGGCGCTGGCCTGCGTCTATTTTGCGCCCATCATGTTCGAGGGCAAGACGTTGGCCCAGCACGACATCACCCAGTTTCAGGGCGGGGCGCACGAAGCCCAGGAATACGCCAAGGCCATGGGCCGGGAAGCGCTGTGGACGAACTCCATGTTTTCGGGCATGCCCACTTACCTCATCAGCCTGCACTTTCCGGGCGATTGGTCGGGCTACCTGCAGCGCGCCATGACGCTGGGCCTGCCCGCCGTGGTGGCCAACCTGTTTCTGGCGCTGCTCTGCGGCTATATTCTGCTGGTGGCCCTGGGCCTGCGGCCGCTGATTGCCGTGGCGGGCGCGGTGGCCCTGGGCTTTTCGAGCTACAACCTCGCTATTCTGGCGGCCGGCCACAATACCAAGAGCCTGGCCCTGGCCTTCGCTCCGCTGGTGCTGGGCGGCCTGCTGGCCACCTACCGCCGCGACAAGTGGCTGGGCGCGGCCCTGTTTGCCGTGGGCCTCACGCTGAATGTGCGCGCCAATCACCTCCAGATCACTTATTACCTGCTGCTGTTGGTGGCGCTGTTTTTCGTCTTTGAGCTGGTGGCCGCCGTCCGGGCGCGCCGCCTGCCCGATTTCCTGCAGCGCACCGCGCTGCTGGCACTGGGCGCCGCGCTGGCGGTGGGCGTGAGCTTCGGCCGCCTCTATACTACGCTGGAATACAGCAAGTACAGCAACCGGGGCCGCACCGAGCTGAAGTCCCCGCCGCCCAACGCGCCCGGCCCGGCCGCCGCTGCCGCCAACCCCGACGAGGCGGGTTCCGGCGTCGACCGCGATTACGCTTTCCAGTACAGCTACGGCTTGGGCGAAACCATTACCCTGCTCATTCCCAACTTCTACGGCGGGGCCAGCGCCATGCCGCTCAGCGCCGATTCCAACCTCGCCAAAGCGGGCCTGCCCGCCGAATACCTGGCCGGAATGCCCACCTACTGGGGCCAGCAGAGCTACACGGCCGGCCCGGTCTACATGGGCGCGGTGGTGTGCTTTCTGTTTATTCTGGGCTTGTTCGTGGTTGATAAACGGACCCGCTACTGGCTGCTGGCCGGCACGGTGCTGTCGATTTTGCTGGCCTGGGGCAAGAATTTCGAGACGTTTAACTATCTGATCTTCGACCTGCTGCCAGGCTACAACAAGTTCCGGGCCGTGAGCATGGCGCTGGTAATCGCGCAGCTGGCCATTCCCATCCTGGGCTCGCTGGCCCTGAGCCGGGTGCTGCGGTCCCGGCCCGCTACCGCACCGCTCCTGCCGGGCACCCGCCCGGCCCCGACGGCCGAAGCGGCGGCGCTCCTGCCGCAGGTGTTCTATGCGGGCGCCATCACGGCAGGCATTTGCGGGCTCGCGTGGCTGGCGAGCTTTAGCTTCGATTTTGCCGCGCCCATGGATAACGAGCTGACCAAGCAGGGCTTCACGCCGCAGCTGCTCGGCGCCCTGCGCGCCGACCGGGCCGATTTGCTGCGCAACGATGTGTGGCGCGGGCTGCTGTTTGTGGGGGCGGCGCTGGGCGTGCTGTACTTCCATTTGAAAGGCCGGCTGACGGCGTTGCCGGCGGCCATCATCATGGTCGGGCTGGTGCTGATTGACTTGTGGGGCGTGGACAAGCGCTACCTCGGGGAGAATAAATTTCAGCGCGAAACCATTGCCGAAGCCTTCCAGCCCACGCCGGCCGACCAGTTGATTTTGCAGGATAAAGATCTGAGCTACCGCGTACTCAATCTGCAAAATCCCTTCAACGAAGCCCAGACTTCCTATTTCCACAAAAGCATTGGCGGCTACCACGGCGCCAAGCTGCGCCGTTACCAGGATCTGATCGAGCGTCAGATCTCAACCAATAACCAGCAGGTGCTCAACATGCTGAACATGCGCTACCTCATCACCGGCGACGCCAAGCAGCCCGTGCAGCGCAACCCCGGCGCCCTGGGCAATGCCTGGTTCGTGAGCGAAGTGAAAACCGTGCGCAGCCCCGACGAGGAAATGACGGCCCTCACCACCCTCAGCCCCGCTACCGTGGCCGTGGTCGACGCCGGCAAATTCCCCCAGCAAAAAGCCGCGACCTACGATATCACCGGCTCCTCCATCGCCCTGACCAGCTACAGCCCCGACGAGCTCAAGTACCGCTGCAACGCCACCCACGCCGGCCTGGTGATCTTCTCCGAAATCTACTACGCCGATGGCTGGCAGGCCTTTATCGACGGGCAGCCGGCGCCCCACCTGCGGGTCGATTACGTGCTGCGGGCCCTGAACGTGCCGGCCGGCGTGCATACCATCGACTTCAAATTCGTGCCCCGGGCCTATGCCATCGGCAACGGCGTTTCGCTGGCCGCCAGCCTGGCTTTGCTGCTGGTGCTGCTCGGCGCCGGCGCGTACATCGTGCGCCGCAAACCGACGGCCGACAACGAGTTGGCGTCCCCGGCGGCGCTGGCCTAAGGAGTGATCGGCCCACCCCGGGCTTTCCCGCTCAGTGCCTATCCGAACAGGCATCATGCAGAGCATTCTGATTCTCTATTCGGATAGCTTTTTAATGTCCCAACCCGACCCATTGCTCCAGGAATTGCCCGAGGCGGGGGCGGCGGCTCACGGCGTGCGCCTGCTGCTCTGGCGCGATGATCTGGTTAACCCCGACCTGCCCGGCAACAAGGCCCGCAAGCTCAAGTACAACCTCGCCGCCGCCCGGGCGCAGGGCCAGCACACGCTGCTGACTTTCGGCGGTGCCTACTCCAACCACCTCGCGGCAGTGGCCACGGCCGGGCGGTTGTTTGGCTTTAAAACCATCGGGCTGGTGCGGGGCGATGACCCGGCCGCCCCGGGCGCCCCGCCGCTGAACCCCACGCTGGCCCGGGCCGCGGCCGACGGTATGGCGCTGCACTACCTGAGCCGCCCGGACTATCGCCGCCGCGCCGAACCTGACTTCATGGCTGCTCAGCTGGCCCGTTTCGGCCCGGCCTACCTGCTGCCCGAGGGCGGCACCAATGCCCGCGCCCTACCCGGCTGTGCCGAGCTGGTAACCGAGATTGAGCAGCGAACGGATTTCGACGCGCTGGCGGTGGCGGCCGGCACGGGCGGCACGCTGGCCGGCCTGCTCACCGGCCTGGCCGGCCGCCAACAAGTGATCGGCGTGCCCGCGCTTAAAAACGGAAATTTCCTGCGCGCCGAAATCGATACCCTGACCCAGCGGGCGACGGGCCAGGTATTCGAGAACTACTCGCTCCAGACCGGCTATCACTTTGGCGGCTACGCGAAATATTCGGCCGAGCTGCTGGCTTTTATCTGGCATTTTCGGGCGCGGCACGGGGTCCTGCTCGACCCGATTTATACCGGCAAGCTGCTTTTTGGGGTGCTGGATCTGATTGAAAAAGGCCACTTCCGGCGGGGCAGCACGGTGGTCGCCATTCACACCGGGGGCTTACAGGCCTGGGCCGGCTGGGCGGAGCGGTTCGGGGCGCTCGATGAGACGCGGAGCTAGGATATTGCTGATTTCCAGCGCGGCCAGCACGAACACCACCGGCAGCACCGGCGCCAGAAACCGCACGTCCCAGTCATCGACCGTGAGCATGATGATGGCAGTTTGCAAAAGAAAAATGCTGAGCAGAAAGACCCGCGCCGGCCGCCAGATGGCCGCCCGCCGCCCGGCCCGCAACGCCAGCCAGTACGCCGGCCACAGCACCAGCACGCCCGCCACGCGGTGCGCCACGGAGTAATGGGGCTTGAGGTAACTCAGAAAAACGAACAGCTTACCCGCCATCAACCGCCATAGATACAGCGGATTGTGCGCGCCAAAGTAGAGCACCCGCGCCACTGGCCCGACGCCGGCCGGCGGCATCGCCAGTGGCGCGGCCTGGTGCACGGCCCAGAGCTGATAGCGAAAAATCAGCTCGCCCCGTTGGTAAGTATCCATCAGGTAATAAGTAGCGAGCTGGTGGTTGAGGGCGACCCAGAGCAGCGGCGAGAGCAGCCCCAGCAACAGCAGCGCCACTCGCCAGGGGCGGCGGTCGGGGCGGCGGCGCAGGGCGTCGAGCCCGGCCAGGCCGGCGGCCAGGGCCACCATGAAGCCATTGGGCCGGGCCAGGGCGGTGAGGAGTAAAACGATAATCAGCCAGAGCCAGTCCCGACGGCGGCCGGCCCGCACGCGGGTGAAGGCGGCTAACGACAGGGCCACGAGGCTGATAAAGAGGGATTCGGTGAGCAGAAAAACGTTGAACTGCTGGATGTCGGGCCAGGCGATGAAGAGCAGCGTGGCCAGCGCCGCCGCGCCGCGTTGGCCATCGGCCAGCCGCCGCGTGCCCTGGTAAATGGCCCGCGTGGCCAGGGCCGACACGCCAATTTGCCCCGCGATGATGCCCCCCCAGCCCAGCCCCAGCCGGAGCCACAGGCTCTGGAACAATGGATAAAGCACGTAGCGTAGGTTGTGACCGGCCTCGAAATAGCCGTGGTCGGCGATGTTGGCGGCGTAGGCCAGGTAGCGGGCGCTGTCGTTGACGAAGTGCGGCCCGTGGAAGCGCCGCAGGAACACCAGCTGCGCCAGCCCCCACAGCCCCGCCAGCGCCGCCGGCTGGTACGGCTCCAGCCGCCGGCCGGCCGAACGAAAGAAAACGAACCACTTCATCAGCGGCAAAGCTAGCGCGGCGGCCCGACCAACGCCGCCGCGCCACGCCCGTACTTTGCCGGGTATGAATCTTTCGCGTCTCGTTCGGCAGCTGCTGCCGCTGGTATTTCTGGTGGGGCTGGGCTGGTTTTTGTGGCGTAAAGTGGCTCCCGCGCTCGCGGGCCTGAACCCCCTCGGCCCGGCCGGCCCGCAAATCACCGTCACCCACAACACGGTGCTGACCCAGGTGGAAGCCCTGGGCCGGCTGGAGCTGGTGCGCTACCGGTTCAAAGACGTAGTGGAGTACAAGCGCCGCCAATACCGGTTTTTACCCGAGTCTAAAGTTGCGCTTATTGTGGGCGGCGAGGCGGTGGGCTGCATCGATCTGCGCAAGCTCCAGCCGCAGGATGTAGTGCTGGAGGGCGACTCCGTGGTGCGCGTCGCGCTGCCCGCGCCCGAGCTGTGCAGCTTCCAGATCAATCACGGCCAGAGCCGGGTTTTCAGCACCGAAAACGGCTTCTTTCAGGATGCCCAGCTCGTGGATGAGGGCTATAAATACGCCGAGTCCCAGGTGCGCACCGCCGCCCTGCAAGCCGGCATCCTGGCCCAGACCCAACGCAACGCCGAGCAGATTCTGGTGCCGCTGCTGCGCACGCTTACCGGGCGGCGGGTGGTGCTGGGGCAGCAGCTCCGGCTGCCCGCCGCCGGGGCGCGGCAGTAGGACGGCGCGGGGCTATTCGTCGTCTTCGGGCGGCCGGGCCAGGTCGTCGAGCGCGATTTTAATCAGGTCCTGCTCGTAGCCTTTACCGGTCAGGTACTGGGAGATTTTCATGCGGCGCAGGCGGGGGTTTTTCTCCTTTTCCTGGCGGTCTTTCTTGCCCATCACGTCGACCAGATTCTGGTAGTACTCCTCGCCGTCGATTTCCTTCAGGCCCGACTTGATACAGTACTCGCTGATGCCTTTCTGCTTAAGATCCTGCACGATGCGCCGCCGGCCCCACTTCTTGTGGCGGTAGTGCCCGCGCACGAACGCCTGGGCAAACCGCTCCTCGTCCAGCAGCTTTTCGCGGCTGAGGCGGATGATGATTTCGCCGGCCTCGTCCTCGTCCAGGCCGTAGGAGCGCAGCTTTTGCTCGACCTCTTTCTGAGTGCGCTCCTGGTAGGCGCAGAAGGCCGCGATTTTTTGCAGCGCCTCGCCGGGCGTGTACTGTTTGGGGGTTTTATCAGCTTTGAACATGGGGTAGCGCTTAGTCAGGCAAGGTAGTCACCCTCCTTTTCTGATGGTGACGGCCCTATTTGGTGCGCGCCTTTTTCAGCGGGCATTGCCAGTTGACAAGTGACACGGGCAATATTTCGTTCGGTCGGGAGCGGCCTTATTCCTGGGTGAAGGGCCATTGGCGAGCGTTTTGAGGTTGGGGTCGTAAATCAGTCCGGCGGGTTTAGTGGGCCTGCAGCCAGTTTTTGCCCGAGCCCACTTCCACTACCAGCGGCACGCCGCGCGGCAGCAGAAGCGCCGTGGTCATCATCTCCTTGATTTTGGGGGTGATATACGCCACTTCCTCGGCCACGGCGTCGAACACGAGTTCGTCGTGCACCTGGAGGATCATCTTGGTGCCGAGCTTTTCCTCCCGCAGCCAGGAGTGGATGTTAATCATGGCCATCTTGATGATGTCGGCGGCCGTGCCCTGGATGGGGGCGTTGATGGCGTTGCGCTCGGTGTAGCCGCGCAGCGTGGCGTTGCGCGAGTTGATATCGCGCAGGTAGCGGCGGCGCTTGAGCAGCGTTTCGGCGTATTCCAGCTCGCGGGCGCGGTTGATGCTCTCGTCCATGAACTGCTTCACCGACGGGAATTCCAGGAAATACGTCTCAATAATGTCGGAAGCCTCCTTGCGGCTGATGCCGATGCGCTGGGCCAGGCCAAAGGCCGAAATGCCGTAGATAATGCCGAAGTTGACGGTCTTGGCCTTGCGGCGCATCTCCGTATCTACCTGGTCGAGCGGCACGCGGAAGACCTTGCTGGCGGTGCTGGCGTGCACGTCGAGCCCCTGCCGGAAGGCTTCAATCATGGTTTTATCCCCCGAGAAATCGGCCATGATGCGCAGCTCCACCTGCGAGTAGTCGGCTGCGAGCAGCACGTGGTTGTCATCGCGTGGCACGAAGGCTTTGCGGATTTCCCGGCCCCGCTCGGTGCGGATGGGGATGTTTTGCAGATTGGGATTGGTGCTGCTGAGCCGGCCGGTAGCTGTCACGGCCTGGTTGAAATTGGTGTGCACGCGGCCATCGACCACGCTCACGAGCTGGGGCAGGGCCTCCACGTACGTCGAGCGCAGCTTGCTGAGCTGGCGGTATTCCAGAATCAGGGCGGCGATGGGGTTATCGGTGGCGAGCTGGCTCAGGATTTCCTCGCCCGTGGCGTACTGGCCGGTCTTGGTTTTCTTGATTTTGCCGCCGCCCACCTGCATCTTATCAAACAATACTTCCCCCAATTGCTTGGGTGAGCCGATGTTGAACTCCTGCCCGGCTTCGCGGAAAATCTGGGTTTCCAGCTCCGCCACGTAGCCCTGCAGCTCGGCTGAATACTCGCCCATCGCCACGCTGTCGATCTTTACGCCCTCGTACTCGATGTCGGCCAGTACCGGCACCAGCGGGTTTTCCACGTCGTTGAGCAGCCCGAGCAGGCCCAGCTCCCGCAGCATGGGCTCAAAGACGTGCTTGAGCTGCAGCGTCACGTCGGCATCTTCGCAGGCGTAGTCCTTCACGGCGGCCGGCGGCAGGTCGGCCATCGTGATCTGCTTCTTGCCCTTGGGGCCGATGAGGTCGGTGATCGGTACCGGCGAGTAGTGCAGGTAGGTTTCGGCCAGCACGTCCATATTGTGGCGCATATCGGGCTCGATGAGGTAATGCGCCAACATGGTATCGAAGAGCGGCCCCGCGATATTGACCCGGTAGTGCTTGAGAATGGTCAGGTCGTACTTGATGTTCTGGCCGATCTTCAGAATTTCTTTCGC
>JAYWCH010000117.1:0-2088 GCA_043780755.1 Hymenobacter sp.
GGCGGTTACCTGCCCGCGCTGGACGACCCCACCGTACCCGGCTACACCGAGCGTAATCACTCCGAACGCTACAACTCGCAAGTGCGGCTGGACTCTCACCTCGGCCGGAACCGGCTGCTGACCCTGAAAAACAGCGTCAGCGCCTTTACCCGCCAACTCCAGGCCGGCAGCAGCTACTTCGCGGGCCGGCAGCTTTCCACTTATTCCGAAGCTTCGCTGCTAGTGCCGGCCGGTGCTCACCATGCCGTGTTCGGGGCTAATTTTCTCACGGATCGCTTCACCGAAACCAATCTTGTCCCGGCCGTCACGCCGCGCGATTACGACTACCAGACCGTGGGGCTGTTTGCCCAGGACGACTGGCGCCTCCACCCGAACCTGACGCTGCAAGCCGGCCTTCGTACCGACTATCAGCACCCCTACGGCCTGTTTGTGCTGCCCCGCTTTTCGGCCCTTTACAAGCCCGCCGACTGGCTGGCGCTGCGGGCCGGCGGCGGCTTTGGCTACAAGGCCCCCACCATTTTCAGCAGCAGCACCGAGCAGCTGGCCTACGTGGGCGTGCAGGCCCTCAACCCAGCCGAGCTGCGGGCCGAAACCTCGCGGGGACTCAACGCCGACGTCAACCTGCGCGGCCGTCTGGCCGGTCTGAACGTGTCGCTGAATCAGGCCGTGTTCTACACCCGGCTCCTTAATTCGCTGATTCCCGAGCCGGTACCCCTCACCCAGGGCATCACCCGCTTCCGCAACGCCCCCACGTCCATCACCTCCCGCGGCCTCGAAACCAACCTCCGCCTGAGCCTCGACGCGCTGCAGGTATTCGCCGCCTACACCCTCACCGACGCCCGGCAGACCTACGCTCCCGACCAGCCCGCCCCGCTGCCCTTTGTTTCGCGGCACCGCCTGGTGCTCACCAGCGTGTACGAGCAGGAAAAAAATGTTCGTTTCGGCCTGGAGGCGACGTACAACAGTGCGCAATACGTTGGCGAAGGTCCCCGCCAGGGCCGCGCGTTCTGGCTGTTGGGCGCGCTGGCCGAAAAAACGTTTGCCCCGCATTTCGCCCTGGTGCTCAATCTTGAAAACCTGCTCGACGTGCGCCAGACCCGGTTTGAGCAAGTGGTAGCGGGCCCCGTCACCCAGCCCACGTTTCGGCCCCTGTACGCTCCCCTCGACGGGATTGTGGGTAATCTTATGCTGAAAATCACCCTTTGAAGCGGGCCGTTCACCCCGGCGAGGCGCAGTTGTAGTTTGGTTTCGGGGCCGCGAGCGGTGATAGGCGTGGGCGGATGGGGTTACAATACTCTGCTTCAAACCTGCATAATTAAGGGTTTCCTGCGTGGAGTTAATGGGTACTAACGCGCCCGTAAATGCGCCGCCGACGCCCGGTCAGGGCCGGATTTAGCAACCAATGCAATCGTCCTTACTCCACTGGTCCGGAACCTGCGCGCTCCGCTGGTGTAGAAACCCGGTCCAACTGCCAGGAGTAAGTTTCTACTTTTGCTGCCCGTGAGTAGCCCGGCCTGATATGTTCCGTCGTCTGTTTCCTTTCCGCCGTTTGCTGGCGACGAGCTTGCTGCTCGTCTTTGTCAACGTGTTCGTGGGGCAGTGCTACTGCGCCACGGTGAATCAGCCGGTGGCGGCCCGGCGCCTGGCCCGGCCCGGCGCCGATGCAGCCTCCGTCAGGCCCAGCCATCCCGGCTGCCCCGGGCACGGCATTGCCAAAGCCGGTCACCCCAGCGCCGGGCATCACCCCCAAAAATCTACCCGCCACGACTGCTGCCGGGATAAGTCGGCCGCGTTGCTCTCCTCGCTCACAACCCCGGGCCAGCCGCCGCTGCTCAGCCCCTCGCCGGCCCTGGTACCCGAGGCAGTGATTTTCTGCTGCCGCCCCGGCGCGGACCGGTGGAACCGTCCCCTGCCGGTACTGCTGTTGCCCCGGCGGCACCTGCCCCCCAAAATACCCGACATCCGCATTTTCATCCAGTCGCTGACTGTCTGATTCTTCCGACGCGCCAAGGCTCGCGCCGGCACGGCTCTGCTGTGTCCGGGGCGGGCCTTTTCGTTTGCCCGTCGCGCCGTCTGAGTCGGCCCCGG
>JAYWCH010000118.1:0-6289 GCA_043780755.1 Hymenobacter sp.
GAAGGCGGCCTGCGCTGGGACGATGCCGATCTGAACATCAACTGGGGCACGGAGGTCGCGCCCCTCGTCTCGGGCAAGGATGAGGAGCTGCCGGCTTTCCGGGATTTCGTGAGCCCGTTTTAGCGTCAGAGCAGCTCCACGAGCGTTTCCAGGGCCATGCCCCGGCTGCCTTTTACCAGCACTTGGTGCCCGCGCACGGGATTTTGGCGCAGCCAGTCGGCGGCTTCGTGCTTAGTATTAAAGTGTTGAATTTGAGGAAATAAATCCGTCGCGTTTTTCATTTCCGGGCCAATCAGCAGCACGGCGGAGAGTTGTAATTCGGCCAGGAGCTGACCCAGGGCGCGGTGTTCGGCGGCGCTCTCATCGCCCAGCTCAAACATGTCGCCGAGGATGACCAGCTTGGGCTGGCCGGGCGCCGTGGGGCGGGCGGCGAAGCTGCGCAGCGCCGCCGCCATGCTGCTGGGGTTGGCGTTGTAGGCGTCGAGCAGCAGGTCGTTGTGCGCCGTGCGGACCAGTTGCGAGCGGTTGTTCTGCGGGTTGTAGTGCGCCAGGGCGGCGGCTATTTTTTCGGGGGTGATGCCGAAATGCTGGCCCACGGCGGCGGCGGCCGCCAGGTTGGGGAAGTTGTAGTCGCCGGTGAGCTGAGCGGCGACGTCGGTGCCATCGGCTAGGCGCAGGGCCACCGCGGGGTCGGCGGCGAGCAGCGTGGCGGGGTAAGTATCGGCCGGGCCGGGGTAGCTGAGGCGGGTGGGCACGGCGGCGGCCAGAGCGGGCAGGCGGGCGTCGAGGGTATTGACGAAGGCCGTACCGCCCGTGCAGGCCAGGTAGTCAAACAGCTCGCCTTTGCCCAGGGCCACACCCTCGGCTCCGCCAAAGCCTTCGAGGTGGGCCTTGCCGATGTTGGTGATCAGGCCGTGGGTGGGCCGGGCCAGGGCGCACAGCTCGGCGATCTCGCCCCGGTGGTTGGCGCCCATCTCAATCACGGCGAAGTCGTGCTCGCCGGCCCGCAGGCGCAGTAGCGTGAGCGGCACCCCAATGTGATTGTTGAGGTTGCCAATCGTGGCCAGCACCCGGAAGCGTTGGGCCAGCACGGCGGTGAGCAGCTCTTTGGTGGTGGTCTTGCCGTTCGAGCCGGTCACGGCCAGGACCGGAATGGCGAGCTGCTCGCGGTGGTGCCGGGCCAGGGCCTGCAAAGCCCCGAGCGGATCGGGCACGCAGGTGTAGCGGGCCGGATCGGTGGCGGCCAGTGTGGCATCGTCCACCACGGCGTGGGCGGCGCCCGCCGCCAGGGCCGCCGCCGCGAAAGCCGCGCCCCGGAAGCTGGGGCCATTGAGCGCAAAAAACAGGGTGCCGGGCTGGGGCTGGCGCGAATCGGTGCTGACGCGGCCGCCGGCGGCCAGATAGTGGGAGTAGAGCAGCATGGAGTTGAACGGTATGAACCAACCGGGTGTAGATTGCTGCAAAGGTGGTCGCGATTTTCGGTACCTAATTCTCTGACGTTATCTCAACTGCTGTTACTAACGCATGTCAACGCTTCGTTTTTCTGTTTTTCTGCTACTTCTGCTGGCTTTTTCCGGGGGTGCGCGGGCGCAGGCGGGCGCCGGTTTTGGGTTTGAATACCGGCCGGCGGCGGCGGTGGTGCAGGGCGCCGACACCCTGCGCAATGCCTGGGCGGGCGGTTTCAACACACCCCAGTTCAGCACCATCGACCTGAACGGCGACGGGCAGGACGACCTGTTCGCCTTCGACCACGAAACCAGCCGCTGCTACACTTTTCTGAGCGTGGCCGCGCCGGGCACCGTCGCTGGTCGGCGCTGGCAGTACGCCCCGCAGTACGAATCGCTGTTTCCGGCCGACTTGCAGGGCTGGGCGCTGCTGCGCGATTACGACTGCGACGGCCGCCCCGACCTGTTCACCTACATCAACGGCGGCGAAATCCGCGTTTTCCGCAATGTGCTGCTGAATGGCCGGCCCAGCTTTCAGCTCACCACCAACCAGATCCGGTTTTCCGGCACGTTCACGGGTACGGCCAATCTCACCATTGGCGGCTATAACCTGCCCACTATTCAGGACGTGAACGGCGACGGCAAGCTCGACATCATGACCTATGATTTTGTCAGCGCCTCCTTTATTGAGCAGTACATCAACACCAGTCCCGGTCCCTGCGGCAGCGCGCTGACGTTCAATATGACCACTGATAATTGGGGTGGAATCCAGTCCTGCGGCGGCTGCGCGGCGTTTATGTTCAATGGTCAGGCCTGCTTCACGGCCCGGCCCGCGCACACCGGCGGCCACAGTCTGCTGCTGCTCGATCTCAACGGCGACGGCGTGCTCGACGTGCTCGACGGCCGCGACAACTGCCCTGAATTAACCCGCATTCTCAACCAGGGCACCAGTCTGAAGCCGCTGCTCACCCAGGCCGGTATGAGCAGCAATTTTCCGTCGGCATCCACGCCGGTGCACGTGCCGGTTTTTCCAGCGGCGTACTCCTTCGATGCCAATTTCGACGGCCAGCCCGATCTGGTGGTGGCGTCCAATATGCTCAACAACCTCGCCGATCAGGTCAGCATGCGCAATTCCGTGCAGCTCTTTGCCGGCACCGCGATCAGCGGGCCGCCGGTGTTCACGAAGCAGCCCGCCGGCTTCCTGCAAAACGACATGATCGACGTGAGTGAAGGCGCCGCGCCCACCTTCGGCGACCTCGACGGCGACGGCCTGCCCGACCTGCTCATCGGCAACCACGCCGACCGGGTCGACAACGTGTACCGCGCCAGCCTGACCTATTACCGCAACGCGGGCACGCGGGCCCGGCCGGTGTTTCAGTTCGTCAGCAGCGACTACCTGGGGCTGGCCGCCCAAAATCTGTTAGGCATCAAGCCCGTGCTGGTCGATCTGAACCGCGACGGCGCGCCGGACCTGGTTTACAGCGCCTGGAACGGCAGTACCAACCGCCTTTACTACATTCTGAACGCGGCCCCGGCCGGCCAGCCGGCCGTTTTTGATCCGGCGAAGGCTAGCTATTTCAAGGCGCAAGGGCCGGCTACAGTTTATCTGCCAGTTACTTACACCGCGACGATGGGGGTGTTGCCCACCGCCAAAGAAGACATGCCCTGCTTCACTGATGTGGACAATGACGGGTTCGTCGATCTGCTCATTGGCACCAACGATGTGCAGGAGCCCGGCCAGAGCCTGCGCTACTTTCGCAACCGGGGCCGGGGACCGCTGGACAGCGCCTTTGTATTGGTGAATAACGATTACGGGCACATTCGCGAAGCCACCGGCGCCCGGCCTTCCAACCTGAGCCCGACGGTGGCGGATTTCGACGGCGACGGCCGCCCCGACCTGCTCACGGCCGACGCCACCGGCCTGCTGCGCTTCTACTCCGGCTACCGTGCGATGACCGGTATTTTCGCGGAGCGGAATGATTTGTTCTACAATTCCTTAAGCAGTCAGTACGAAGCCACCCGGCTTGGGAAAGACCTCTACTCGCACTACGGCCTGGCCACCGCCGACCTGCGCGGCGACGGCATCCCGGCGCTGTTTATCGGCACGGAGGCCGGCGGCGTGCTCAGCTACGGCCCGCGCAACCGGGTGCTCACGGCCGCCCGCCCGGCCGCCGCGTCGGTCCTGGCCCTGCACATGTACCCCAACCCCGCCACGGCCACCACGACCGTCGAAACGGCCGCGCCCACCCGCCTCAGCCTATTCGACCTGAGCGGTCGCGTGCTGCGGGCGCCCGGCCCGGCGCTGCGCCGCCACGTGCTGAGCCTGAATGGCTTGGCGCCCGGCGTCTACCTGGTGCGGGCCGAAGGAGCCGATGGCGCCACGGCCGTGCAGCGGCTGCTGGTGCAGTAAGCCGAAGCCGAAACTTCGGTCTACGCGCTTCGCAGATCGAACGCATCCCCGTCATTCAGCGCGGCAAAGCGGGCGCGGAAGGCGGTTAGCTCGGCCCGGCGCAGGGTGTGGGTGAAGGTGCCCGCCCGGTCGCTGGCTTCGAGCAGGTAATTGCCCTGCGCATCAATCAAGGCCGAATCGCCGGTGTAGTCGTGGCCGAGGCCGTCTTGCCCGATCCGGTTGACACCCAGCGTGCAGGCCACGTTTTCGATGGCGCGGGCGCGGAGTAGCGTGGTCCAGGCGGTGCGGCGCACTGCTGGCCAGTTGGCCACGTAGAGCAGCAGGTCGTAAGGCTCGGCGGGCGCGTTGCGGCTCCAGACGGGGAAGCGCAGGTCGTAGCACACCAGCGGGCAGATGCGCCAGCCGCGCCATTCCTCCACCAGCCGGTCCCGGCCGGGGGTATACACGTGATGTTCGCCGGCCAGCGTGAAGAGGTGGCGCTTATCGTAGGTACGGAGGCTGCCGTCGGGCCGTACCCAGAGCAGGCGGTTGTAGTAATCGTTGTTCTCCCTGATGATGAGGCTGCCCGTGACGACGGCCTGGTGCGCGGCGGCCCGCTCGCGCAGCCAGGCCACGCTGGGCCCCTCCATGGTTTCGGCCAGGGCCGGTGCGGCCATGCTGAAGCCGGTGGTGAACATCTCGGGCAGCACAATCAGGTCGGTCGGCGTGGTTATTTGCGCCAGCGCCAGCGTTAAAGCCGCGCGGTTGGCGGCCGCGTCCTGCCAGTGCAGGGCAGTTTGCGGGAATGAAACGGTGAGGTCGGACATGGGCAGCGGGAGGGGAAGACGCGGGGCGGCAGATCAGGCGCGCAGCCGCGCTGCCGCCGCCGCCAGCGTGGCGGTTTGTTTGGCAAAGCAAAACCGAATCAGCCCATCATCAAACCCATCGTGGTAGAAAGCCGACACCGGCACCACAGCCACGCCCCGCTCACAAGCCAGGTGCCGGGCAAAAGCTAGGTCGCCGTCCGTCGAAAAATTCGCGTAGCGCGCCAGTTGGAAGTAACCGCCGGGGACGGGCAGCAAGTCCCAGCCGGCCCCCGCCAGCAGGGCGTCGAACTCGTCGCGCTTCTGCTCATAAAACGCGGCCAGGCCCTGGGCGTGGGCATCGGTGGTGTCGGCGGTGAGCACGTCGGCCAGGGCGTGCTGGGTGGGCGTGCTGACGGCAAAAGCCACGAACTGATGCACCCGCCGCAGCTCGGTCGTGAGGGCGGGCGGGGCAATGCAGTAGCCCACTTTCCAGCCGGTGGCGTGGTAGGTTTTGCCGAAGGAAGAAAGTACGAAGCTGCGCTCGCGCAGCTCCGGGTGTTGGCGGGCGCTCTGGCGCGGGGTGCCATCGAACACAAGGTGCTCGTAGACTTCATCGCTGAGCACGAGGGCATCGGTGCCGGCCAGCAGGCGGGCCAGCTCGTTCCAGTCGTCGGCCGTGAAAACCGCGCCGCTGGGGTTGTGGGGCGTGTTAATCAGGATCAGCCGGGTGCGGGGCGATACCACCCGGCGCACGGCGTCCCAGTCGGGGCGGAAGTGCGGGGCGGGCAGGCGCACGTAGCGCGGCACGCCGCCCTGCAACCGGATGGCCGGCCCATAGAGGTCGTAGGCCGGCTCAAAAACCACCACTTCATCGCCCGGGCGCAGCACCGCCGCCAGCACGGCGTACAGCCCCTCGGTGGCCCCGACGGTAACCGTGATTTCGCTGGCCGGATCGGGTGCCGGGGCGTCGGGGTGGCGGCGGGCGATCTGCGTGGCGATGGCCTCGCGCAGCCGGGGCAGCCCCGCCATGGGCGCGTACTGGTGGTGGCCGGGCGTGAGGGCGTGCCGGGAAAGGGCGGCCAGCAATTTCTGCGGCGGGTCGAAATCGGGGAAGCCCTGGGCGAGGTTAATGGCTCCGGTTTCCTGGGCCAGCAGGCTCATTTGAGTGAAAATGCTGACGCCGACATCGGGTAGTTTGGACTGGAGCAAGAGTGCGGGGCTAAGGAGTGAAAACGGGAAAAATACGCCCGCTACAAGTAAATCTGAAACGTGGTGCCTTCGTCCACGACGCTGCTAACTTCCAACCGGCCGCCGTGGTTTTGCACGATGCGGTTTATCAGATAAAGGCCCATGCCCGTACCCTCGACGTGGGTGTGAAAGCGTCGGAAGAGCTGAAAAAGCTGCGGCCCAAACCGGTGGAGATTGATGCCCAGGCCATTGTCCTGCACCGTGAGCACGGGCCGGCCGGTCACCAGATCGGGCGTGCTGCTGATGCGGATGCACGCCGGCCGGTCGGGCGCGGCGTACTTGAGCGAGTTGCTGAGCAGGTTAAAAAAGACGCTCTGCAGGTTGGGCCGCACGAACCGGACCACCGGGCAGGTGGCAAAGTCCAGCTCGAACGTGGCCCCGCCCTGGGTCACCTGATCCTG
>JAYWCH010000119.1:0-8906 GCA_043780755.1 Hymenobacter sp.
CAGGAAGGCTACCCGTCGTTTTCGCCCGATGGCCAGCAGATTGCCTACTGGTATCCGCGCCAGGGTAACACCATGAATATTAACGAAGTGTGGGTGGCACCCGCGACCGGCGGCGAAGGCAAAGACCTGACGCCTACCCTGGACCGCGACGTGTTCCGCTCGATCTGGATGCCCGACGGCAAATCCCTGCTCCTGGGCGGGCTCAATGGCAACCGCACTTCCCTCTGGCAGCAGCCGCTGAGCGGCGGCCCGGCCCGGCAGCTCGCCCTGGGCGCGGTGAGCCCGGTGTGGTCTTTCTGGGTCGATGCGGCGGTGAGCCGCACGGGCGGCATCGCCTTCATCGGCACCGATCCGGGCCAGCCGGTGGAGCTTTACTACATGAGCTCGGCCACGGCCGCGCCCAAACGGCTCACCGACTTCAACCACGAAGTGAAAGCCCTGCAATTGGGCAAAGCCGAAACCCTCACCTGGCAGTCGGACGGCCTGCCGCAGAACGGCGAGCTGACCTACCCCGCCAACTACGTCCCGGGCCGGCAGTACCCGCTGGTGCTGGTCATTCACGGCGGCCCGACGGCGGCTTCCACGGCCGTATTTTCTTCCCTGAGCCAGCTGTTGGCCGGGCGGGGCTACTTTGTGTTCGAGCCCAATTACCGGGGCAGCGACAACCTGGGCAATGCCTACAAGGCCGCCATTTACAAAGACGCGGGTGCCGGTCCCGGCCGCGACGTCATGGCCGGCCTGGCCCTGCTCAAGCGCGGCGGGCTGATTGACACGAACCGGATTGGCGTCAGCGGCTGGTCCTACGGCGGCTACATGACCGTCTGGCTCATCGGCCACTACCCGGCCCAGTGGAAAGCCGCGGTGGCCGGCGCCGCCGTCACCGACTGGCTGGACCAGTACAACCTGGGCGATACCAACATCCAGCGCTCGGCCATGCTGGGTGATTCGCCCTGGCTGAAGCCGGAAAATGCCCAGTCCTACCGTGATCAGTCGCCCATCAGCGCGGCCGGCCAGATCCGGACGCCCACCCTGATTCTGGCCAATACCGGTGATCCCCGCGTGCCCATCACGCAGTCCTACAAGCTGTTCCACGCCCTGAAGGACAACGGCGTCACCACCCGCTTCATCGCCTGGCCCGTGCCCGCCCACAACGCCAGCGACCCCGTCCGGCAGCGCGAGCGTAACCGCTTCTGGCTGGACTGGATGGACACCTACCTGCAACCCGGCAACCTGCCCGCGACCTCCCAGCGCACCGGCACGAACTAGCGCCGCCCTCGTTTTCAGATCGCAGAATGCCCGTCGGCTCACAAGCCGGCGGGCATTCTGATTCTGGAGCGGCTTAGCGCCTATCCGGACAGGAAGTCAGGAACGGTCATGCAGCGCATCCGTCATGCTTCGCTGCGCTCTGCATGAGGAACGTAACTCCCAATTCGGATAGACTCCCACCGTCATTTGAGGCGGGGGTGGATTGACTTTTTCGCAGGTAGCCCCATCCTTCTGCAAGCTGACCCCGACGCCAATAACGGCGCTTAATGGGGCCGACCGGAGCGTTCTGCGGCGGCCGGAGAGCGGTGATAGTGGCGGTGGCGGTTTTATTTCCGGTCCGGCCCGCGCTGTTTCCCGGGTCAGGATGTTATCGGTATTATCTTATTTTCGAATGTCATTTATTCACGGTATTATTAATATAGATTAATATTTATATTCTCATAAATAAGCCGATATCGGCATCCTGACGTATTTTTTTTGTTTTATTCAAGGTTTAAATAGTTTAGCATTCTGGCATTAATTCAAGTAGACCTTTTTGGACGGAGTAAATATTCATGGCATCCTGCCATGATCTGGAAAAACGACATTCGCTTTACTATAGAGATTCAAATAATAAAATATTGCATATCAGCAGAATCAGGACTAGCTTCGTCCATCCTGGTTTGCAATAATCTTAGCTGCTGTGCCAATTATGCGTTGGTATTCTGGCCTGATTGGCAGGGTCACTACCAACGTTATGAACCGACCGTTACGTTTTCTCATCTGCTGGAGTGTGGGGGCCTTTTTGGCGGCGCCCGGGATGGTCCGGGCCCAGGGGGCGGACGTCGTGACGACCCTCGCCCCCGCGCCGGCCACCGCCCTGGCCGGCGCGGATATCGTCTACACTGTAACGGTGGAAAATATCAGCCCCAAGGCCGTAGCCCAGGATGTGAAGCCGCAGCTGCGGCTAACGGCCGGGCTCTCGGCCACCCCGATTGCGCTGCCGCCGGGTGCTTCCTACGCCAACGGCACGGGCATTGTCGCGCTACCGACCACGGCCCAGCTGGCGCCGGGTCCGGCCAACGCCCTGGTTTACGTCATCACGCTCACGGCGCCGAATTACTCGACTGTGCTGACGGCCGTGGCCTCGTCCACGGCGTCGACGATCGACCCGCAGCCGGCTAATAACAATGGTAGCCAGGGCGTTGCTCAGAGTGTGACAGTCGTGGCGCTGGCGGCCAACACCTGTTCGGGCCCAACGGGCAGCGGCTTTTACGGGGAATATTACGCCGATTATTTCGCCGATGACCTCGGTTTTTTCAGTGCCAAGACCCCTGGTCTGCAACGTCAGGATGGCACCCTGAATTTCCCCTATAATGATAGTTGGGGCAACATCGTGCCCCCGGCCAGCGACTCGGTGAGCAACCCCGCGTATTTCAGCGCCCGCTACCGGAGTACGATGACCCTGGCCGCCGGCACCTACACGTTCTACCTGACTTCCGACGATGCCTCCTTTCTCTGGCTGGATGCGCCCGCCCTGGCCGCGACGCCCAGCCTGGATTCGGCGGCTATCAACAACGGCGGCTACCATCCCAGTATCACGCAGCAGGTTACGCTCACGCTGGCGGCTGGTCCGCATCCGGTGCTGGTGTTTTACGGTCAGAGCATGGGCGATTGCAATCTGACCTTTGAATACTCGGGCGGCCCGGATAATCTGCCCCGGCAGATCGTGCCCAACGACCACCTGTGCGCCTACACCCCCGCGCCCACCAAGCCCCTGCCCGTGGAGCTGACCACCTTCACGGCCCAGGCGGGCGCCGACCAATCGGTGCTGCTCCGCTGGACGACGGCCTCCGAGCGCAACAGCGCGGCCTTCGATGTGGAGCGCAGCGCGGACGGGCAGCACTTCGGGAAAATTGGCCAGCTGGCCGCCCAGGGCACCAGCGTCCGCCCCAGCCACTATTCGTTTGCCGATGCCAACCGCAGCCCCCGCACCCTAGACCAGCTTTATTACCGGCTGCGTGCGGTGGACCGCGATGCGTCGGCCAGCTATTCGCCAGTGCGGGTCGTACGGTTTGGCGTTGCTGCCGGTAGTCCGGCGAGCTGGTCGCCCAATCCAACCCGGACTATTACTATACTGGATCTCAGCAACTTGCCAGTTGTAGAAAGCTACTTGGTGATCTTGCTCGATGCTACGGGGCGGCCCGTGCTCACCACCCGCCTATCGGGCGGCGGGCTCACGCCGCTCGACGTGAGCCGGCTGCCACCCGGCCTCTACCTGGGGCGCGTGACGGGCCCGCTGCCCGACGGCACCACCCTGCATCAGGGCCTACGGCTGCTGAAAGAATAGGGCGTGCGCTCCCCATCCGCTGCCCATGACTGGCTTGCTCCCGTCGCCGCCACTCCCGCCCGTTTCCTCCCATCCATGAACCCTGAGCCATCCCAAACGGTCGAAAGCCACTGGCGCCAAGCCGCTGAAGCCGCCGAGGCCGAAGTGGTCCTCCTGAAGCGTTCGCATTGCGTCAGCGTGGCCTCGGTGCAGGCCCAGCAGGTGTTCATGGCCAACATGAGCCACGAGATCCGCACGCCCCTGCACGGGGTGATGGGTCTGGCCGAGCTGCTCAAAAAAGAGCCCCTCTCCACCGTGCAGGCCGATTACGTGCAGATGATTCAGTCCAGCACGGAGAATCTGCTGGTTGTAATCAATGATATTCTGGAGTTTACGCGCATTGAGTCGGGTAATATCAGCCTGGAAAATATTCCGTTTGATATTCTCAAAACGGTGCGGGAAGCCACCCGGTCGCTGGCGTTCAAGGCCCGGAGCAAAGGGTTGGAGCTGCGCCTGGAGGATCAGACCGGCGAGTTGCCTTTGACCCTGGGCGACCCGTTCCGGCTGCACCAGGTGCTGATCAACCTGATTGGCAACGCCATCAAGTTCACGCCGCACGGCGTCATTACCATTGCCGTTAGTGCCGCCGCTCACCAGCCCGCCGGGGCGGGGTTGCCGGTTACGATCAGCGTGACCGATACCGGCATTGGCATCAGTGCCGACAGTATGGGCCACATTTTCAGCAGCTTCCGGCAGGCCGATAGCAGCATTCCCCGGCTCTACGGCGGCACGGGGCTGGGGCTGAGCATCTGCAAAACGCTGGTCGAGCTGCAGGGCGGGCAGATTGGGGCGCGCAGCGAGCCGGGCCAGGGCAGCTGTTTTTCCTTCACCATTCCGTACCGCCGCAGTGCCGAGCCGGTGCCCGCCGTGCCCGCCGTGCCGCCCTCGTCCGATCTGCTCCGGGGCCTGCGGATTCTGTTGGCCGAGGATAATGCGGTGAATCAGCTCATTGCCGGGCGCCTGCTCAGGCAGTGGCAGGTGACGGTCGACATGGCCCATGACGGCGAGGAGGCCCTGGCCAAAGCCGCCGAATGCCCCTATGACCTGATTCTGATGGATATTCAGATGCCCCAGATCGATGGCCTTGAAGCCATTGCCCGGCTGCGGGCCGAAGCAAGCCTGAACCGGGCAACGCCCGTCATCGCCCTCACAGCCGACGCGATGCGGATCAACGCCGATTCTTACCGGGCGCTGGGATTTACGAATTACCTGACCAAGCCTTACCGGGAGCTGGAGCTCTACAACATGATTACGCAGGTGAGCCAGCGGGCGCCGCTGGCGCCGGCCGCGCCAGCGCTGTACTACGATTTCCTGCTGCTGGGCCGACTGGCCACCGACACTGTGTTTATCCGCAAGATGCTGGAGCTGTTCACGGCCCACGTGCCGGCGCAGGTCCGGGCCTTGCAGGCGGCCGTGGCCGGCGAGAACTGGCCGGCCGTGGCCCGGGAGGCGCACAGCCTGAAAAGCACCTTCGGGAGTCTCAATATTCAGCCCGAAACCACCCACCTGAAACAGCTGGAAGAGCTGGCCGAGCAGTCTGGCCCCCGGAGCGGGTTCGAACCCCTGCTGGCGGCGGTGACCAGTGCCAGTCCGCGCTACTGCGCGCTTTTTCTGCACGAGCTGGCCCAGCTCCCCCGGGCCGGCGAAAGCGGCTGATTTACTCCTTAGTTCCGTTCGAACCCGGTGCCTACCGGGTCCGGATGGGATTCTACCACCCACCCTACCCATGAAAAAAACCTTACTTATCATCGATGATGAGCCCTCCATTCGTCTGCTGCTGGAACATTATTTTGCCCGCGAATACCAGGTGATTGGCAAAGCCAACGGCCTCGAAGCCCTGGAGTGGCTGGCCGCGAGCCCGGTCTGCGCCGCCATCGTGGTCGATTACGACATGCCGGTGATGGACGGCCCGGAGTTTATCAAAGGGCTGCGCGCCGCCGCCCGGCACCGCGAAGTGGGCGTGATCATGCTCTCGGGCAAAGACAGTACGAGCAGCAAAATCCTGTGCCTCAAACTCGGGGCCGACGACTACATGGTGAAGCCCTTCAACCCCGAAGAGCTGGGCCTGCGCATTCACAACCTGATCAGTAAAGTACGGGTATGAGCTCGGCGGAGAATCTTAAGTTGTTGGCTGACAAGCCATTCGGACGTTCCGGATCGGGGGCCGCGCCCTTCGCCCTGGGCGTTCCCTGGGGCAAGCGCGTGATGGATATTGTGTGCGCCGGCGGGGCCATGCTGCTGCTCTCGCCCCTGCTGCTGGTGCTGGCGGTGCTCATCAAGCTCGAATCGCGGGGGCCGGTGTTCTACTATTCGTACCGGGTGGGGCGCGGCTACCGGCGCTTTAAGTTCTGGAAACTGCGCTCGATGCACGCCGACGCCGACCAGCTGCTGGACTCGTTTCAGGACTTGAATCAGTACCACACGGCGCCGGCGGCGGCCGTCGCGCAGGTCGCACCCGGGCTGTGCGCGGCCTGCGCGGCGGCCGGGCGCTGCCAGCAGCCGCTGGTGGACCAGCTCGGGGCGCTGATCTGCGAGCCGCAGTACCGCCGCCGGCAGAAAGAAACGGAAGCCCCGGCCTTCGTCAAGATTGTGAACGACCCGCGCGTGACGCGGGTGGGGCGGTTTATGCGCAACACCAGTATCGACGAGCTGCCGCAGCTTTTCAACGTGCTGCGGGGGGATATGTCGCTGGTCGGCAACCGCCCGCTGCCGGTTTACGAGGCCGAAAAGCTGCTTACGGATGAGTTTTCGCCGCGCTTCATTGCCCCGGCGGGCATCACCGGGCTCTGGCAGGTGAGCCGCCGCGGCAAGGGCGGCGATATGTCGGAAGCCGCCCGCAAGGCCCTCGATAATGAGTACGCCCGGAGCTATTCGCTAAAAATGGATATTAAGATTATTCTGAAGACCATCCCGGCCTTATTTCAGCAGGCAAATGTATGATATATAAGCTCTTAATAGGTCTGGTGCTGATTTTGCGGGCGCTGCCGGCGCTGGCCCAGGCGCCGGCCGGCAGCATGTCGGCAGCGCCGGGCAGCCCCGCCCCGGACCCCGACTGGCTCACGGTTTTTTTCGATTCGCCAGCTACTGCGCTGCCCCTGCTCACGGCCGCCGCCATCCGTCACTCAGCGCAGCTGCGGACACTGGAGCTGGAAAAATCCATCAACGAGCAGGATATTAAAATCGGTAAAAACAGCCTGCTCAGCACCCTGGCGCTGAGCAGCAGCTACAGCTACGGCAACCTGAGCAGCATCGTGCTGGTCGATCCCAACAACCCCAACCAGTTCAGTACCTACAGCTCCAGCCGGTATTCGACGGGCGTCAACTTCGCCCTGCCGCTCGATCGGGTGGTGAGCCGGGGGGCGCTGCTGAAAAAGGATGAGCTGGCCTATCAGCGCACCGAATCGCTGCGGCAGGAGCGCCTTTCCATTGTCCGGCAGCAGGTGATCCAGCTTTATCAGGGCGTGGCGCTGGCCCGGCAGCTGCTCACGCTGCGGCAGGAGGCGTTTGTGAACGTGCAGACCGGCTACCAGCTGGCGGAGAAGGAGTTTCGGCTGGGACAGCTTTCGCTACCGGCCTTGGCCGTGGTTACCAGTCAGCTGAGCGAAGGAGCCCTGGCCCAGGCGGCCGCACGCAACCAGTACGAGACAGCTTTCATGCTGCTCGAAGAATTGGTGGGCGCCCGGATTTCATCCCTAATCACCCCGACCCGATGAGCTTATCCGACCTTCTCCATTTGCTGGCGCGCAAGTGGCTGCTGCTGCTGCTCGTGCCCCTGGCGCTCGGCGGCTCGACCTACTACTTCGCCCGCAACCTGACCCGCACCTACGGCTCGGATACCACCATTTACACAGGCATCGCCTCGGGCTACTCGCTCACGGGCAACGCCGGGACCGATTACAACGCCACCAACAACGCCTTCGACAACCTCACCAACCTCATCACGGCCCGCTCCACCAAGGAGGAAGTGGTGTACCGCCTGCTGGCCAATCATTTGTGGCAGGTCAGCCAGCGGGCCGCCCTGCTCGGCACCGCGCCCTTCCGCAGCCTGCGCGAAAGCCTGCCCGCCGACCTGCGCCGCCAGCTCACCGGCTTCACGGAAGCGGCTACGCTCTTAAACGTACGCCATTTCGCCCGGGCCGACAACGCCAATGCGATTTACCAGCTGCTGAATTCGGGTAATCCGCCCTACTCGCTGGCCGGGCTCGACCACCTCACGGCCACCCGCATCGGGTCGAGTGATCTGATCCGGCTTGAATTTGAGAGCGATCAGCCTGAAACCTGCCGCTTCACCCTGGCCCTGGTCACGCAGGTTTTTCTGGAAGAATCGAAAAACCTGCGCGAGGGCCAGACCACCTCCGTCATTCAGTACTACGAAGGGGAGCTGCGCCGGGCCAAAGACCGCCTGACCCGGGCCGAAAACGCCAATTTGCATTTCAACCGCGACAACAACATCATCAACTACGAAGCCCAGTCGCGCAACGTCGCGGCCGAAAAGGAAGCCCTGGCCGTGGAGCTCACCCAGGGCTACCAGCAGTACGCCGGCGCCCAGGCCGCGCTGCAGGCCGTCAACCGCAAGCTGGGCGGGCGCCAGGAAGCCCTGCTCACCAACCACGAGGTGCTGGAGCAGCGCCAGAAACTAAGTCTTCTGAATGCCCGCATTGCTGATCAGCAGCTGTTTAGCCAGCAGGAAGAGCCGGGCACGGCGGTCAAGGTGCAGCTGTTGCAGGCCGAGGCCGATAAAACGGTGCAGGCCCTGCGCCTGAACGTGGACAACTACTACGCCCACAGCAATTCGCCCGAAGGCATCCCCAACAGCAACCTGCTCACCGAATGGGTGCAGGCCATGGTGCTGGAAGAATCGACCCGCGCCAAGCTGGCCGTGATGGACCGCCGCCGCCAGCAGTTCGAGCGCGAATACCAGCGGATGGCGCCCCTGGGCGCCACGCTCAAGAGCGTGGAGCGGGAAATTGAGCTGGCCGAAAAAGCCTACCTCACCGATCTGGCCAGCCTCAACGCCAGCAAAGCCACCCAGCAAAATACCCAGCTCACGGCCAATCTTAACATCATCGACCCGCCCAACCTGCCCCTGCACCCCAAAACCAACAAGCTCCTGCTGCTCGTGCTGCTGAGCGTGGCGGGCGGTTTCGTGTTCACCGCCGGTCTGGTGTTGGGCCTGGGGCTGCTCGATAATTCTCTGGCCAACCCCACGGTGGCCGCCCGGCGCACCGGCCTGCCGGTTGCGGGCATCATGATCGACGCTCAGGGCGTCCTT
>JAYWCH010000120.1:0-13323 GCA_043780755.1 Hymenobacter sp.
ACGGCCAAAGCACGTACCCACGACCACCTCGAAGAGGCCATTCGAAGAGCAGCCGATTGGATAACCGGACACGATGCCAAAAATTGGTTTGACCATTGCGGGTATCATGTACACTAACTTAGAAATCGCTGTAGGGACGGGAGGCTACTTCGGCAGGGAGGGCCTCGGCCACTAGGGTTTGGGCGGCTAGCAGGGCCTCAGCGCTGGGTTGGTGCAGCACGCGGGCGGGGCCGGGCTGGCTCAGGTCGGCATCCCAGAGGCCGGACTGGTGCCAATGATCGAGGTAGTCCCAGTCGGGCCGGTCCACGATGGGGTAGAGGCAGGTGCCCCACAGCGGCAGGCCCTCGCGCAGTACGGCGGCGCACTCGCGGCCCACCATCGCCAGCCACAGCGGCCGGTCAATGCCGGCGTGGCTGGTTTCGGTCACGGCAAATGGACGGCGGTAGCGGGCGTGGGCATCGCGCAGCAGCTCGCGCAGCGGGCGCCAGCGCGGGTCGGGCACGGCATCGTTCCATCCCAGCCTGAGGTCCGTCCCGTTCTGCCACTGGTTATCGTAGTAGTAATTAACTCCCATGATATCAAGTAGCTCGGGCCGACCGCCCAGCTCGGGGCAGAGTCGGCCGGTGAGGATATCGGTGGCCTGAAACTGGTTGCGGTGGCCTTCCTCGGCTTCGCGCCGCTCCCGGGGCGTGGGCCGGAGCGGCGGCACAATGTTGACGAGCGGCTCGGTGGTGAGGATGCGAATGCCCGGATCGGCCTCGCGCAAGGCGTGCGCCCCTTCGATGTAGGCGCGCATCAGGCCGTACTTCACGTCCCAGCCCTGGTGGTGGCAGTAGGGCACGGTGCCCCGGGCATCGCCGCCGAGCCAGGAAATAAAGCTCACTTCGTTGATGGGCGTGACGATGAGCACGTCATCGGGCCGTTGGCTGCGGTAGAAAGCCACGAAAGCCCGGCACAGCGCCGCGAAGCGCCGGGCAAAGAGTGGATGCAGCGGCGTCAGATCATCGGGATAGCCGAAATGGCACAGGTCCCAGACTTGCTGAATGCCGTGGCGCTGGCCGGCGGCGAGCATGGTCTGCACCGTGCTGAAATCATACTGGTAGGGCATTTTCTCAATCTGCGCCCAGCGAATTCCCTCGCGTACGGTACGCACCTGGAAGCGGTCGAGGGCTGAATAATCTTCATCCAGCAGCTGCAAATGGCCAGTGAGGGGCAGGAAATCGACCCGGTGACCAAAGCAGTTCAGCTGGTCGGTGCATTCGTAGCCGCCCCACCAGAAGGAGCGGAACGGGTTGGGACCAGCAGGATGTGAAAACATGGCAGAATAGCGATGTGGAGTAAGCAGCCGACGCGGCCGTCAAGCCCGATGGGCGGTAAATAAAAAGAGCTGTGTCTAGTTGGTGGGATTGACCTGGGTACGTTTGGATAAAGATTTAGCCTCGACAAAAATGCGTTTAAATTCAGGATGCTGGGCCCGGACGGCGTCTTGTAAATCATCGATGGTTTGCTCAATTGCTTCGGCTGTAAGATCGCTGGCAAATTCCACGTCGAGGGCGAGCACCACGTCATTCGGGCCGAGGTAGGAAGTGAGGGCTGGGCCCGCTTGATCCACGTTGGGCTGCGCATTGATAATGCGGTTCAGGCTGTCCAGGGTTTCGTCGTCCACCCCTTCGCCCACCAGCAGACCCTTGGTTTTGTAAATGAGAAAAATGGCGACGTTCACCAGCAGGATGCCGATACCGATGGACGCCGCCCCATCGAGGGCGGGGCGATTTAGCAAGTGCCCAAAAAACACGCCCGCCAGCGCAATTACGAGGCCTAGCAGCGCGGCCAGGTCTTCGAGTAAGATGGCGAATACCGCCGGGTCCTTGCTGCTGCGAATGCTGGCCCAGAAGGGCTTATCGCCCCGCTCATGGTTAAAGGCCCGAAACGCCAGAAAACAGGAAATGCCCTCAAACACCAGTGATATGCCCAATACCCAATAGTTCCAGGTGGGGTCAGTGAGGGGAGCCGGATTTTTTAAGTGCTCAATTCCTTCGTAAAACGACATGCCGCCGCCGACCGAGAACACCAGCACGGCCACAATCAAGGCCCAGAAGTATAGTTCCTTGCTGCGACCAAAGGGATGGCGGGCGCTGGCCGGCTTTTCAGATTGCCGTATGCCAAGCAGTATCAGAAGTCCGTTGCCGCTATCAACCAGCGAATGGATGCCTTCGGAGAGCATGGCCGACGAGCCAGTATAGAACGCAGCCACAAACTTGCTGATAGCAATAGCAATGTTGGCCCCAATGGCCCCGTAAATGGCAAATTTAGAAGAGGAAGCGTTTGAACTCATGCCCCGCCTTACGCAGCAAGCGGCCCCGGCGTTGGCGGCGTTCCGGCCCGCGTCCTGACGGCTCAGGGGGCGGCACTCGCGGGCCGGGCGCTACTTTCGCCTCATGTCGCAACCCTCTTTGCAGCGCCGCCTCGGCCTGATTCAAGCTACCGCTCTCAATATGATTGACATGGTGGGCATTGGCCCCTTTGTCACGCTGCCCCTGGTGATGGGGTTTATGGGGCCCAATTTTCTGCTGGCCTGGATGGTGGGCGCGGGGCTGGCGGTGGTCGATGGCCTGATTTGGAGCGAGCTCGGGGCCGCTTACCCCGAGGCCGGCGGCTCTTATCGCTTTCTCAAGCTGGCCTACGGCGAGCAGAAGTGGGGCCGGCTGATGTCGTTTCTCTACGTGTGGCAAACGCTGGTGCAGGCGCCGTTGGTGCTGGCCTCGGGCGCCATTGGCTTCGCCCAGTACTTCGGCTACCTCGTGCCGATGACCGCCTGGTGGCAGCCCAAGCTGGTGTCGGGCGCGGTGGTTTTGCTGCTGATTGTACTGCTCTACCGGCGCATTGAGGACATTGGCAAGCTGGGCGTGATGCTCTGGATTGGCGTGCTCGGGCTGATGGGCTGGCTGATTTTCGGCGGCCTCACCCACGCCAATCATCCGGTGGCGTGGCTGCCCAGCGGCGGCATGGCCGCGCTGCCCGGCGTGCTGCTCTCGGCCGCCATGGGCCAGGCCGCCGTCAAGACCATTTATTCCTACCTCGGCTACTACAATGTGTGCCACCTGGGCGGCGAAATTGTGAACCCCCAGCGCGTGATTCCGCGCAGCATTTTCCTGAGTATTCTCGGCATCGCGGCCCTCTACCTGCTGCTCAACTGGAGCGTGGGCACCGTCATTCCGTGGCAGGAAGCCAGCCAGTCGCCGTTCATTGTCAGCACGTTCGTGGCGAAAATCTACGGGGCGGGGGCGGCGCAGGTGGCCACGGCGCTGGTGCTGCTGGTGGCGTTTGCCTCGCTGTTTGCGGTGCTGCTGGGGTACTCGCGCATTCCCTACGCGGCGGCGGCCGATGGCGAGTTTCTGCCCGTTTTTGCCAAGCTGCACCCCACCAAGCAGTTTCCGTACGTGTCGCTGCTGCTGCTGGGCGGGGTGGGGTTCGTGTTCAGCCTGCTGTTTCGGCTGGGGGAGGTGATTACGGCCATTCTGGCCATGCGCATTCTGATCCAGTTTGTGGGGCAGGCGGTGGGGCTGGTGCTGCTGCGCCGCCGGCGCGGCACGGCCGCCCTGCCGTTCAAAATGCCGCTTTATCCGCTGCCGGTGGTGCTGGCCATTGCCGTGTGGCTGCTGGTGTTCTGGAGCACGGGGAAGGTGTTCATGCTCTCGGGGCTGCTGGTGATTGCCCTGGGCGTGGGGGCGTTTCTGCTCTGGAGCCGGCGGCTGGGCAAGTGGCCCTTCGAGCCGCGCTAGGCGATTAAGCTAAATCAAGCCAGCTGCTTTTCGTAGCAAAAAAACCGCAGTCCCGGCCGGAATTCCAGGGTGATTTCCCCGGTAAACCGGTAGCCCAGCTTGGGGAATAATCGCTGCGTGGCGGTGTTTTCCGAGCCGGTGTCCACGCGCAATATGCGCAGGCCCTGTTCCGTGGCTAGTATTTCGGCGTGCTCCAGCAGGGCGGCGGCCAGGCCGTGGCCTTGAGCGGCGGGATCTACCGCCAGCCGGTGCGTGACGAGGGCCGTCGCCGCCGGATCCCAATCGGCCAGGGCGTATTCGGGCGCCTGATCGTTGTGGGTGAGCGCGGCCACGGCGGCCACGGCGCCGGCCAGCTCCGCGACCCAGAGGTGCTGCTGCGCCAGATCTTTGCGGAATACGGCTTCATTGGGATAATCCAGCGACCATTGCAGGTTGCCGCTGGCCCGCATCAGCGGTACCACGCGGCGGATGATGGCGAGAATGGCGGGCAGATCGGTGGCCGTGGCCGGACGGATGAGGGTCATGAGCAGGAGCAATTAAGTCCCGAAACTTACTCCTTTCCGTCGGGATAACCGCGCCCCGGTCGGTACCCGGGCGTGGGCATCCCGGCAAAAAAACCAATTACGGCGCCACTACCAGCCGCCGCACGGTGCGCCCGGTACTTTGCTGCACCAGCACGAAGTACACGCCCGCCGGCAGCGGACCGAGCGCCAGGGGAATGCGGTTCCAGCCGGCGACGGCGCGGTACGTGGTGCCAACCACGCGGCGGGCCAGCGCATCGCGGACTTCCACGCGCACGTCCTCGCCGGCCCGGGCCGGCAGGCTGATGGTCACCTGGTCGCGGGCGGGGTTGGGGAAAAGCCGAAGGTTTTCCGGGTTGAGGCCGTCCTGGCGGGCGAGTAGCTGCGTCCCGGCCGGGCGGGACAAGGAACTGGCCGGAATAGCCGTTTTGGCGAGGCCCGGCCCGGCGTAGCTCACGCCCAGCACCTGCTCGCCGCCCCGTTCGAAGAACGTAACCGTGATGGCGTGGACGCCGGCTTTCAGGCCAATCTGCCCGCTGCGTTCCTGGGCGCCGTGCAGCCCGTTATTATCCACCACCAGCGTTGAGCCGATGAATAGCTGCGAGCCGTCGTCGGAGTTGGTGGAGAACGTGTACACGCCATCGGCGGACACGCGCACGTAGCCGGTGAAGCGAAAAGCGAAGTCATCATCGCGCAGCCGCGGGTTCAGGCTGAAGTTGGCCGCCGTGCCCGTTCGTGCCGGCGTGAGGGCCGCGAAATCGGGCAGGACGGTCCAGTTGCGGCCTTCGTAATAGGCGTAATTGATGCCGGTCAGGGTATTAAGGGGATTTTCGGGCGTGCGCAACGTGCCCGCCGGGGGCGTATCCGTCACCGTAAACTGGATGGTGAGCGCCGCGCCCGCGCTGCCGCCCGCCCCGCTCTGCGCAAAGGGCGTAGCCGTGAGCGTGTGGCTGCCCGGCGCCGGCGTCCAGGGCAGGTAGTTGGGGAGGCCATTACCGTTCAGGCCATTATCGCCGGAAAGGGAGTAGGGTACCATATTCTCGAGCCGATAATTGCTGTTGCCATCGTAGCTGAAGCGCACGCTGCCCACCGTGGCGGGGTTGGTATTGGCCCGGATGCTGAGGTTGCGGGTGGGCAAAGTGGCCAGATTCAGCATTGCGCCGCCCGGCAGCGGGTCGTAGCCGGCCAGGGGCAGGTCGGTATCCGCGTTGATGAGGGTAAACGTGCTGACGGCCGGCATTGTCCCCACCACGGGCCGGAACGTGGCGGTGTACGTCACATCATCCGTGGGCGTGGCGATGGTCTGGGTCGCGGTGCCGCCCTGGCTCCAGCCCCCAAATTCGTAGCTGATGCCGCCCACCGTCTGGGGGCTCACCACGCCCAGCGTGCGCTGGAGGCCTTCCACGCCCTTCACGCTGGCCTGCGGCGTCAGCGGCTGCCCGTCGAGAGTTAGCTGCAAGCCGGCCGGCATGGTGGCGAAGCGGAGCACCGAAGTGCGGGGCGTAATATCGCGGTACGTGGTGGTTTGCAGGCCCCCGGCATCGGTCACGGTCAGGCGCAGGCGGTAGAAGACAGTGGTCGCCGTTTCGCCGGTGTTGGGAATGGTAAACGTGCCCGTCTTCGCGCCCTGGTTAAACGGCGTGCCGTCGTGCACGTGCGTGTCGTGGTAGAAATCCAGCCGCCACCCGAAGGCGCTGGCCGGCAATGGGCCATCCTCGGCATCGCTGGCCTCGCCCGAAAAGGAAATGGTGGTGCCCGCCACGTACATCGTACCGGCGGCGGGCGTCAGAATCTGAGCCGTGGGCGCGGTGTTGGGCGCCGTTACGGTGAGCGTTGCGGCGGCGCTCCTGGTGCTGCCCACGCCGTTGCTTACCACCACGCGGTAGGCGCCGGCGCTGGCTGGCGTGGCGCTGGCAATGGTGTAGGTACCCGCCGTGGCGCCCGCGATATTGCTGCCGTCTTTCTCCCACTGGTAGCTCAGCGGCGCGGTGCCGGCGGCCGTGACCGAAAAAGTCACCGTCGCGCCCGGCACCACCGTTGCGCTGGCCGGCGGCGTGGTGATGACCGGCGCGCTGCCCGCCGCCGTGTACACCACTTTGTAGAGGGCGCCGGCGCTGCGGCTCAGGTAGTAGAGGTTGCCGTCGCGGCCGGTTTCCAGGCCCACCGCGTTGCCGGGCAGGCCCGTGGCAAAGGCCGAGCGCACGGCGGTGCCGCTGCTGAGGTCGAGGTAGTTAATCCACTGATTGCAAAGATCCTGGTAAAAATACTTGCCGCCGTAGACCGCCGGATAATTGGAGCTGGCGGGGTTGAAAAAAGTGCCGCCCGTAATGGCGCAGCCCTTGCCATCGCCGGCCCCGTGCGCGTAGCTGAACACGGGCGTCGTCACGCCCGCCGCCGTGGTGGCGCCTTCGGTCGCCGGCCAGCCGAAATTCCGGCCGCCGGTGCTGGCATCGTTGATTTCCTCCCAGGTATTCTGGCCCACATCGTTGAGGAAGATGCGGCCCGTGCCCGGCTGAATCGAGAAGGTGTAGGGATTGCGCAGGCCGTAGCTCCACACCCGCTGCCGCTGGACCGACAGCCCGGCGCCCGCAAACGGATTGCCGGCCGGCACCGAGCCATTGGTATTGATACGCAGAATTTTGCCCAGGTAAGTGTCCAGATTCTGGGCGTTGGCGCCGTTGGCATTTTCGCCCACGGCCACGTAGAGCTTGCCATCGGTTCCGAAGTGCATGGCCCCGCCGTTGTGGTTCGAGGCGCTGCTGAGCGGGTCGAGGTCGAGCACTACCGTTTCGCTGCCCGTCACGGCCACGTCGCCGTTCGCCGTGAAGCGGCTGATGCGGTTGTGAATGGGCGCCGTGGGCACCGTGTAGTAGAGATAGAGGTAGTTATTGGTCGCAAAATCAGGGTCCAGGGTAATGCCAATCAGCCCCCGTTCGCCGTCTGAAGTCACGTTCAGCCGCACAAATGGCGCGCTCAGCAACGTCCCGTTTTTGATTACGCGCAGCGAGCCGTCCTGCTCCCCCACAAAAATGCGCCCGTCCGGAGCGAAAGCCAGCACCGTGGGATTGCTCAGTCCGCTGGTTACCAAAGCCTGATTAAAGCCGGCAGGAAAGGTCTGGGCCGTCGCCCGCCGGCCGGGGAGTACGCTCAGTAAGATCAGCAACAGCCCCGCATAAATGCGCAGCTGCGGGATAGTCTGTCGAAACGGAGCCGCTTGCAGCAGGAAAAAAAGCGTCTTCATGGGAAAGGCATAAAGTGAAAGAAAACGGGAGTCAGTCCGGCAGTGGCGGGGTAAAAACCAACTGCCCGAACCGGGGTGGGGCGAGTACCAGGGAGCTTTTTTTAAATCATAGTCCCCAGGGAAGATGCGCAAGTTCCGCCAACAAGCAACTGCTAATGATGCGGTTGAAAAGCCTAGTGTCGTGCTAGTTTCCTGCCACGGAAGTTACAAACATTTCTGGTTTCAATTATAACCCGGACCTTTTGCCCGCCCGCAATGGGGGCGCTCAGCATCGCCCGCCCACAAAAAAACGCGCCGGGCGGGGCGCGTTTTTCGGTCGGATAATTATCGAAAAATGAGTTGTCGGCGCTTAAAGCCTATCTGGAACGGTCATGAAGCCTATCCGGAACAGTCAGGCAGAGCGCAGCGAAGCATCTCGCGTGGACGAGTAATCAACAACGATAGGGTCACTCGTCCACGCGAGATGCTGCGCTACGCTCTGCCTGACGAACATGATTTCTGCCTGACTCGTCCTTCTGCCTGACCGTCCTTGATTTCCTGTTCGGCCCGGCGTCTAGCCGCGCCGCAGCACGGCGGCCGCCTCCTTGGCAAAATAGGTCAGAATGGCGTCGGCCCCGGCGCGCTTGATGCTGGTGAGCACTTCCAGCATGGTGCGCTCGCCGTCGAGCCAGCCGTTTTGGGCGGCGGCTTTCACCATGGCGTACTCGCCGCTCACGTTGTAGGCCGTCACGGGCAGGTGGGTTTTCTCCTTGATGACGTGAATCACGTCCAGGTAGCTCAGGGCGGGCTTGATCATCACCATGTCGGCGCCTTCGGCTTCGTCGAGGGCCAGCTCGCGCAGGGCCTCGCGCTTGTTGGCCGGGTTCATCTGGTAGCTTTTCTTGTCGCCTTTTTTCGGGGCCGAATCCAGGGCGTCGCGGAACGGGCCGTAGAAGGCCGACGCGTACTTCGCCGTGTAGCTCATGATGCTCACGTGGCTGAAGGCGTGCTCATCGAGCACCCGCCGGATCCAGGCCACGCGCCCGTCCATCATATCGCTCGGGCCGATGATGTCGGCGCCGGCGCGGGCCTGCGCCAGGGCCATTTGGCCGAGCACTTCCAGTGAGGCATCGTTGAGGATTTCGCCGGATTCGGCATCCACTACGCCGTCGTGCCCGTCGCTGCTGTAGGGGTCCATCGCTACGTCGGTCATGATAACGATATCGGGAAACTGGCGCTTGATTTCGGCCACCGTTTTCAGGTACAGCCCCTCGGGATTGGCCGATTCTTTGGCCAGCCGGTCCTTCAGCGCATCGTTGATGCCGGGGAACGGAGCGAAGGATTTAATGCCCAGCTCCACGCACTGGCCGATTTCATCGATAATCCGGTCGGCGCTGTAGCGGTAGATGCCGGGCATGGACTTTATTTCCAGCGCCTGATTCTGGCCTTCAATCAGAAAGAGGGGAAAAATAAAGTCGTGGGTGGTGAGGCGGGTCTCCTGCACCATATCGCGGATAACTTCGGACTTGCGGTTGCGCCGGGGGCGTTGAATGGGGAGCATCAAAAGCGGATAGTAGGATGAACAAAAAAAGCCGGCCGGGACCGGAGTGATCCGATCCCGGCCGGCCGCCGGATAAAAAAAGTTAAAACGCCATAATCACGCCCTCAATCACATCGCAGGCCTCGTGCAATTGCTCTTCGGTGATGACCAGCGGCGGGGCAAAGCGGATAATGTCGCCGTGCGTGGGCTTGGCCAGCACGCCGCGCTCCATCAGGGTCACGCAGATATCCCAGGCGGTGCGGCCATCGACGTGGGGGCGGATGATGATGGCGTTGAGCAGCCCTTTGCCGCGCACCAGCTCCACCACTTCCGGACGTCGGGTCTGCACTTGGCGCATCCGCTCGCGGAAAATCTCGCCCATGGCCGCCGCGTTGGCAATCAGCTTTTCATCGATCAGCACATCGAGCGAAGCCCGCATGACGGCGCAGGCCAGCGGGTTGCCGCCGAAAGTAGACCCGTGCTGCCCCGGCTGAATGGTGAGCATGATCTCGTTACTGGCCAGCACGGCCGACACCGGCAGCACGCCGCCGCTCAGGGCTTTGCCCAGAATGAGAATATCGGCGTGCACGCCCTCGTAGCACGAGGCCAGCAGTTGGCCCGTCCGGCCCAGTCCGGTCTGAATCTCATCCACAATAAAGAGCACGTTGTGGGCCCGGCACAGGGCGTGCGCCCGGCTCAGGTAACCTTCCGAGGGCACCATCACGCCGGCCTCGCCCTGAATGGGCTCGACCAGAAAAGCGCACACGTGCGGATCGCGCACGGCTTCTTCCAGGGCCGCCAGATCATCATAAGGAACAACCTGATAACCTGGCATGTAGGGCCCGAAGCCGCCCGTGCTGTCGCCGTCGGTGCTGAAGGAAATGATGCCGGTAGTCCGCCCGTGGAAATTGTGTTCGGCCACCAGAATCCGGGCCGCATTCGGGGCGATCCCCTTTTCCTGGTAGCCCCACTTGCGGGCCAGCTTCAGGGCGGTTTCCACGGCCTCGGCGCCGGAGTTCATCAGCAGGGCTTTGTCGTAGTAAAAAAGGTCGCAGAGCTGCTTCTCAGCCGCCCCGAGCTGGTCGTTGAAAAACGCCCGCGACGTGAGCGTCAGCTGCTGCGCCTGCGCCACCAGCGCCCCAATGATGCGCGGGTGACAATGTCCCTGATTAACGGCCGAATACGCGGACAGAAAGTCGTAGTAGTGCTTGCCGTCCACGTCCCAGAGGTGCACGCCTTCGCCCCGGCTCAGCACCACGGGCAGCGGGTGGTAGTTGTGTGCGCCGTACTGGTCTTCGAGCTGCATCAGCTCTTCGGCGCGGCTGGCGGTGGCGGTCGGGGAGGAGGTGTTCATAAAAGAGCGTAGTAAAGGGCGGAGTAAAAGGATAAGGGCACGAAATTACGGCTTTTCGGGCCGTGGGGCCGGCGGAGGGCGCCGGGCGAGAAAACGAGGCATCTGTCCGGGCTAAAGGCCGCCTCTGATAACCGGCAGATACCGTCCGGGGTTCTCCCGGCGATGCCGGTCTTACCTTTGATTTCCCCATGTCCGCCCCCATTCAACAGCCGCTGCAGCCCGGCGATTTCTACTACACGCCCGAAGGTTACCTCGTCTTCACCGAACAGTACCACCGCCGTCGGGGCAGCTGCTGCCAGAGCGGTTGCCGGCATTGTCCCTGGAATTTTCGGCCTAAAACAGGTGCTGAAGGCGCATCAGATCAGAAATAAGCCCGGGGTGTTTGGTGAATGCCAGACTTTTGCCGATATTTGCGGCCCGTTTCCCTGCTTTGTAATTTCTTAATTCCCCGAATATATGGCCCGTGTTTGTGATTTGACCGGCAAGCGTACCCGTGTTGGTAACAACGTTTCGCACGCTAATAACAAGACCAAGCGTAAGTTCTACCCGAACTTGCAGAAAAAGCGCTTTTACATCCCCGAGCAGGACGCCTGGGTGACGCTCAAAGTAGCGACTTCCACCATCCGCACCATCAACAAAAACGGCATCATGGCCGTGCTGAAGAAGGCCAAGGAGCAGGGCTTCATCGTGTACTAAACCACGTTCCGGGTCGTAACCAGCCGGCTTAATCTGCGGATTAACGGCCCCGCGCTCTCTTCCCGTACTCGTCTTAACCGACCCAGCCAGCGCCGATACGCTTGCCCTCGCGGCAACTGTATCGGCGCTGGCTTTGTCCGTTGGCCGCTTATCTTGTCAGGAAGTTTGAACCCCCGATAATTCCGGTACTCTATGTGGCGTTGGTTGTTCCCCACTTTGATTTTGCAGCGGCCGCGGCAGATTAGGACCGCGCTGCTTGGCAGCGCCCTGGTCCTGAGCGCCGGCCCGGCCGGCGCCCAGGCGCCCGTTTTCCCGCCCGAGCCGCTGGGGGCGGGCCGGGTGCCCGCCCGGCCCACGGATTTTCTCCCGCCGGCTTTTCACCGGCAGCGGCGCGAGCTGCTGCGGGCCCAGCTGCCGGTGCACGGCGTAGCCGTGGTATTTGCCGCGCCCGTCCGCAACCGGGCTAACGATGTGGACTACCTCTACCACCAGAATCCGGATTTTTACTACCTTACGGGTTATCCGGAGCCCGACGCCGTGCTCGTTTTATTCAAAGAGCCACGCACGGTGGGCGGCCAGGCGGGCATCACCGAAGCCTTGTTCACCCAGCCCCGCGATCCCGCCGCCGAGCAGTGGACCGGCCGCCGACTGGGCGCCGCCGCCACCAAAGCGCAGCTGGCCCTGCAATTCACGGCCGACAACCTTGCCTTCGCCACGGCCGGAATTGCCTGGGCTGATTTCGATCAGATCCTCTTCGCCGACCTGCCCGCCGATGCGCGGCACGACCCCAAAAACCCGGCCGACCTGGCCGGCCTCGTGGCCACTTTCCGTCAGCAAACGGGCCTGCCGGCCGACTATGCGCCCGATCGTACCCTCGTGTACCGGGTTCTGAAGCGCTACGGCACCAGTAATCCCAAGGACGTGCGGGCCTACCTCGCCAACCTGGTGCAGGAGCGCCCGGCGCTGGCTGCCGATCCGTCGGTGCAGGCCTATCTGGCTGCCACCACCGACGCCGCCCGCCAGCGCGCCAGCAACCCCAACAGCCCGGGTCGCTACGACGGCATCACGCTGGGCGAGCAGCTCGACGAGCTGCGGGCCGTGAAAAACGACGAGGAGCTTTCGCTGCTGCGTCGGGCCATCCGCATCAGCGCCGTGGGCCAGCGGGAAGTACTCAAATTGCTGCGTCCCGAGATGGGTGAAATGGAAGTGCAGGGCCTGCACGAATACGTGTACCGCCGCTACGGCGCCGAGTTTCAGGGCTACCCCAGCATCGTGGGCGGCGGGGCTAACGGCTGCATTCTGCATTACGAAACTGACGACCGCCAGCACCTCGACAACGACCTGGTGCTCATGGATTGCGGGGCCGAATACCACGGCTACTCCGCCGATGTGACGCGCACCGCGCCGCCCAGCGGCACGTTCAGCCCGGTGCAGCGGCAGATTTACGAGCTGGTACTGGCGGCGCAGGAAGCCGGCTTTGCGGCCTGCCGCCCCGGGGCGGCCTTCAACGCGCCCAATCAGGCGGCGCAGAACGTCGTGGCCAGCGGCTTGCTCAAGCTCGGGATTATCAAAAAGAAGGAAGAATTTCGCCGCTATTTCCCCCACGGCACCAGCCACTATCTCGGCCTCGATGTGCACGACCGGGGCAGCTACGGCGTTTTGCGGGCCGGCAATGTCATTACCGTGGAGCCTGGCATTTACATTCCAGCCGGCTCGCCCTGCGATCCCAAATGGTGGGATATCGGCGTGCGCATTGAGGACGACGCCCTGATTACGGCCACGGGCTACGAGAATCTATCGGCCGAAGCCCCGCGCACCGTGGCCGAGATCGAGAAGCTGATGGCCGAACCCAGCGCGCTCGAAAGCTGGCAGCTGCCGGCTCTGAAGTAGTCCCGCGCCGGCGGCGGCCGTTCCGCTGTCAGGGCGCCGGGGCGCCGAGGCGGCTGAAAATCAGGGCGGCTAAAGTTGGCGTTACTTTCTTTTGGTCGTTTCCGAAAAGCCCCGTACCTTTGCAGTCCTAAATTTAAAAACACAACACCCCCGTCGAGATGGCCAAAAAAGGAAACCGGGTGCAGGTTATCATGGAATGCACCGAGCATAAAAACTCGGGTATGCCGGGCACCTCGCGCTACATCACCACCAAGAACCGCAAGAACACCCCTGAGCGCATCGAGTTGAAGAAATTCAACCCCATCCTCAAGAAAATGACT
>JAYWCH010000121.1:0-7500 GCA_043780755.1 Hymenobacter sp.
AATTCGGCCTCGTTGGTGGCCGCATAGGGATTGATTTCGGATTTGCCTGCCCGGATGGCGGCCATTTCGCGGTGCATTACTTCGGTCCAGGGTTGCAGAAGCTCGGCGGGCAGGGCGGCTTTGGGCAGCCCGTCAATGACGCCGTCGGCTTCATCGAGCAGGTGAGCGAACTCGTGAATGCCCACGTTCTGGCGGTCGAGCGCATCCCGAAATCCTTGCTCCAACGAGGATTTGGACAGGCGCATGTAGTGCTGATTCTGGAAGTTCTGCACCGAGCCGAGCAACGTCCCCTGTAACGGCTTGACTTCTTTGCTGGGATCATTTTCCAGCTGCCAGGCATCGGGCACGATCAGTACTTCGCCCAGATTCCGGTATTCCCAACCGGGAAAGCCAAAAACCGGGATCAGCGCCGAGGCCGCCACCAGCAGGCGCGTGGTATCGTCCACTTCGGTTTGCACGCCGGTGATGCGCGTACAGGCCAGAAATACCTGCGTCTCTTTTTCGAAACGCTGCTTTTCGTGTTTGGACAGTGCCAGGTAAAAGGCTACCCGCTCGCTCAGAATCTGCCGCCAGGCCACCGGAAATGGCTGCGCCCGCGCGGCGCTTCGCCGCCGGTCCGCCGCCGTAGCGTAGCGGTAAAAAGCGTAAATAATGGCGGCCAGCGCCGCGAAGCTGAGGAAGTAGGACATGGCCGCGCTAACGGGGCGCCAACGACTGGGGTTGTTGACGCGGCCGCAGTAAGCGATTAGCGAACCAGCGCCACCTTCACTTTCTTACCCTTCACCTTGGCATCCTGCATACGCTGCAACACTTCTTCCGCCACGGCCTCGGGCACGGCTACGAAGCTGTAGTGATCGAAAACTTCAATGCGGCCCACGGCATCGCGCTCCAGCCCTCCCACGCTGACAAACGCCCCGGCCAGATCCCCCCGGCTGATTTTCTCACGCTTCCCGGCCGAAACGTGCAGCGTAACCGTGGTAGGTCGCGGGGCTTTGGGCGCGGCGGCCGGCAAGGCCGGCGGGCGCAAAGCCGCCCACTGCACGGTGCTGGCCGCCGGCCAGTCCTGAAATTTCTGCTGTTCGTACGAAGTCACGATCAGGTGGGCCGTGCCCACGGCGCCGGCCCGGGCCGTGCGGCCGGAGCGGTGCATGAAGGTGTCGGCCTTGTCGGGCGTATCAAACTGAACCACTGTGTCGAGCTCGTTCACGTCGAGCCCCCGGGCGGCGACATCGGTAGCTACCAGCACGGTAGCCGAGCCATTGCGCAGCTTCATCATGGATTTATCGCGCTCGGGCTGCAGCATTTTGCCGTGCAGTGCCTCCGCCGCTAGGCCCCGACCCTTGAGAAAACGGGTAAGCTCCTCGACCCGGTCGCGGGTGTTAACGAACACCAGCGAGCGGCCCGCGTCGGGTTGGGTAATGATGTGGAACAGGGCGGCCGGCTT
Source organism: Hymenobacter sp. (assembly GCA_043780755.1). Lineage (GTDB taxonomy): Bacteria > Bacteroidota > Bacteroidia > Cytophagales > Hymenobacteraceae > Hymenobacter. The sequence continues at coordinate 1,445 of JAYWCH010000121.1, forward strand.
CTGGTCGGCGGAGCTAACGACGTGGCCCCGCAGCACCAGGCTGGTGGGCAGCGTGCTGGCGTTGGCACCGCCGGCATTCATCACCCGGGGGCGGGTGAGGTGCTCGCGTACCAGCTGCAATACCTTATCGGGCATGGTGGCCGAGAACAGCAGCGTCTGCCGCCGCTGCGGCAAGCGGCTGATAATAGTTGCCATTTCCTCCTGAAAACCAAGGTCCAGCAGCTTATCGGCTTCATCGAGCACCAACACTTTCAGCCGGTTGGGGATGATAGTCCGCCGTTCGAGGTGGTCAAGCATCCGGCCGGGGGTGGCCACGACCACGTGCGGCACCTGCTGCATGCCTTTCACTTCGTCGCGCATGGCGTGGCCGCCGTAGTAGCCGGCCACCCGCAGGTTGGGCACGTGCTTACCGAGGCTCTTGAGGGCGTCGCGCACCTGGAGCACCAGTTCGCGGGCGGGCACCAGCACGACAGCTTGCACCGTGGCCGAAGTCGGATCGACCTGCTGCAATACGGCCAGGCCGTAAGCGGCAGTTTTGCCCGAACCGGTGGGCGCCTGGCCGGCCACGTCCTGGCCTTCGAGGGCGGGAGCCAGCACCAGCTGCTGCACGGCGGTGGGTTGGGTAAACTGCAGGTCGGCCACGCCCGCCAGCAGCGCCGGCGAGAGGGCGAAATCAGAAAACTGGAGGTTAGCTTTGGCTACAAGGGGGGCTGCGGGAGCGGCCCCGGCGGCGGAGGAATCAGGAGTTTGCACCGCACAAAGGTAACTGCTGCAAAAAGGGCAGGGGCGCACCAAATGAATAGGCGGGTAAATCAGGCTCCTTGCAACCTGCATCGGCCGCTTAGTTCGGGGCTAACTCTCCGCCTCGTCCTCCGCTACATTCACCAGCCGGTATCGGACGGCTGATTTCTTAGGTCGGATATCCAGCCCGATGCGATGGGCGTAAACTTTGGTGAACGCTGCGCCGAAGTAGAAAATCATGGCGCAATAAAACACAAACAGCAGCACCAGCACCAGGCTCGACGCCGGGCCGTAGACCGGGCCCAGATTGCGGGCTACCAGCAAACGGCCCAGCAGTATTTCGCCCAGGCTGATGAGCACGGCCGTCAGCGCCGCGCCGCGTGTCACGGCGCGCCAGGGTACTTTGGCCAGGCTCAGGGTGCGGAAGGTGATGCCGAACCAGGCCGCCAGGATCAACCAGGAAATCAGCGCATTCAGCACCCGGACTACGAAGTAGGTGAAGGTGGGGTCGAACTCGCGGATGCTGTCGGCAAAAAGGCTCAGGGCGGCATCGGCCCCGAAGGCCAGGAGCGTTAAGGCCGCCGTCGCCAGCAGAATGCCGATCGAGCGCACCCGTTCCTGCATGGCCTGCCGGACCGGCCCCGTGCCGCGCTTTGGCCGGATCTGCCAAAGCTGATTGAGCGAGTGCTGAATGATGGTAAAGAGCGTCGTGGCCACGAAAACCAGAAAGGCGAAGCCCACCCACGTCACCAGCCGGCTCCGGCGCGGATCGGCGACGTTCATCACGATCTGTGCTACCAGCCCCGCCGCCGACGCGCCCACCAGGTTACTGATTTTCCCCAGCAGCATCAGCCGCACAATGGACGTGGGGTAGAGCGAGCTGAGCAGCTGAACGAGAATAATGAGGATGGGCGGCAGCGCGAACGACGTGAAAAACGCCGTGGCCGCGCCCAGCCGCAGCGGGTCGTTGGCGCCCAGCTCGCGGGCAGTCCGCCGCAGCAAAATAAGCGGCTCGCGCCACCAGGGATCCGGTAGCTCGTCTGGGGCAACTAACTTTGTCATAACTCCCGCAGGGCAACATTCTGGGGCGCAACCGTAAGAGGAAAGCCCCGACGAATGTACGGGCCGCCGGATAAGCCGGCGCGTAGATCCGTTGTTTTTATTCATGTCGTTCCCCGAAACCCAACCTTTGCCGTCCGCTGTTTCTACCCCGCCGCCGTCCTGGCTGCGGCGCCGGGTAATTACCCCACTGTTTGATTTGCTCAAAGCCGGCCTTTCACCCGAAAAGCTGGCCCTGACGGTAGGTTTGGGAATGGCCTTTGGCCTGATTCCCACCTTCGGCGTCACTACCCTTCTGAGCATAGTAACTGCCCTGCGTCTGCGCCTGAACGTGGCCGCCATGCAGCTCGCCGCCCACCTGATGAGCATCTTTCAGCTGGCCCTGCTGATCCCTTTCCTGCGCGCCGGGGCCGGGCTGATGGGCCAGGGCGCACAGGTGGACAGCCTCACCGTCAGCAGTATCCGGGCGCTGATTGCCCGGGAAGGGTGGGCGCCGGTCATCCGGCTGTTGTGGCGGGCCGAGCTCGGCGCCATCCTGCTCTGGGCGGTGGCCGCCGTACCGTTCGTCACGCTGGTGTACTTCGGGATGACCATCGTATTCCGGCGCGTATTGGCCCGGCAGGCCGCCGCCCCGGCCGTTTAGGCCGAGGCTTTACTGGCTTAAAAAGCCAGCAGAGCCTCGGCCTGCTCCCGCAAGAGCTGGCGCGAAAGCTCCAGATTCAGCCCGTCCTGCTCGTTCAGATCCTTGTTAACGAACGGCAGGCGCACCCGCTGGGGCAGCACCGCCGTGCCCAGGTACATGAGAATATCGGTGAGGTGGGCCATCGCCAGCAGGCCCCCCTGCCCGCCGCTGCTCAGGCCGATGAGGGCCGCTTTTTTGCCCCAGATGCCGCCCGGGTAGGGGAGGCCGTCGATAAAAGATTTCAGCACGCCGGGAAACGAGCCGTTGTATTCGGAGGTGATAATCACGAGCTTATGGCCCGCGTCGAGCATGGTGGCCAGGCGGTTGAATTCCTCGTGCTTGCCGGCATTGTGGTAGAGGGCGGTGTTGGTAAAATCAGCCGGCAGCTCTGCCAGATCCAGAATCTGGCTTTCGGCGCCTAACTCGGTCAGCACGGTGCGATAGTAGTTGGCAATGCGCCGGGCGCGGGATTCGGGCCGGTTGGTACCGACGAGTAAGGTGATCAATGCGAAGAGGAAAATAGAGTGATAATCTGATGCACAACCGCCCAGCCCGTCCGTAGGTTACGGCTGCTCACTGGGCCGAAGTCTTTTGGTCTGCTGAATAGTTGATTAGGGGAATTGGGGCGGCCCCCGGCGCCGACTCCCGGCGGGCGGCCAGGACAGCCACCGCCGCCAGACAGAGCGCAAACCAGCCCCAGGGCAGGCGCAGATCCAGTACCGAAAGTCCCCCTAAAACCAGCGCGGTGGCAAAGCTGGCCAGGGCCTGAAAAGCCTGATTCAACCCGAAGATCTCGCCCCGGTCGGCCTCTGTGGTGTGCCGGGCCAAACGGCCTTCCAGCAAGCCCTGAATCAGCGACAGCGTGAAGCAATCCAGCGTGACCATCCCGTAGAAAGCCGGTTTGGAAGTGCCCACCAAGCCGTAGCCGAGCAGCACCGGCGTCCCCAGCACGGCCAGCCATACAATGGCCCGGCGCTGGTTGAGCCTGTCGGCGAAGTAGGTGTAGAATACGTAGTTCAGCACCACGCTCAGCCCCCCGAAATACATAAACAGGTAGGAAATACCCCGGGCATCCAGGTGCAGCGGCCCCAGGCTGACGAACGGCACGAAGTAAAAATAGTAGCCCAGACTGAGCGTGAGCGCTACTTGCGTGAGCACAATGCGCCGGATACCAGGGTTGGTCGCATTCTTGGCCTGAAGCCGTGCCCAGAGCGTGAGCGGGTTGATGGCCTGGGCCAGCTCGGTGCGTAGCTCGGCGCCGCGCACGCCGTTGCGCAGCCGGTGGGTTTCGGGTAGCCAGATGCTCAGCAGCACGTTGAGCGCCGCCAGCACCACGGCCAGGCGCACCACGTAAGCGGCCTGCAAGCCCGGCGGCACATGCAGCAGCGTGAGCAGAATTCCCGCCGCCATGGGCCCCAGCACAAAACCCAGGGAAATAATGGCGCCCTCAATGCCCAGGTTGCGAAACAGCCGGTCGGGCGGCGAAACATCGGTGATGGCGGCGCGGGCTGTGGCGTACATACCGTTGGTCAGGCCGTCGGATACGCGGTTGGCGAAGTACAGGCCCGTCCGCACCGGCAGCAGCAAGACATTGGCCAGCAAAGTGCCCACGGCCGACAAAATGAAAATGGGCCGGCGGCCGTAGCCATCGCTCAGCCGCCCCAGCAGCGGGGCCGAAAACAGCTGCACCCCCAGAAATACGCCCGTGCCCACCGATAGCCACAGCTGCGGTTCGCGCAGCCCCCGCACAAATTCCGGCATTACCGGCCCCACCGCCGCCCCCACCACCACATCAACCAGAATGATGGCGTAGAGCAGCAGCAGGCGACGATCGGCGGGAACGGGCATAAAGAATGTAGTGGGCGGGTGCGTGGCAGCAGCCCCCCAATAAAAAAGGGCGCAACGACCAAGCCGTTGCGCCCTCTCACAAAAAAAGAAACGATACTTACGCCAGGTTATTCGAAGTCGCTTTGGCAGCCAGGAATTCGCGGTTCAGGATGGCGATGTTTTCCAGCGAAATGCCCACCGGGCACTCGGCGGCGCACGAACCGATGTTGGTGCAGGCTCCAAAACCTTCCAGGTCCATCTGCGCTACCATGTTCTCCACGCGGGTTTTGCGCTCGACGTGACCCTGGGGCAACAGCGCGAGTTGCGACACTTTGGCCGATACGAACAGCATGGCCGAAGCATTCTTGCAGGCCGCCACGCAGGCGCCGCAACCAATGCAGGTAGCAGCTTCGAAAGCCCGGTCAGAAATTTCTTTCGGAATCGGAATCTCGTTGCCGTCGGGCGCCCCGCCGGTGTTTACGCTCACGTAGCCGCCGGCCTGAATGATCCGGTCGAAGGCTGAGCGGTCTACGCTCAGATCTTTGTTAATCGGGAAAGCGTTGGCGCGCCAGGGCTCGACGGTGATGGTATCGCCATCCGAGAACTTGCGCATGTGCAATTGGCAGGTCGTCGTCCCCTTTTCGGGGCCGTGGCTGCGGCCGTTGATAAACAGTGCGCACGAACCACAGATGCCTTCGCGGCAGTCGTGGTCGAAGGCAACCGGCTCATCGCCTTTGCGCAGCAGGTCTTCGTTCAGCACATCGAGCATTTCCAGGAAGGACATTTCGGGCGAAATATCCTTCACTTTGTACTCCACAATTTTACCCTGGGTATTGCGTCCTGCCTGACGCCACACATTAAGGGTCAGATTCATCGGTTTAGCGTTGCTCTGTCCGGCCATGTTTTTTGGGATTAAAAATCAAAAGCTGAGAGCTAAAAGTCGGGTCTTTGTGCCAGATGATTAGCAGCAGATCCGGACTTTCAGCTCTCAGTTTTTAATGTGACGCTTACTTGTAGCTGCGCTGGGTCAGCTTAACGTTATCAAATACTAACTCCTCCTTGTTGAGCTTCTCGGGCTGGTTATCACCCTGATATTCCCAGGCCGCTACGTAGGCGAAGTGCTCGTCGTCGCGCAGGGCTTCGCCCTCGGCCGTCTGGTATTCCTCGCGGAAGTGACCACCGCAGCTCTCGTTGCGGTCCAGAGCGTCGTCAATCATCAACTCGCCCAGCTCCAGGAAGTCGGCCACGCGGCCGGCTTTCTCCAGGGTTTGGTTGAGCTCTTCGCCGCTGCCGACCACTTTTACATCGCTCCAGAATTCTTTGCGCAGGCGCTGAATCTCGGCTTTGGCGTGCAGCAAGCCTTCGGCGTTGCGGGCCATGCCGCAGTACTCCCACATGATGTGACCCAGGGCCTTGTGGAAATCATCCGGCGTGCGCGTGCCTTTGATGTTGAGCAGCTGTTCGGTGCGGGCTTGCACGCCGGCTTTCGCCTCGGCGAAGGCGGGGTGCGTGACGTCCACTGGCTTGGGGGCGTTCTGCGACAGGTAATCACCAATCGTGTACGGAATCACGAAGTAGCCATCGGCCAGGCCCTGCATCAGGGCCGAAGCACCGAGGCGGTTGGCGCCGTGGTCGGAGAAGTTGCACTCGCCCGTGGCGTAGAGGCCGGGCACCGAGGTTTGCAGGTTGTAATCGACCCAGAGGCCGCCCATCGTGTAGTGAACGGCGGGGTAAATCCGCATCGGCA
>JAYWCH010000122.1:0-3346 GCA_043780755.1 Hymenobacter sp.
GACTATTTTGACTACTACAACCACGAGCGACGCCACTCCAGCATTGGCTACATGAAGCCCTATCAGTTTCACCAACAACAACTTATCAATATCACCCAAGTCTCTCCTGCTTAACTAGACCACCTCAGTGTTCCCCGAAACCTGGCTACCGGGCTACCCCGCTTGGCTCGACTGCTGCCGCGACGTGAATCTCTGGGACTCGCCGGCCGTGAAACAGGTGTACCGCCGCCTGGTGGAGAACAGTGTCGTCGTGCCCGGTCCCGTGACCGAGGCGCTGGGCGCGGCCGCCCGCGCCCACGGCGTTGTGCTGAACATGAGCGTGCACGAGCGAGTGGCCGAAGGTCCCGGTCGCGGCACGCTCTACAATACCATGCTCACCTTCGACGCCGACGGCACCCTGGCCCACGTACACCGCAAGCTGATCCCGACCTACACCGAGCGCCTCGTCTGGGGCCAGGGCGACGGGCAGAGTCTGCGCGCCGTGAACACCGTTGCGGGCCGGGTAGGCGGCCTCATCTGCTGGGAGCACTGGATGGCCCCGGCCCGCCAGCGCCTGCACGAGTCGGGCGAAGACATCCACGTGGCGGCCTGGCCGCATGTCAAGGAAATGAACCTGGTGGCCAGCCGCCACTATGCGTTTGAAGGCCGCTGCTTCGTGGTGGCCGCCGGGGCCATCATGCACACCCGCGACCTCCCCCCCGAGCTGGAGCCCGCCGGCGAACTGGCCGGCCACCCCGATGCGCTGGTGCTGCGCGGCGGCAGCGTCATCATTGGCCCCGACGGCACCCTGCTGGCCGGCCCGGTGTACGACGAGGAAATTATTCTGACGGCAGAAATCAACCTGGCGCGCATCACCGAGGAGTACCTGACAATGGACGTAACCGGCCACTACGCCCGGCCTGATGTATTCGGGACCGCATCCAAGGCGTAATGACGTGCTGATTGGCTAGCCCGGCGGAGCCCTTTCCCACAATCAAGGGCTGCCTATCCAATAGGGATTGTTGCGAAACAAATAGGGAGAAACCTCCGGCTCAACCGCGTAACTGACCAGCTCCCCTATTCACCACTATGACTGACAGGGTATTATCCGGCAAAATGGCAACGCTATAGACTTACAGCAGTTTCCAGGTTGCTGTTGTACCCGTTGGCCCCGTCAGGCTCCCCCTCTCCGCTTCGGAGTGGGGGCCGGGGGGGTGGGGCCTGCGGGAAACGAGAAAATGAATACAAATCTGGAATCTGCTCTAATGTTCGTTTTCGCTATCCTCCTTCAATTATTTTAAGGAGCATATAGGCTGACATTTGAGCTGTATAGAAGTCGTCTTTTAAAACGTTTGTCATTCTGAGCAGAGCGAAGGACCTGATCACGGCTGACCAACGATCGCTCAGCCGTGATCAGGTCCTTCGCTCTGCTCAGGATGACAGATAGAAAATGACAAATTTTTCGACTTTCTAAACAGCTTCATCAGGCCCTGGAATACCTGGGCCGGGAAACGGCAGTTTCGACAGCTACAAAAGCTGCTTTCCTACGACCTGAGCAACTTATGGCGTAGCACCAGGTATCAGGTGCGAATGCTGCCCAGCCAAGCTTCGGCGGCTTCGACGCTGGTGAAGCGCTGGAAAATAAAGTCCTTGGGTGCCGAGCTAACCACCGACTGAATGGCCAGCCGGTGTATGGGATTGGCGCCCTCCACAATGGCGCAGTGGTGGGTGCGGGCCAGACTCATGGCCCGCGGCACCCAGTTTTCAGTGATCCACTGCTGAGTCAGGTTGATCAAGGGCAGGCGCTGCCCGTGATCGGATAAAATCTTGTGGGCGCCGGAATTGAGCAGCAGCGCCAGCGCCTGCTCATAAAAGATCTTGATTGTTTCAATCGGCAGGCGCTCGGCACTCCATACCAGCCGCACGAAGCCGGCGGGATGGGAGAACATCTTTCCCGCAAGACTCTGAAAGTAAAGCGTCTCCTGGTTACGGGGAAGCAAATTCATGGAACTAGGAAGGAAAAGGCAAATGTGAACTGCTACCGCCCCGATCACTAACAAATCTACACGCAATCCGGACGTGCGTTTTATTCTTCTTAAAGTAGCACCAGATTTTTAGCCCGCCCCGAATCCCAGGATACCGGTCAGCTCAGCCACTACGGCGGTGCTGCCGCCGGCGTCGTCGTCGGTCACAAGCAGCAGCTCCCAGGTACCGGAGGCCGGGGCGCGCCGCCCGGCCAGCCCTTCCACTTTGCCGTGGTAGGCCCGCCCGTCGGCCCAGACCAGCCGGGCGAAAGTGGCCGCGCACGTCGTCAGATCCACCAATCCGATGAACGAGCCCAGCACCGGCCCGTCGAGTACGGCATCGGCGGTATCTTCCACCGAGGCGGTGACGAAAAGCTGATCATCGACGAACGTAGCGCCGGAAAACCCCGCCGGGCAGCCCGCAATAACCGGTAGCTGAAACAGCCGCGCCCGCACCACCGGGGGCGCGGCCCCGCCATTATCCAGCATAAAAGTCAGGGTATCGGCCAGCGGCAAGCTGAATAAAATGGCCGCATCGGCACGCCCCACGGTGCGCTGGAACAGCAGCAGCTCACGGGCCGAGCTGGCCGCCGCTTCCAGATTGAGGACCACACCGGCCGGCAGATGGGGCTGCAACAAAGCGTAGATCGGCGCCAGATTCAGGGCTTCGGGCACCGGCGCGGCGGTGGGCACAAACCAGCCCCGGGCCCGGTTGGGGCCGCTGCCCGAGCCCAGCACCAGCAGGCCGGGCCGGCCATCGGGCCAGCGCAGGGCGGTCATGCATTCCAGGTCGGGCTTGGCGGACTTGGGCAAGCGGGCGACCTCGGCCGGCTCGGGAGCCAGGAGGCGTACCCGACCCGTGGGCGCCAGCGTGGCCGCGTCCAGCAAGTGCAGAAAGGGCGAATCGTCGCCGATGACGTAGGCCGTAGCCCCGATAATCTCCACTCCGGAAGCGGAAGGCAGGCCGGACAGATGGCTTTCCGAAAGAATGGTGGCCCTCATTTCACGATCACCAGCTCCACACGGCGGTTCAGGCGGCGGGTTTCTTCGCGGTCGTTGGAATAACGGGGTTTCGAGCCGCCAAAGCCCACGGTGGTAATGCGCTTCTCATCCACGCCCCGGCCCACGAGGTAGCGCTTGACCTCGGCCACCCGGTCTTCGGAAAGCTGCTGGTTTTTGTCGGCCGGAGGTTCGTTGGACGTGTGGCCTTCGAGGCGCACTTCGGTGGTCGGACTGGCCTGCAAGGCAATAGCAAGGCGGTTCAGCTCGGTGTAGGACGAGCCGAGCAGGCTGGCTTTGCCCTGGGCAAAGATGATGGTTGGCAAATCGACTTTGGCCCCGAC
>JAYWCH010000123.1:0-21494 GCA_043780755.1 Hymenobacter sp.
GGATAAAACTCGGGCGGAAGGCGTGGGAGTAGTTTGCCACGACTGCTCGAACCACGCCCGGAACCCGGCCGCATACCGGGTTACCATTTCGGGCGAAACCGTCGCCTCGACCCGCAAAGGCGGGAGCACGGGGACTGCCGTGTGTTGGCTGATAAACTGCTCGGTAGCGGGCGCAGGGTCGCCGTTGAAAACCAGCCCGCGCACCCGCACGCCCCGGGCGTGCAGCGCTTCCAGAGTCAGCAGGGTGTGGTTGATGCTGCCCAGGTAATGCCGCGACACCACGATGACTGCCAGGTCGAGCTGCACCAGCAAATCGGCCAGCAGAAAACCGGGAGCCAGCGGAACCAATAGCCCGCCCGCCCCTTCCACCACCAGATGGTTGGCCGTGGCCGGCAGCTCAAAATCCTGGGGCCGGATGGTCAGGCCTTCAGCTGCGGCGGCCTGGTGCGGCGAGGCGGGCATTTGCAGCCGGTGCCGCTCCGGAAAAAAATGGCTGATCGGGTTTTGCACCAGCGCCCGCACGGTTTCGGCGTCGGTAGCCGGTTCCAGACCGGCCTGTACGGGCTTCCAGTAGTCGGCTCGCAGCGCTTCGGTGAGAATGGCCGAAACCACAGTTTTGCCGACATCCGTGCCGATACCAGTAACAAAAAGACGTTCCATAACCTGAAAATATAGGGCTTGAGCAGAGGCGGGGTACTCGTTGGATAAGGCCTGGAGTAATAGACTTGCTGTTCGTGAAAAAACAGCTTTTTAAATAGCAGGACGCCAGCTGAGCATGACCGTTATTTTGGCCTGATGGAAACTGCTTTAAGCAGTGAAACGGGCGCTCCGGGCAAGCACCGCAGCCAGGCCTTCAATCTGCTCTTCGGTATTGAATGCGTGCACGATAAGGCGCATTCGTTCGGTGCCGGCCGGCACGGTGGGCGCCACGATGGCCCGCCCGTCGAAGCCCGCGGCCTGGACGGCGGCGGCCAGCTGGCGCACCTGCTCCGGCCCCGGACAGCGGGTAAAAAAGACGGGGTGAATAATGTGGCTGTCGGGGGGCACGCGCAAGCCGGGCAAAGAATGGAGCTGAACTTTCAAATAATGAGAAAGGTGAAATAGCTTTTCCCGCTCGGCCACCAAGGCCGGCAACAGGTCGTAGGCGGCAGTGAGGCCGGCGATGGTGAGCGGCGGGAGCGCCGTGGTATAGATGAATGCCCGGCAGAAATTGACCAGGTAGTCGCGCAGCACGGCGGGCCCCACAATGGCCGCACCCTGGCTGCCCAGCGCTTTGCCGAAGGTGAGGATGCGCGCATATACGGCGTTTTCCAGCCCCAATTCCACCACCAGACCTTCGCCCAGGGGCCCATAAATGCCGTTGGAATGTGCTTCGTCCACCACCAAGTGCAACCCGCGCTGCTGGCACAAAGCGGCCAGCTCGGCCAGTGGGGCCATATCGCCACCCATTGAGTACAGGGCTTCGACGGCGACGAACACGGTCCCGGTAGCGCGCGTCAGCTTACGTTCCAGGTCGGCCAGGTCGTGGTGACGGAAGCTCCAGGCGGTGGCCGGGCTGGCGTGGATGCCCTCCTTCACCGAGGCATGACTGTCGGCGTCGTACAGGATGGTATCGCCGCGCTGGGGAATGGTGGCGAAAAAGCCCAGATTGGCCGTGTAGCCGGAGTTGAAAAGCAGCGCCGCCTCGGCCCGGTGAAAGTGGGCCAGCCGGGTTTCCAGTGCCTGGGCCGCCACCGAGTCGCCGGTTAGCAGGCGGCTGCCGGTGCTGCCAGCCGCGGCCGCCACCTGCTGCGCCGCCTGCAGCGCTGGGTGGCGGCTCAGGCCCAGGTAGTCGTTAGAGCTAAAATCAACCAGCCCGGCCACTGGCGGGGCCAGCGCCCGTCGCGTGCCGCTGACCTCGCGTTTGGTGAGGGCCGCCGCCAGGCGTTGGTCCAGGGAAAATGATGGCATGCCGATGGAATACGAGCAAGCGCTACGCCACCACGGTCTCCGACCGGCCTAGCACCACCGCCCCTTGCGGTACGTCTTTGAATGACTTGCGGGGCTTCAGGCCGAGCAGGGCAAACATTTCCTGGTCGGCGGCAAAGTCGGGGTTGGGTGTCGTCAACAGTTTTTCCCCGCTGAAGATAGAATTGGCCCCGGCCAGAAAGCAGAGCGCCTGTTCCGTGACGGACATCTCCTGGCGGCCCGCCGACAGGCGCACCATGGTGCCGGGCATCAGAATCCGAGCCGTGGCAATCATGCGCAGCATTTCCCACACGTTCACGCGGGGCTGGTCGGCCAGCGGCGTGCCGGCCACGGGCACCAGCGCATTGACCGGTACCGACTCGGGGTGGGCCGGCAGGGTGGCCAGCGTATGCAGCATGGCAATTCGGTCCTCGTCGGTTTCGCCTAAGCCAATGATGCCGCCGCTGCACACCGAAATGCCGGCTTTGCGGACGTGCTCCAGGGTATTGAGCCGGTCGTCGTAGGTGCGGGTGGTAATGATTTCGCCGTAGTGCGCGGCGCTGGTGTCGAGGTTATGGTTGTAGGCGTAGAGCCCGGCCTGCTTGAGGCGCTCGGCCTGATACTCGTTGAGCATGCCCAGGGTGCAGCACACTTCCAGTCCCAGGCCATTAACCTGCTCGACCATGCCCAGCACGCGGTCAAAATCGCGGTTATCCCGGATTTCGCGCCACGCGGCGCCCATGCAGAAGCGGGTGCTGCCCGCGTCTTTGGCCCGGCGGGCAGAATCCAGCACTTCGGCATCAGGCAGCAGCTTGTGGGCTTGCACGCCGGTGTGGTAGCGGGCAGCCTGGGGGCAATAGGAGCAGTCTTCGGGGCAGCCCCCGGTCTTAACGCTCAGCAGGGTACAAACCTGGACTTCCCCGGTGGCCTGGTGCTGCTGGTGCACGGCGGCGGCCTGCGTCACCAGTTCCAGCACCGGCTGGTGGTAAATGGCATTTACTTCGGCAAGAGTCCAATTGGTGCGGAGCATAGTAGCGAGCAGTATAGTTGGTATGACATTACAAATGAGCAGGAGCCCAATAAACAGGCTTCACTTTAGGGATCAAAGCTACATCACAGGGCAAAAACCAGTCAGAAAAATAATGAAATGGTCCGCTTAGAGGCTATTCTATATATTTCAAAAGATATAGGTCAAAAAGAGAATGGCCATGCTCAGCTTATTTTTCGGAAAGGTTCTTACTCGTTGCGGGCTTCGAGCAGGGTTTCACTCTGCAGGTACACCTGTTGCAGGGCGGCCAGTATTTCCGGCGGCGGGGCGGCCCACATCCCCCGGGTGGCGGCTTCGAGCAGGCGCTCGGCAATGGCGTTGAGGGCCCAGGGGTTGCTTTCGGCAAAGAATTGCTGCATGCCGGCGTCGAGGGCATAGGTTTCGGCCACCTGCTCGTACATCCAATCGTCCACGACGTGGGCGGTGGCGTCGTAGCCAAACAGGTAATCCACGGTCGCCGTCAGCTCCAGGCCGCCCTTGTAGCCGTGGCGACGGATGCCTTCCAGCCACTTGGGGTTGATGACCCGGGAGCGGAACACCCGCAGCGTTTCTTCCTTCAGATCGCGCACGGCGGGCCGGGCGGGATTCTGGGTATCGCCGAAATAATGCTTGGGCTGCTGGCCGGTGAGGCTACGGATAGTGGCGATCATACCACCGTGAAACTGTAGGTAATCATCACTATCGAAGATGTCGTGCTCGCGGTTGTCCTGGTTGTGCAGCGCCACCTCCACCCCCGCCAGCCGCTGCCGAAACTCGGTGCGAGCCTCCGTGCCGCTCGCGCTGCGGGTGTAGGCGTAGCCGCCCCAGTTCACGTAGGCCAGGGCAAAGTCGGCGTCGGCGTGCCAGTTTTTTTCATTGATCAGGGGCAGAATACCGGCGCCGTAGCTACCGGGCGCCGCCCCGAAAATGCGGTAGCCGGCGCGCTCCTCGGCTTCCTCGATGGGCATTTCCTGGGCCTGCAATTCGGCCAGATCGCGCAGGTAATGCTTGCGCACGAAGTTCTGCTCCAACGGCTCATCCAGGACCAGCACCAGCTGCACGGCATCGTCGAGCAGCTCGATGAGGTGGGGAAAAGCGTCGCGAAAAAAGCCGCTGATGCGCGTCGTCACGTCGATGCGCGGGCGGCCCAGGGCAGCCAGGGGCACAACTTCCACACCCACCACCCGGCGGCTCTGCGGCTGCCACACCGGGCGCACGCCCAGCAGAGCCAGAATTTCGGCCACGTCATCGCCGTGGGTGCGCATAGCGCTGGTGCCCCACACGCTCATGCCCACGCTTTCGGGGTAGCGGCCGGTTTCTTTCCAATGGCGGTCCAGCACCTCGCGGGCCAGCTGCTGTCCCACTTCCCAGGCTGCCTGCGAGGGCAAAGCCCGGGGGTCAACGGCGTAGAAATTGCGGCCGGTGGGCAGGATGTGGGCCATGCCTCGGGTGGGCGCGCCGCTGGGGCCGGCCGGTACGTAACCGCCCGAGAGGCCGTGCAGCAGGTTGGCCACTTCGTCGTAGGTCTGGGCCAGATTCGGCAGCAGCTGCTGGCCCACGAAGGTCAGGGTTTGCCGCACGGCCGCCAGTCCAGGACTAGCCGGCAGCTGGCCTAGGGTTTCAAACAGCACCTGATCCAGCCGCTCGGGGCGGAAGCGCTGCTGCTGCCACGCCAGCAGCAGGTGCCGGATCAGCTCATCGAGCACTTCGAGCGCGTCGGCGCCCGTCACCACGGGCCGCCCGGCCAGCGCCACGAAGGCGGCCGGCGCGGCCCCGGCCAGCTTCGCCCCCTTGTCCGTCAGCAGCTCATCGAGCTCGAAGCCGAACAGGGCCGCCAGCCCGGCCGGCAGCCCCGGCACCCCAATATTGGGCAAACGGGTCAGGGCCTGAATCATATCAACCAGCGCTTCCTCCACCGGGGCTTGCCCGAGAATGTGCAGGCCGTTGCGGATCTGGGCCGCCCCCAACTCGCAGAGGTAGCCGTCGATGTCCTCGATGAGGTGGGCCACGTCTTTGCCGTCCATTTCGGCCAGGCCCAGGGGCACGCCTTCGGGCGAAAGCTCGTCGTCCCAGTCGTGCACGTGGTCGCCGTGGTCGCGGCGCAGCATCACGGCCAGGTCTTTGTCGAGATTGGTCTGCTTCACCAGGTCCCAGATCTGGCGTTGCAGCAGCGGCAGCTTGGCCGGGTCGAGGGCTTCAACCTGGTAATACTCATCGACCAACTGGGTAAGCTGGGCCAGCTCGCCGTAGCTGTCGGCCGTGGTCATAGGCGGCGTGAGGTGGTCAACCACCACGGCGTGCGCCCGCCGCTTGGCCTGCGAGCCCTCCCCCGGATCGTTAATGATGAAGGGATAAAACAGCGGCAGATCCCCCAGAAAAGCATCCGGAAAGCAATTTTCCGACAGGCCAATACCCTTGCCCGGCAGCCATTCCAGCGTGCCGTGCTTGCCGACGTGCACGATGGCATCGGCCCCCCAGCCATCGCGCAGCCAGCGGTACAGAGCGTAATAGTGATGGGTGGGCGGCAGGTCGGGCTGGTGGTAAATGGCGTCGGGGTCCATGCCGTAGCCCCGGGGCGGCTGCAGCACCACCAATGCATTGCCCAGGGGCAGGCCGGCGAGGGCAATGTGGCCGTCATGCACGTAGGTAGCCCCCGGCGGCGGCCCCCACTGCTCCGTCATTTTGGTTTGCAGGGCGAGGGGCAGTTCGGCGAACCACGCGGCGTACTGCGCGAACGACACCTGCCCCGGCGCCCGGCCCAGCTGCTCGGGCGTGAGGTAGGTCTGATCGTAGGAGCAGCGATCGACCAGCTCGTGAATCAGCTCGGTGCCGGTCAGGGGCAGGTCCGTGAGCTCGTAGCCTTCGGCCTGCATGGCGTGCAGCAGCACGAGCAGCGAGGCCGGCGCATCCAGCCCCACGGCGTTGCCGATCTGCGAAGCCTTGCTGTTGGAATTGGTGAAAACGAAGGCGATGCGCTTGCCAGAATTGGGCAGGCGCCGCAGGCGGGCGAAGCGCGCCGTCAGGCCCGCCACCCGCGCTACGCGGTCGGCCAGCGGGGCGTAGCCGGCAGCGTCGCGGCCTTTCTCCTTGAACGAAATGGGCACAGTGATGATGCGGCCGTCGAACTCGGGTATGGCCACGTTCATAGCCGTATCCAGCGGGTTCAGGCCCCGGCTCGACGACTCCCACGGCTCCCGGGCCATGCCGCTGGTAATGGCCTGTAGTACGGGCACATCCAGCTGCCGCAGCGCCGCCACCGACCACCCCGCGCTGGTGGGACCGTCGGGGTTTACGTCGCTCATCGCGAACGATACCGTGTTCACCAGCACGTCGATCAGCGGCCCACCCTCGCCCCGAAAAAAGCCGAAGGCGCACGGCCAGCCCGAGGCCGCCTCCACAGCCCGGAGCGAGGCTGTGTACACCGGTAGCGCGTTTACGTGGCGGGCGTCCAGCTCCCGCACCAGGGCATCCACGAAGGCCGTGTTGCCGCTGACCCAGTGCGCCCGGTAAAAGAGGATACCCGCGCTCGGCCGGGCCGGATCGCGCAGGCGGAGCCAGTCGGCCAGGTCGGCGTTTTCGGGCAAATCCGGGTGGTAGATGCCGTGCTCGGGTAGCGTGGCCGGCGGCTCGTAACCAAAGCCGGTCATGAGCAGGTGGTCGGCCAGGAAATACAGCAGGGCCGTGAGGTTGGCGTAGCCGCCGGCCTGCAGGTAGGCCAGCGCCTCGTGCAGCACGGCCGGCGACACCGTAGAAACCGCCGCGTACTCCGGGTTCAGATCGCCCGCGCCGCTGATGACCAGCAGGTGCTGCCCCTGCGCCTGGGCCCGCCGCACCAGCTCGCTGAAGCCCGGAATGCTGCTCGGCCGCCCCAGAATGCGCAGCACAATCACCCGCGCCGCCCCCAACTCACCATCGAGCAGCTGGGCCATGTGGGCTTCGGTTTTAATGGCCAGCAGGTTGATGCCAACCGTTTTGGGGAAATCATCGGGCAGCTCCTGCAAGCTGCGGTGCAGGGTGAGCAGGTCCGTATCGGCGTGGGTCAGGAAGGCGATGCCCGCGCCCGCGCCGGGGGTCGGCGTGGCGCGTGCCGCGGCCCCTTCGCCCCCATTCCAGCTGTAGAACTGAAAGACGTACTCCGCCAGCTCGGCGGGCGGCGCCAGGTAGCCATCGGCCGCCACCAGGGTGTCGATATAATCAAATAATGCCAGCACCTGCCACTCGCTGTTGATGGAGTGAAACCAGGTCGAGCGCCCGTCGAACAACAGGGTCACCACGTTGGCCAGGGTGCAGGGGCCGAGGCAGCCGCCTTTGGTCATGTGGACCACGTTGCGGAGTTTGCGCCGCAGCCATTCGCTTTTGTACAAATCCACGGGCACGGCCGGGTAGCCCCGGTCGACCCGCCCGCAGCAGCAGGCGTTGTAGCAGTAGGACAAATGGCCCCGGCGCTGCACCAGGTTGATGGCTTTGCCATCGGCCCGCGTCACCCGTTGGCGTTTGATTTCACGCATGATGCTGAAAAAAGAAGGGTCCGCCCGACCCGGCTGATGGTATTATTCCGGTTAATGGTCCGGTGCAGAATTGCCCCGCCCGGCGCGTCCGATGCGGAAGGTACAATCTGGAAAGAGGTATGTTTGCCGGGAACCAACAATTCGCCCCGGCGGCTGGTTAAAGAATTCCCCATTTAACGGCGGAGCTTCGGATTTAACATTTCCGGGAAAATCGCAGCTTCCCGCTTAGTATCCAGCCTGGTAGCGCCGGGTGGCGGACGGGCAGCCCGGCGCATCTTTGCGGCCCCGTCCCACCCGCCGCCGGCCCAGAATTTGGGGGCGCCACTACCCGTTTTCTCCGCCACTCCCGCTATGAATCAGCATCAGTTCACTCCTGCGGAAATTGCCGCCGTGTACCGCACGATTGCGGAACGCCGCGACATCCGCCATTTCCTGCCCGATCCGGTGGCGCCGGAGATTTTGCAACGGCTACTGCTGGCCGCCCACTACGCCCCGAGCGTGGGCTTTATGCAGCCCTGGCGCTTCCTGCGCATCACCGACCCGGCCCTGCGCACGACCCTGCACCAGCTCGTGGACCAGGAGCGCCGGGCCACGGCCACGGCGCTGGCCGAGCGCGACCAGGAGTTTATGCGGCTGAAAGTGGAAGGTATCCGCGAGTGCGGCGAGCTGCTGGTAGTAGCCCTGACGGACCGGCGCGAGGAGCACATCTTCGGCCGCCGCACGCTGCCCGAAATGGACCTGGCCTCGGTGGCCTGCGCCATTCAGAACCTCTGGCTGGCCGCCCGCGCCGAAGGCCTGGGCATGGGCTGGGTGTCGCTCTTCGACCCCGAGCAGCTGCGCATTACCCTGCAAATGCCGGTCGGGGCCCAACCAGTCGCCATTCTGTGCCTGGGGCACGTGGAAGCATTTTACCCCCGCCCCATGCTCGAAACCGAGGGCTGGGACACCCGCCGGGAGCTGAGCACGATGGTCTTTGAAAACTGCTGGCCCCCGGTGGCCGCGGCCGCTGAAACCGGGCGGGAATAGGTTTCCACCCGCCCCTCAGTTAGCCCTTGCGGCCCAATCGGGCCGTAGGTTTGCAGCCTAATGATCCCCGGCTGTTGCGCGATGCGTAGCTCTGGCAGCGGCTGAGAAGCTGTTGCCGCTGCCGAAACTGACGTTTTCAGGCTGCCAGATAGGTTGAGTACCTAACCGCAATTATTCCCTTCTACCCCCTTTTATGCTGCGTTCCATTATGTTTGTCGGCACAGCTTCCGACGTGGGCAAGAGCATTATCACGGCGGGGTTTTGTCGGATTTTTAAGCAGGATGGCTACCGGCCGGCGCCGTTCAAGGCGCAGAACATGTCCCTGAACAGCTACGCCACGCCCGAAGGCCTGGAAATCGGCCGGGCGCAGGCCGTACAGGCCGAAGCCGCCGGCATCGCCTGCCACGTCGATATGAACCCCGTGCTGCTCAAGCCCACGTCCGACCAGACCTCGCAGGTGGTGGTGAATGGCCGGCCGCTGGGCACGCAGTCGGCCTACGAGTACTTCCGGGAAAACGACCGGCAGGAGCTGTTCGCCGCCGCCACCCAGGCCTACGACCGGCTGGCGGCCCGCTTCTCGCCCGTGGTGCTGGAAGGCGCCGGTAGCATTTCAGAATTAAACCTCAAGCGCCGCGATATTACCAACCTGCGCATGGCCCGCCACGCCGGGGCAGCCACGTACCTGATTGCCGACATCGACCGCGGCGGGGTTTTCGGCAGCGTCTACGGCACGCTGGCCCTGCTCGAACCGGCGGAAAAAGCCTGCATCAAAGGCATCATCATCAATAAGTTTCGGGGCGATGCGCGGCTGTTTGAGGACGGCCGCCGGCAATTGGCCGACCTGACCGGCGTGCCCGTGGTGGGCGTGCTGCCCTACTTCCGCGACATTTTTGTGGAGGAGGAAGACTCTGTGGCCCTGGCCCGCAAGCCCCGCGCCGCCGGGCCCGCCGACCGCGTGAACGTGGCCGTGGTGCTGCTCGGCCGGCTCTCGAACTTCACCGATTTCGATGCCCTGAGTCACGACCCGCGGGTCCACTTGTTTTTCACCCGCGAAGCCGCCGACCTGCAACAGGCCGATGTCATCATTCTGCCCGGCAGCAAAAATACCATCGCCGACCTACTGGCGCTGAAGGCCACCGGCCTGGGCGCCGTCATCGGGCAGGCCCACCGGGCGGGCAAAACTGTGATTGGCATCTGCGGCGGCTACCAGATGCTGGGCCGCTCGGTAGAAGATCCCGACGGGGTAGAAAGCGCCGTGCCCGCCGCCACCGGCCTGGGTCTGCTGCCCGTGCGCACGGTGCTGCAAGGCGAAAAAACCACCCGCCAACGGCAATTCGCCTTCCTCGCCGGCCCCACCGCCGACTGCCGGGGCTACGAAATTCACATGGGCCACACCGTAACCGACGGCCCACTCCAGCCCTTGACCACTCTCGACGACGGCACCCCCGATGGCTACTACGCCGGCCCCCGCTGCTGGGGCACCTACTTGCACGGCATCCTCGACAACCCGGCCGTAATCGACGCGTTGCTGGCCCCCTACACCGACCGCCCGGCCCGCGCGCCGGTCGATTTTGCCACCTTCAAAAACGAGCAGTACGACCGGCTGGCAGCACTTATCCGGGCGAACGTGGACCTGCCGCAGATCTACGCGGCGATGCAGGTTTGAAAAGCACGAGCTGCCGGCCGAACGAGCTGCCCGACGGCTCCCAGCGGCTTTAATTCCGACGCATCCGCCCTTTTTTCAACCCCAAATACGACCCAATGCTGCACGGACACGGTGACGACGGCTACCGTCATTCCCAAAAGATCATCGCCGATTTCAGTACCAACGTGTGGTACGGCGGCGAGCCGGCGGGGCTGAAGGAGTACGTTTTCGACCAGTGGGCCACCGTGAACCGCTACCCCGAGGTTCTGGCCGAGAGCCTGGCCGCGCGGGTGGCTGCCCACCACGGCGTACGGCCGGCCCAGGTGTTGATGAGCAGCGGGACCACCGAAAGCATCTACCTCGTGGCCCAGGCCTGGGCCGGGGCGCAGACTACCATTTTCACGCCCGCGTTTGCCGAGTACGAGGACGCCGCCCGGCTGCACGACCATCGGCTCAGCTTTCGGGGCTGGGACAAGCTAGAATCGGCACCAGCGCTGGCGGCGGGGCTGGTGTTTATCTGTAATCCGAACAATCCGACGGGCCGCGTGCTGCGGGAACCGGCGCTGCGGGCGCTGCTCACTCGCTCCCCCGGCACCGTGTTCGTGCTCGACGAAGCGTTTATTGAGTTTACCACCAGCGTCAGCACGGCGCTACCGCTGGTGGGGGAGTTTGATAATCTGTTGATTATGCGCTCGATGACCAAGGCTTACGCGATTCCGGGCCTGCGCCTAGGCTACGTGGTGGCCCCCGAAAAGCTCATCGCACGGCTCACCCACGGTAAAGCGCCCTGGATGGTGAACGCCCTGGCCGCCGCCGCTGGGCACTTCATCTTCGAGCACTTCGCCACCGTGCAGCCGCCCACCGCCCGGCTGCTCGCCGACAGCGCCGCCTTCGCCGCGCAGCTGGCGCAAAATGACGGGCTGACTATTGAACCCAGCCACACGCATTATTTTTTGGCCCAACTGCGCCACGGCACCGCTGCCGACCTCAAGCGCTGGCTGCTGACCCGCCACGGCCTGCTGATTCGGGACGCGGCCAACTTTCGGGGCCTGAGCCCAAGCCATTTCCGGGTGAGCACCCGCCCGCCGGCCGATAATCAACTCCTTCTCAACGCCCTGCACGAATGGACCGCTTCACCCGCTTAGCCGCCCCGCTGGTCGTCGGCTACGCCCTCGACCTGCTGCTGGCCGACCCCGAGGGCTGGCCACATCCCGTGCGCACCTACGGCAACCTCATCGCCGCCGGCGAGCGCCGGCTCAACCACGGCGCCCATCGCTTCCTTAAAGGCAGCCTCCTGGCCGGCGGACTGGTGAGCAGCTGCTTTGGCGTATTTATATTGCTGGACAAGACTTTACGTCGACTTCCACCCGTAGTTGGCTTGACGGCGGGCAGCCTGTGGGTGTTTTACGGCCTGGCCAATACGGGCCTGGTTCGCGAGGGCCGGGCGGTCTTCGACGTCCTCGAACGGGACGGGCTGGCCGCCGGCCGCCGCCAGCTGGCCCGCATCGTGGGGCGCGATACGGCCGAGCTCGATGCGCAGCAGATTCGCACCGCCGTGCTCGAAAGCCTGGCCGAAAACCTGAGCGACGGCGTGGTCGCGCCTCTGCTCTACTACGCCCTGGCCGGCGTACCGGGCCTGATGGCCTACAAAATGGTGAACACCCTCGACTCGATGGTAGGCTACCGCAACCCGCGCTACGAGCAGTTCGGCAAGTTCGCCGCCCGCCTCGACGACGTGGCCAACCTCGTGCCGGCCCGCCTCACGGGCGGGCTGCTGGCGCTGCTGGGCGGCAGCAGTCGCGGCTTCCGCTTCCTGTTCACCTACGGCAATCAGCACAAAAGCCCCAACGCCGGCTACCCCGAAGCCGCCCTGGCCGGCGTCCTCGACTGCCGTTTTGGCGGCCCCAACTACTACCACGGGCAGCTGGTGCCAAAGCCCTACATCGGCAAGAATCCGCGACCGCTGGCGACCACTGAGATCAACCGCGTAGCCCGGCTCAATCACGCGGTGTGCGCCGTAGTGGTGGCCGGGATCGTGGGTTGGCTGTACTGGCGCCGGCGGGCGGCGGACTGAGCTCAGCCCGCCGGGCCCAACAGCTGCGCGGCCAGCGCCGGATCGTCGCCCCAGTACAGGTGCACGTAGGTCGCCAGCACGTTGTGCTGCCGGTAGAGCTGCACCGACACGGGCGAATCCCGGGCGCTGGTAATGGCGGCCGGCTCGACGCTCAGCCCCTCATCCTGCAAATGGGAATAATGAAATTCGTGGCCTTTCAGCAGCCGGCCGCGCCAGCTGATTTGCCGGTAGCCCAGCGTCAAGCGGGCTTTTTCCATCGAAGTCGAGCAGGGCAAAACGCCCGCCATCGGGAACGTCTGGCCTTCGGCGTCGGTCAGGCCGCGGCCCAGGTACATCAGCCCCCCGCACTCGGCGAAGGCCGCGCCGCCGTTTTCGCAGTACGCCCGCACGCTGGCGCGCATTCCCTCATTCTGGCTCAGGGCCGCCGCGTAAAGCTCGGGGTAGCCGCCGGGCAGGTACAGAAAATCGGTGCCGGGCGGGAGGGCCGCGTCGCTCATCGGGCTGAAGTAGGTGATCTCGCCGAACTCGCTCAGCAACAGCAGGTTCTGAAAGTAGGTGAAGACGAACGCCGCATCGCGGGCCACGGCAATACGGCGGCGAACCGGGCCCGTCCCGGCCAGCCCGGACGCAGCCGGGCCGGCCGCCGGCGCCGGCTGCCGGGTGAGAGCCAGCAGCCGGTCGAGGTCCACGGTGCGGGGCAGCAGGTCAGCCAGGGCTTCCACCACGGCTTCCTGATGCACTTCGGCGGCAATGGACAGGCCCAGATGACGCGACGGAATGACGACGGCCGGCGTGGTGGGCACGTAGCCCAAGGCTTCCACGCCCACATCCTCGCAGGCTTCGCGCAGAAACTGGTAGTGCGAAGCCGTATTCACAAAGTTAAAAATGGCCCCCATCAGCCGGATGCCGGGATGAAAATTCTTGAACCCAAACAGCAGCGGCGCCACCGAGTAAGCCATGGCTTTGGCATTGATAACCAAGATGACCGGCAGGTCGAGTAGCTCAGCCACGGCGGCGCTGCTGCCCCGCATGCGGTCGGCTCCGTCGAAAAGGCCCATCACGCCCTCCACCACGGCCACGTCGGCCGCCTGCACGGCCCGGGCGTAGGTAGCCTGTGCGTGCGCCGGGGCGGCCATGAACAGGTCGAGGTTAAGGCTGGGCCGGCCGGCCGCCTGGCTGTGGTGGTACGTATCGAGATAATCGGGGCCGCACTTGAAGGGCTGCACCACCAGCCCGCGCCGGGCCAGGGCGCGCAGCAGGCCCAGGGTGAGGGTCGTTTTGCCGCTGCCGCTGCTGGGCGCGGCAATGAGAAACTGGGACTTGGCGGTGGGGGAAGACACGGGGAATACTTTTGTAGAATAGCTCCGGAAAGAACGAATGGCTCTTTATCTGATTTCGGGTGGCCCCGGCGCGGGCAAAACTACGCTGCTCACGGCCCTGCGCGGCGTGGGCTTCGCCGGCGCCGACGAGGTTTCGCGCCAACTCATCCGCGAGCAGGTGGCCCTAGGCTCGGCCCGGCTGCCCTGGCGCGACCTGGCCGGCTTTGCCGAGCTGGCGCGGCCCCGCATGGTGGCCCAGCACGCGGCGGCAATCCGGCGCGGCGGCATCACGTTCTTCGACCGCGGCCTGCCCGATCTCATCGCCTACCTCGACGTGGCCGGCCTGCCCATTACGCCGGCCTACTACCGGGCCGTGGCCGACTATCCCTACCACCGGCGCGTTTTTCTGGCCCCGCCCTGGCCCGAAATCTACGTCAATGACCCCGAGCGCTGGCAGACCGTGGCCGAAGCCGCCGCGCTGCACGAGGCCCTGCGGCGCACTTACGAGCGGCTGGGATTTGAGATTCTGGCCCTGCCCCGGGCCCCGGTGGCGGCGCGAGTCGCTTTCGTGCGCGCGGCAGTGCAAGCCTGAAGTCCGGTGG
This sequence comes from Hymenobacter sp., assembly GCA_043780755.1. Lineage (GTDB taxonomy): Bacteria > Bacteroidota > Bacteroidia > Cytophagales > Hymenobacteraceae > Hymenobacter. Next base: position 14,149 of record JAYWCH010000123.1, read on the forward strand.
GGCGCCCAGCGTGGCTACCTTTGCCTGGCAAGGGTAGTCGCCGCCGCGGTGCGGGGCGACTTTAAAAGGGAAGCCGGTGTAAATCCGGGACAGTCTCCGCTGCTGTAACCCCATTCACCAGCCGGCCGATACGTGGCGCCACTGTTCCCCCGGGAATGGGAAGGCCGTCGGCCGGGGGGAAGTCAGAAGACCTGCCCCTGCGCCATTCAGTCACAGAGCTTTCGGCAGAAAAGCGCGTCGTCCCATGTCTCAGCTTTTGCAGCACCCCGGCTCGGCCGGGGACATATTTTTTCGTTTTTCAGGCCGGCGGATTTTCCTGCTGATCCTACTACTGATCAGTAGCTTAAGCGGCCTTAGTCAGGCCAGGAGCAACATTCCGAAGCAGGCTTTACGCCCGGCCTCCCCTACGGCCCGCCTGCCGGTCAGCGCCCGCACCACGGTGCAATACGCCCGGGGCTTCACTATTGAATACGTGAGTAACTACAAGGTACTCACCATTCGCAATCCCTTCGAGCCCAAGGCGGTGGCTACGCGCTACCTGCTGGTGCCCCGGGGCGCGGCCCGCCCGCCCGGCTACCCCGATGCCCGCGTTGTGGCCACGCCCATTCGCAGCCTGGTTGGCTTGTCGTCGATGCACGTGGCGCTGGCTGATTATTTGGGTGCGGCGGATATTCTCGTGGGCGTGGGCAGTTTTAAGTACGTTTCAGCGGCGCGAGTGCGGCAGCGCATTGCGGCGGGGCAAGTGTTTGAAGCCGGCCAGGGCGCGGCGCTGAACAACGAGCTGCTGGTGGCCCACCACCCCGATCTGGTGATGACCACCGGCGGACCCGGCGAGGGCCTCGGCCGCTTCCCAACGCTGAGCGCGGCCGGCATTCCGGTCATGATTAACTCCGAATGGGTCGAAACCACGCCCCTGGCCCGTGCCGAGTGGGTGAAGGTAATGGCGATCCTGCTCAACAAAGAAGCGCTGGTAAACCAGCAGTTCGGGCAAATGGCGCGGGCCTACCAGCACCTGGCCGCCCTGGCCCAAACGGCCGCCCGCCGCCCCGTCGTGGTCGTGGGCCTGCCCTTCAAAGACGTGTGGTACGTGCCCGATGCCGACAGCTACATGGCGCAGTTTCTGCGCGACGCCGGCAGCACCTACCACTGGGACCGGATTAAAGCGCCGGGCGGCGGAAGCCTCCCGCTCTCGTTCGAGGCGGTGGCGCCGGTGGCGCTCACGGCCGAATTCTGGCTGCAAACCGGCTCGGTGACCTCCAAAGCGGCCCTGCTGGCCCAAGATGCCCGCTACGCCGCGTTTGCTCCGTTCCAAACCGGCCGGGTTTTCAACAACAACCGCCGTACCAACGCCCAGGGCTCCAACGACTACTGGGAATCCGGGGCGGTCCACCCGGATTTGATTCTGGCCGACCTCATTAAAATCCTCCACCCCGAGCTGCTGCCCGGCGCGGTACTCACCTATTACCAACCCCTGCACTGATGACGGCCCGTTCCGAAGTGGCGCCCGCCATCCTGACCGACCGGCCGCCGTTACCCATGCTGCTGGCGCTGGGCTTACTGGTCCTGCTGGCCTTCGTGCTCGACGTCGCGCTGGGGCCGGTGCGCATCCCGTTACCAACGGTGGTGCGCCTGCTGCTCGGTCCTGCCGGCAGCACCGACGCTGCCACCAGCTTCATCATCAACCAAATCCGCCTACCCAAAGCCCTCACGGCGGTGGCCGCCGGCAGTGGCCTGGCGGTGAGCGGCCTGCAGATGCAGACGCTGTTTCGTAACCCGCTGGCCGGCCCTTCGGTGCTAGGCCTGACGGCGGGCGCCGGCCTAGGCGTGGCCCTGGTGATGCTGGCGGGCGGCAGCGCGGCGGGCGGCTTTGCCGTGCGGCAACTGGGCCTGGGCGGCAGCTGGGCGCTGGTGCTGGCGGCCACGACGGGCGCGGCCCTGGTCATGGGTCTGGTGCTGATTCTCTCGGCCCGGGTGCGCGATAACGTGGTGATGCTCATCGTGGGACTGATGATTGCCAGCGTGACCGGCGCGGTGGTCAGCCTGTGGCAATACTTCAGCGCCCCGGATCAGATTCAGGAATACTTATTGTGGACGTTCGGAGCCCTGGGCGGGGTCAGCGGCAGGCACCTGGCCGTCTTGGCCAGCGTAGTGGGCGGCGGGCTGCTGCTGGCCTTCGCCTCGGCCAAACCACTGAATGCGTTGCTATTGGGTGAAAATTACGCCCGCAGCATGGGGCTGAACGTGCGGCGCTCGCGCACGCTCATCATTGCCGGCACCAGCCTGCTGGCGGGCGGCATCACGGCCTTTTGCGGGCCGATCGGCTTTGTGGGCCTCGCCGTGCCCCACCTCACCCGCGCCCTACTCCGCACCGCCGACCACCGCCTGCTGCTACCCGGCACCGGCCTGGTGGGGGCCGCCCTGCTGCTGGGCTGCGACTGCCTGGCCCAACTCCCCGGCAGCCAGACGACCCTCCCCATCAACGTAGTAACTTCGCTCCTCGGCGCGCCGGTGGTGCTGTGGGTGGTGCTGCGCGGCCGGAATATTCGCCGTTCTTTCTCGTGAGCAGCGCCCCACCCTTGCTACGCGCCGAGGAGCTGGCCGTTGGTTATCTCCACAGCCGAAGTGCTTCGCGCACCGTGGCCGGCCCCCTAAGCCTGGCGTTATGGCCCGGCGAGCTGGTATGCCTGCTCGGGCCCAACGGCGCCGGCAAATCGACCTTGCTGCGCACGCTGGCCGGCCTGCAGCCCCCGCTGGCCGGGCGGCTTGATGTGGGCGGCGCCTCCCTGAGCAGTCTGAGCGCCGCCGACCGCGCCCGTCAGCTTAGCATTGTACTCACCGAACGCCCCGAGGCCGGCACCCTCACCGTGCAGGAGCTGGTACGCCTGGGACGGCATCCCCACACCAACTGGCTGGGGGGGCTCACGGCGCACGACCACGACCGGGTGCGGGCGGCCCTGGCCGCCACCGACACCACCGCATTTGCCGCCCGGCCGATGGGCGAGCTCAGTGATGGCGAGCGGCAGAAGGTGATGCTGGCCCGCGCCCTGGCGCAGGATACGCCCATCATCCTGCTCGACGAGCCCACCGCCCACCTCGACCTGCCCAACCGCGTGGCCCTCATGCGGCTGCTACACCAGCTGGCCCGCAGCACCGGCAAGGCCATTCTACTCTCCACCCACGAGCTGGACCTGGCCCTGCAGGCCGCCGACCGCGTGTGGCTGCTGCCCGCTACCGGCGAGCTGCTGACCGGCACGCCCGAAGATCTGGTCCTCAGCGGGGCGTTCGCCGCCGCCTTCTACCGCGATGGCCTGACCTTCGACCCCACCACCGGCACCTTCGACCTGCACGCACCTACCGGCCCGGCTGTGCAGCTAATTGGCGAGGGCGCGGCCGCATTCTGGACGCGCCGGGCGCTGGTACGCGCCGGCTTCGTGCCTACCGCAGCCCCCGCCGCCTGGCGCGTAACCGTGCCCCCGGCGGCCGGTTCCGGCCCGTGGATCAGCCATTTGCCCGACCCGCAGACCCACGAAACCATCGCCGCGCTCCTGCACCGGCTGGACCGCGCCACGGCGGCCCGGCCAACGGCCTTTGCTCCCAACTCTCCTCCATTATAGCCATGCTCTATTATATCTCCGGCGGGCAGCGCTCGGGCAAAAGCAGATACGCCCAGGACCTGGCCCTGCAGCTCAGTCCCAACCCCGTGTACCTAGCCACCTCCCGGGCCTGGGACGATGACCACCGGCAGCGCATTGCCCGCCACGTGGCCGACCGGGACGAGCGCTGGACGACCCTGGAAGAAGAAAAATACCTCAGCCGGCTCGACCTCACCGGCCGCACCGTGGTGCTCGACTGCGTGACGCTCTGGCTCACCAACTTCTTCGCCGATGCGGCTTACGACGGGGCCAAGGCGCTGCAACAGGCACAGGCGGAATTCGACCGCTTACGACAGCAGGATTGTACGCTGCTGGTCATCTCCAACGAAATCGGCATGGGCCTGCACGCGCCCACGGAGGCCGGCCGTAAGTTTGCGGACCTGCAGGGCTGGCTCAATCAATACATTGCCCAACGGGCTGATCGCGCCATTTTTATGGTGTCGGGACTGCCGCTGGTGGTGAAATAACGACTTCATTAACAACTTCATTTGCCATGAAAATCTACACTAAAAAGGGCGACGCCGGCAGCACCGGACTCTTCGGCGGCCAGCGCGTGCGCAAGGACGATGTACGGGTGGAATGCGTCGGCACCCTCGACGAAGCCAACTCAACCCTGGGCCTGCTGCGGGTGAAGCTCGGCGCCGAGCACGCCTGGCAGCCCCGGCTCCACAAGATCCAGAAGGATTTGATGGATATGATGTCACATCTGGCCCGGCCTTCGGATGCCAAAAAAATCAACACCAACCCCATGCCCGCCGACGGGGCGCAGTTCTGCGAGGAGTGGATTGATGAGCTGGAAGGGCTGATGACCTCGGCGTCGGATTACTTCCTGCTGCCCGGCGGCAACGAGATATCGGCCCTGTGCCACGTCGTACGCACCCAAATGCGGCGCGGCGAGCGCCGGCTGGTCACGCTCATGGCCGCCGACGAGGTAGACGCCGTTATTCCGGCCTACATCAACCGCTTGTCGGACCTGTTTTTCACCCTGGCCCGCGCCGAGATGGACCAGGCTGGCGTGGCTGAGGAAAAGTGGCAGCTCTTTCTCTACAAGCGTTTTAAGAGCAGCCCCGAGGCCCCCCAGCCCGAAACCCCGGCCGTATGATTTCCTGGAATATCATCCTCCCCGACCCGGCCCTGAACGCCGCCATTACCCACCAGATCGACACCAAAACCAAGCCCGTGGGCGCTCTGGGGGAGTTGGAAGCCCTGGCCCGACAGGTAGCGCTGGTGCAGCAGACGCTGAGCCCGGCCCTGCGCCAGCCCCACGTGCTGGTCTTCGCCGCCGACCACGGCATTGCCCAGGCCGGCGTGAGCCAGTACCCACCCGAAGTGACGCACCAGATGGTGCGCAATTTCGCCCGGGGCGGGGCGGCCATCAACGTATTTTGCCGGCAAAACAACCTGGCTCTGAGCATCATCGACGCCGGCGTGCGCGGCAGCTTCGCCGATTTGCCCGCCGTACGCGACGAGAAGATGGGCGAGGGCACCCGCAACTTCGCCCACGAGCCGGCCATGAGCGCCGCCGAGTGCGAAGCAGCCCTGCAACGCGGCGCCCGCCTGGCCGATGAGCTGCACGCCGCCGGCTGCAACATCCTGGGCCTGGGTGAAATGGGCATCGGCAACACGTCTTCGGCGGCGGTGCTCATGCACCGGCTCACCGGCCGGCCGCTGGCCGAGTGCGTAGGCCGGGGCACCGGGCTCGACCCAGCCGGGCTGGCCCGTAAGCTGGCTGTTCTGACCCAGGCCGTGGCTACCCACGCGCCCCTGGTCAGCGGCGGGCCGCTGGCCGAGCTGGCCACGTTCGGCGGCTTCGAAATTGCGCAGATATGCGGCGCTTTACTGCGCGCCGCCGAGCACCGGATGCTGCTGCTCATTGATGGGTTCATTGCCTCGGCGGCGCTGCTGGTGGCGGCGCGGCTGGCTCCGGCGGTGCTGGCCTACTGCGTGTTCACGCACGAATCGGACGAGCAGGGACACCGGCTGCTGCTGGCGGAAATGGGCGGGCGGCCGCTGCTGCGCCTGGGCCTGCGCCTGGGCGAAGGCACGGGCTGCGCCCTGGCGTACCCGCTGGTGCAGGCCGCCGTGGGCTTCTTCAATGAGATGGCCTCGTTTGAAAGCGCGGGGGTCAGCGACGACTCCGCTTCTTAATCCATTAGCTGACAATCTGATGGACTCCTGGCCGCGCCACCACCTGCGCCTGCTCCTCACGGCGGTGCGCTTCTACACCCGCCTGCCCGTCCCGGCCTGGGTGGGGCATTCGGATGAGCTGATGCGCCAATCCTCCGTTTACCTGCCCGTGGTGGGCGGGCTGGTGGGCGCCGTTACGGCGGGCGTGTGGTGGTTGGCGGCCCGCTGGTGGTCGCCCGACGTGGCCGCGCTGCTGAGCACCGGCGCGGGCATCCTGCTCACGGGCGCCTTTCACGAAGACGGGCTGGCCGACGTGTGCGACGGCTTCGGCGGGGGCTGGACCACGGAGCGGATTCTGGCCATCATGAAGGATAGTCGGGTGGGCACCTACGGCGTGCTGGGCCTGGGCCTGGTGCTGGCCACCAAAGTAGCGGTCCTGCAAAGTGCCGGGCCGATGGTGCCGGCCCTGCTGCTGGTAGCGCACCCGCTGAGCCGGCTGGTGGCCGTTGCCTTTTTGCACACCCACGATTACGCCCGCTTTACGCCCGACAGCAAGGCGCAGGCCGTCGCCCGGCCCTTGGCGCTGAACAACCTGCTGATGGCGGCAGTTTGGGGCCTGGCGCCCCTGCTGGGGCTGGCCATCTGGCGGCACCAGCCCGGCTACCTGCTGGTGCTGGGGCCGCTGGCGCTGCTACAGCTCGGACTGGGCCGCTGGTTTCGGCGCTGGCTGGGGGGCTACACCGGCGACTGCCTCGGCGCGGCCCAGCAGCTGGCCGAAGTGCTCATTTACTTACTGCTGACCGCGCAATTCGCATGATTATTCACCTCATCCGCCATACTGCCGTGCTCACCAAGGGCCTCTGCTACGGCCACCACGACGTGCCCCTGGCCGATACGTTTGCCACCGAGGCGGCGCGGCTGCGGACCCGGCTGCCGCCCCTGCCCGCCGCCGGGCTGCGCACTTTCAGCAGCCCCGCCGCCCGCTGCCTGGCCCTGGCCGCCGAGTTTTCCCCCGCCGTAATCCCCGAGGAGCGACTGCGCGAAATGCACTTCGGCACCTGGGAAAACCGCCTCTGGAATGACCTCCCCCCCGCCGAAACCGCCCCCTGGATGGCCGATTACGTCACGCTGGCCCCGCCTGGCGGCGAGACTTTCGGCGCCGTGCAGCAGCGCGCCGCTGCTTTCCTAACGGAGTTGCCCATCATTTTTAAGGAGGAAGAAGCGCCCGTGCTGGTCTTCACCCACGGCGGTACCATCCGGGCCCTGGTCAGCCATTGCCTGGAAATCCCCCTGCGCAATGCCTTCCAGCTGCACATTGATTTCGCCTCCATCACCACCCTGCAATACCAGTTCGGGCGCTGGAATCTCCTGGGGCTGAATGGGTAGGCCGGGAGTCTGCCGGGGGAAGCAGAGTTGATGAGCGGAAGAATTAACCTGAATTAAAAGAGGTCGTTTCCAGGGTGGAAACGACCTCTTTTAATAATGCGTGGGCCCAACTGGAATCGAACCAGTGACCTGCTGATTATGAGTCAGCTGCTCTAACCGATTGAGCTATAGGCCCGGCGC
>JAYWCH010000124.1:0-6264 GCA_043780755.1 Hymenobacter sp.
TGGGCTACCGTGTCGAATTGACCGAGAAGGCCAAGGATTTTGTGTCGGACAAAGGCTACGATCCCAAGTACGGCGCCCGGCCCCTGAACCGTGCGATCCAGAAATACATCGAAGACCCGATTGCTGAAGAAATCCTCAAAGCCCAGGTGGTACACGGCGACGTGATCACGGCGGACTACGAGGATGGCAAAGACGAGCTGACTTTCGCCGTAACCAAGAGCGGCGAATCACAAAATCTGGCCAGCGACGAGCGGCCGGCCGAAGCGCCGGAAGCCCCTGACGCAGACAAGAAGTAAAGTGCCGTAAGCCTGAGCTTACATCCCAGATCAGAAGCCGGCCCCCGCAATAGGGCCGGCTTTTTTGTTGTTAACCTGTTATCTTAATTCGCCGTATAGATCAATCTTTTAGAAATAAAACACCTATATTTCTTTCTTCCAATGAATTTTCTACAGAGAGCGGCCCTGACCGGGGCGGGGGCAGCCCTGACGACCGGGGCCATGGCCCAGACAACGCCAGGAGCGCCAATTGCGCCCATCAAGCCCAAGGAATTCACCAATTTCGGGGTCACCCGCACCGATAATTACTACTGGCTCAACCAGCCCACCAACCCGGAAGTGCTCAGCTATCTCAACGCCGAAAACGCGTACTACGAGAAGCAGATGGCCAGTGCCCAGGCCACCCAACAGAAACTGGTGACGGAAATTAAGGGCCGGATTAAGCAGGAAGATGCCTCGGTTCCCTACCGCGACAATGGCTACTACTATTATTCGCGTTTCGATCTGGGCGCTGAATATCCGATTTACTGCCGCAAGAAGGGTAGTACGATCGGGACGGAAGAAATTCTGCTCGATGCCAACCAGCTCGGCGCGGGCCGGCCATATTTCCAGATCGGCGACTGGGCCGTGAGCGATAATAATAAGCTGCTGGCCTACTCGGCCGATACCGTGAGCCGGCGCCTCTACACGCTGCGCTTTAAGGACCTGACCACGGGCCGGACTTATCCCGAGCGCATTGCCAATACGGGCGGCGAAGTGGTCTGGGCGGCGGATAACAAAACGGTTTTTTACACCAAGAAAGATATTACCACGCTCCTGCCCTACCAGGTTTACCGGCACACGTTGGGCACCGACCCCAAGGGTGACGCCCTGGTTTATGAGGAGAAGGACAATACGTTCCACGTCGGAGTTAACCGCTCCAAATCGAAGAGATACATCGGCATTGTCCTCGAGAGCTCGCTTTCCTCAGAGTATCGCTACCTCGACGCGGGCACGCCGGCGGAGAAATTCAAGGTCTTTTTGCACCGCGAGAAAGATCATCTGTATCAAGTTGAAAACCTGGGCGATAGGTTTTACGTGCGCACCAATTGGCTGACGCCCAACTACCGGCTGATGGTAACGCCCGTCGCCAACACCGCCAAAGCCACCTGGCAGGACGCGCTCACGCGCCACGCCGATATCTTCCTCGATAATTTCGAGCTTTTCCAGGATTACCTCGTGCTCAATGAGCGCAAGGGCGGCCTGCTGCAGTTGCGCGTCGTGAGCTGGAAAGACAAGCAGGAACATTACTTGCCCTTCGATGAAGCCGCCTACACAGTTACAGTCGGCACCAATCCGGAACTGGACACGCCCTTGCTGCGCTACAATTATACTTCCCTGGCCACGCCTCCTTCTACTTACGAGTACGACATGAGCACGCGCACCAGCAAGCTGCTCAAGGAACAGACCGTGCTCGGCGGCTTCAATAAGAGTGATTATGTAACGGAGCGGGTGTTCGTCAAGTCACGCGACAAGGTTTTTATTCCCATGTCGATCGTTTATAAAAAAGGCACGAAGCTCGATGGCAGCGCACCCCTGCTGCAGTATGCCTACGGCTCCTACGGCTATTCGCAGGATCCCACTTTCAGCGCGGCGCGGCTGAGCTTGCTCAATCGGGGGTTCATTTATGCGCTTTGCAATATTCGCGGGGGTCAGGAAATGGGCCGGCAGTGGTTTGAAGACGGCCGGATGCTGCACAAGCAAAACAGCTTCAATGATTTCGTGGACTGCTCGGAATTTCTCACCAAACCGCAGGATTCCCAGCTGGCGGGAGCTAAAAGCAAGTCTCAGTATTCGGCCCCCGACCGGATGTTTGCCATGGGCGGCAGTGCCGGCGGCCTGCTCATGGGCGCCGTTCTCAATATGCGCCCCGACCTCTACAAAGGCGTCATCGCCGCCGTGCCCTTCGTGGATGTGGTAACGACCATGTCGGACCCGACCATTCCGCTCACCACCGGCGAGTACGACCAGTGGGGCAATCCGGCCGATGAGGAATATTTCAACTACATGCTTTCCTACTCGCCCTACGACAATGTGAAGGCCCAGGCGTACCCCAACATCCTCGTCACTACCGGCCTGCACGACTCGCAGGTGCAGTACTTTGAGCCGGCCAAATGGGTGGCCAAGCTCCGCGCCCTCAAAACCGATCGTAACCAGCTCCTGCTGCACACGGACATGAGCGCCGGCCACGGCGGCGCCTCCGGCCGGTTTAAATCCATCGACGATACGGCCCGGCAGTACGCCTTTATGATGCAGCTCCTGGGGAAAAATCTGTAGTCAGTCTAATGTTCAACAATGCTTTACCGCCCGCTCCGCGCTGCCTTTACCGGCACGGGGCGGGCGGTTATGGTGCGGGCGACGGGCTGCGTAATTCGCCCGTAACCTACCTTTGGCAACACATCTCCGCGCACCGTTTCCGGCGCCGCGCTAACTTCTTCTCATGCCCGATCCGAACGCCCACGCCCACCTGTCCAAGACCGAATTGCTGGCCCGTAAAAACGAGGAAGCGCTGCTCGGCGGAGGCCAGGCCCGCATCGATTCCCAACACCACAAAGGCAAGCTCACCGCCCGCGAGCGCGTGGATCTGCTCATGGACGAGGGCTCATTTGAGGAGATTGGTAAATTTGTCATGCACCGGGCCAAGGACTTTGGGCTCGATAAAGAACACTACCTCGGCGACGGCGTGATCACCGGCTATGGCACCATCAACGGCCGGCTGGTGTATGTTTTCTCGCAGGACTTCACCGTTTTCGGGGGCTCACTGAGTGAAACCCACGCCGAGAAGATCGTCAAGATCATGGATCTGGCCATGAAAAACGGGGCGCCCGTCATCGGGCTCAACGACTCGGGCGGGGCCCGGATTCAGGAAGGCGTGGTAAGCCTGGGCGGCTACGCCGATATTTTTTACAAGAATACGCTGGCCTCGGGCGTGGTACCGCAGCTTTCGGCCATCATGGGGCCATGCGCGGGCGGCGCAGTTTATTCGCCCGCCATCACGGATTTTATTCTGATGGTGGAAAATACGAGCTACATGTTCGTGACCGGCCCGAACGTGGTGAAAACCGTGACCCACGAGGAAGTAACCAGCGAGGAATTGGGTGGCGCCAGCACCCATTCGGCTAAGAGCGGCGTCACCCATTTCAGCTGCGCCAACGAAGTCACCGCTCTCACCAACGTCAAGCAGCTGCTGAGCTACATGCCGCAGAACTGCGAGGAAACGGCCCCCGCTCAGCCCTACACGGCCACCGGCGACGAGAGCCGCCCGGTCCTGGACACCCTGATTCCCGAGAATGCCAACCAGCCGTACGACATGCGGGAGGTGATCGAAGGCATTATCGACGCGGATTCATTTCTGGAAGTGCACCGGAATTTTGCCGAGAATATTGTGGTTGGGTTTGCGCGGCTGGCGGGCCGCAGCATCGGCATCGTGGGGAATCAGCCGGCCGTACTGGCCGGCGTACTCGACATCAACGCCAGTACCAAAGCTGCCCGTTTCGTGCGGTTCTGCGACTCGTTCAATATTCCCCTGCTCGTGCTCGAGGATGTGCCCGGCTTCCTGCCCGGCACCGACCAGGAATGGCGCGGCATCATCACCAACGGTGCCAAGCTGCTCTACGCTTTTTGCGAAGCCACCGTGCCGCGCATCACCGTCATAACCCGCAAAGCCTACGGCGGGGCGTATGACGTCATGAATTCCAAGCACATCGGCGCCGATATGAACTATGCCTGGCCCACTGCCGAAATCGCCGTCATGGGCGCCAAAGGCGCGGCCGAAATTATCTTCAAACGCGAAATCGCCACGGCGGCCGATCCGGCGGCTAAGCTGCAGGAAAAAGTCGACGAGTACCAGGAGAAATTTGCGACGCCTTACCGCGCCGCCCACCGGGGTTTTATCGACGAAGTAATTCTCCCGTCGCAAACCCGCCAGAAATTAATCCGGGCCTTCAAAATGCTGGAAAATAAAGTGGCCGTTTTGCCGCGCAAGAAGCACGGAAACATTCCATTATAACTCCCGGTTTTTTCTTTTTTAATTCCTTTGCTCACCCATTCCATGCGTCCCGAATCGTTCGAATTTCTTCAGTCCTATCTCAACAACTCCTCCCCCACCGGCTTCGAGAAAGAAGGCCAGAAACTGTGGCTGGAATACATTAAGCCGTATATCGACGAATATTTCGTGGATACCTACGGTACGGTAGTGGGTGTAATTAATCCCGAGGCAAAATATAAGGTTGTCATCGAAGCGCACGCGGATGAAATTTCGTATTTCGTCAATTACATTACCAAAGAAGGCTATTTGTACCTGCGGCGCAACGGCGGTTCTGACCCTTTGGTCGCGCCGAGCAAACGGGTAAATATCTTTGGGGAAAAAGGAATTGTAAAAGCGGTTTTTGGCTGGCCCGCTATTCACGTGCGCAAGGTGGAACAGGACAAAGCGCCAACCATCGAAACCGTATTTCTGGATTGCGGCGCGAGCAGCGCCGAGGAAGTGGAAGCAATGGGTGTATTTGTGGGCTCCGTGGTCACGTTTGAGGATGAGTTTACCGTGCTCAACGATAAATTCTACGTCGGCCGGGCGCTCGATAACCGCGTGGGCGGTTTCATGATTGCCGAAGTGGCCCGGATGCTGAAAGAGAACCAGCAGACGCTGCCCTTCGGCCTGTACATTGTCAATTCGGTGCAGGAAGAAATCGGCCTGCGCGGCGCCGAAATGATCGCCCACCGCATCAACCCCAACGTAGCCATCGTAACCGACGTGACGCACGACAGCCAATCGCCGATGTACGAGAAAAAGACCGCGGGTGACATTTCCTGCGGCAAAGGCCCGGTCATAACCTACGGCCCGGCCGTGCAGAACAACCTGCGGGATTTAATTATCGACACCGCTAAAAAAAGCGAGATTCCGTTTCAGCGGGCCGCCGCAACCCGTGCTACCGGTACCGATACCGATGCATTTGCCTACTCCGGCTCCGGCGTGGCCTCAGCCCTGATTTCCCTGCCGCTCAAGTACATGCACACGACGGTGGAAACCGTCCACAAAGACGATGTGGACAGCGTAACCCGGCTGATTTACGAAACCCTGCTGCGCATTGAGGACGGACACGATTTCCGTTATTTTGTCTAACGGTGCAGTTTGCCGGGATCTGGCCGGTACTAACTAACTGCTTACTGTTTCCTTTAATTGACAAAAAGCCCCCCGGTCACCAGACCAGGGGGCTTTTTGTCAATTAAAAATAAATTAGTCCTGGTCTTTCTTCTTCACCATAGTCAAAATAGTGGCCACGGCCACGGTATCGCCCATGTCGTCGGTGACGGTGACGAGCCAGTGGACAATGCCTTTGGCCACGTCCTGCTCATCGCGCCGGTCCTGGGCAGTTTTCTCTTTCACAGTTAACGCTACGCCGATGGTAGTGCCGGGGTAAACGGGCTTTGTAAAACGGCACGACTGCAACCCGTAATTCAGCAGCACCGGGCCTTTGCGCGGATCGACAAACATGCCCGCCGCCTTGCTCAGGATATAATATCCGTGAGCGACCCGACCTTTAAACAGCGTGCCTTCCAGCGAAGTGGCATCGACGTGGGCGTAAAAATTATCGCCCGAAACATTGGCGAAGTTACTGATGTCGGCCTCCGTAACGGTGTGCTTGTGGGTGATATAGGTCTGCCCGATTTCCAGCTCTTCAAAATAGTGCTGAAACGGGTGCTTGTCGCGCTCAATCTGAATGGCGCCCGGCTGGTACACGCCCGTGATGGCCGTAATCATGCTCGGTGAGCCCTGAATTGCCACGCGCTGCATGAAGTGCTCCACGCCGCGCACGCCGCCCATCTCCTGCCCGCCCCCGGCCCGGCCCGGCCCGCCGTGAATGAGCAGCGGCAGCGGCGAGCCGTGCCCGGTGCTTTCCTGGCTCATCTCCTCGTTTATCACCAGAATGCGGCCGTGGTGAGTGGCGGC
>JAYWCH010000125.1:0-8410 GCA_043780755.1 Hymenobacter sp.
CATCGAACTCATTGAGCGTAAGCATAAAGCTTCGCCGCCGGCCACCGTCACGCTGCCCACCACGCTGGTCATCCGCGAGTCGTCGGCTCCCACTGTGAAGGCGACGTCCGAGTTTCGCATTCCGCTGTAGGGGAGGGGCGCGCGCCCGGCCCCCGCGCTAGTTGGTCAGCAGCCAGCGGACCAGGTCTTTGCCGGCCTGGAAGTTCTCGAAGGAGGCCGGAATCTTGCGGCCGTCCAGGTACTCGTTGTACAGCCACGGGTCGCCGAGGACGAACACTTTGCCCCGGCCCAGCCGGGCCGTGGCCATGATAACCCGGCCATTATTGATTACCAACGGCTGGGCGGGCGCCTGCACGGCCAGCACCGCCAGTTCCTTGATGTAAGCCGTACGGGCGGTTTTAAACACTGCTTTACCCGAAACCAGCGCTACCTGGCCCTGCCCGAACTGGTTGTCCCGCACCATGTTCACGCTCTGGTCGGTGAACCGGACCCCGAAGTGGCGGGCCAGCTCGTTGAAATGCGTGATTTCGCAGTTGGCCGTGTCGTTGGCCAGGAGTACGAGGGTGCCGCCGCCGCGTACCCATTCAGTTATCACCTTGCTATCCGCCGGTTGAATATAGTTGGGCTGGGGGCTTTCCTTGCGGGTGTCGGGATCGACGATGATGTAAACATTGAGGTCCTGAAGCCGGGCGGCGGTGGGGGCCGCGGGCACGGCCACGGTGCGGGCGCCCAGCTCGCGGAACTGGTTGCCCCACAGCCAAAAGCCGCCGTGGGTCCGTTCCTCCCAGGTGTAGTGCCACTGCTCCGGCGATCCATCAACGGGGCCGGGGCGCATTTCGTGGTTGAAGTAATAGTCCAGGCCCACGGTCTGGCTTTGGCCCACTGCATTTTCCGCCGCCATCTCCAGCTCGATGCTGGCCAGAATAAACGGTCCCACGCCCTTCAGATCGTTCGTGCGCAGCGGTTCCGACCGGTAATAGTCGAATGAGCCGTCGCGGTAAGGCTGACCGCCCAGCCCGCCCACACTCACCGTGCCGGTGAAGGCCAGCCGGCCGGTGGGCTCGGTCGCGACAAAGGCTTTCAGCACGCCGGCATAGCCCTGCCGGGCCACTTTCAGGAAACTTTGCGGGAGGTAGCCCAGGCGCACGCCTTTGGCCAGGGTGTACACAAACATGCTGCTGCCCGAGGCCTCCGCGTAGTTGCCGGGGCGGCCTTCCTGCCCCATTACCAGGCTCCAGGTGCCGGTTTTGGCATCCTGAAACCTGGCCAGCACCGGTGCCAGGCGTTGCAGCGCCTTGAGCAGCACCGGCCGCTGGGGATGGTCGAGGGGGAAGTAGTCCAGCACATCCACCAGCGCCATCGCGTACCAGCCCAGGGCCCGGTCCCAGCACTGGGGGCTTTGGCCGGTGGTTTTATTAGCCCACTGCTGCTCGCGGCGCTCATCATAGCCGTGGTAGAGCAGGCCGGTCCGGGGGTCGGTCAGGTTTTTTTCTACCAGGGCAAACTGCCGGGCCACGTCATCAAACCCCGCGGGCTGGTGGAAAACCTGGCTGTACTCGGCGTAGAAGGGCTCGGCCATGTAGAGGCCATCGAGCCACATCTGGTGGGGGTAGATCTTTTTGTGCCAGAAGCCACCTTCCTGGGTGCGCGGCTGGGTATCGAGCTGCCGGCGCAGGAGTCGGGCGGCCTGTCTGTATTTCTCCTGGTTTGGCCCCGCTACCTGGCTGAGCAGCAGCAGCGCCCGGCCCGTCGGCAGGTTGTCGAGCACGTAGTCGTCGAGCTTGTAGGTCCGGATGCTGCCGTCCGGCCGCACAAACTGGTCGAGGTCTTTCTGGATGTAAGTAAAGTACCGGGCGTCGCCGGTGCGCTCCCACACCCGCTCCAACGCCTTGAGCATTAAGCCCTGTTCGTAATCCCATCGTGCCGTTTTGCGGCTACCGATGAGGATGGAATCGGGGTGCCAGCCGATAAAAGCGTCGGCCATGCGCTGCGAGTAGGGCCGCGCGGGGGCCGGTTGGGCGAAGACGCCGGGGCTCGCCAATAAGAAAAAGAGCAGGAACCGCCGCCCCAGGAGCAGCATCGGAGTTGATTTCATGCGCAGGGGTTGAACGACGGGTTGCGGGCCGCCACCGGAATTAGTACTGACCAATTCGGCTCAGCGCTGAGCCACGAAAACCGTCTTCTTCGCCATCTGCGGGCCCAGCTCCACGTCTTTTTTGGCCATTTTTACATCCGTATTGATCAACCGGATGTCTTTGCTGCGCTCGCCCGTGACGCGCAGCAGCACCTCGGCGCCGGGAAGGTAGCGGATGCCGTCGAGCACAATGTTGCGGCTGTTCTGCACTTCCAGCACCGGCCGGGTGTCGGTACAAATCAGGCTCACGTTGGTGAGACGAATGTTGTCGGCCTCCTGGCATACGAAGCCTTTTTTAGCCTCCAGCACGGCATTTTCCAGGCTGATATCCTGAATATTCATCTCGGGCAGCCCGCGCACCAGAATGCCGGTGGTGGCGCCCTTGCAAGTGATGTTGCGGATGCGGAAATGCTGGAACTGCGGCGTGCCCTCGTTTCGCGGCTGCGCGGCGATGACGGGCGGCGCGGTGGTTTCGCCGGCCAGCGGCACGGGGTCTTTGGCCGCGTAGTACATGTCGAAGAGCACGGCCTCGCCGGCGATATCGGTCATGTCCACGCCGTCCACGAAGATGTTCTCGACCACGCCCCCGCGCCCCCGCGCCGTCTTGAAGCGCAGGCCGACGTCGGTACCGACGAAGGTGCAGTTGCTCACGAACAGATTGCGCACGCCGCCCGACATCTCCGAGCCAATCACGAAGCCGCCGTGGGCGTGGTACACCCGGCAGTCGCGGATGATGAAGTTCTCGGTGGGCACGCCGCGCCGGCGGCCCTCGGCGTCGCGGCCCGATTTGATGCACAACCCATCGTCGCCCACATCGAAGGTGCAACCTTCCACCAGGCCATTACGGCACGATTCCAGGTCGAGCGCATCGGTGTTCTGGCCATACCACGGGTTTTTCACCGTCACGTTACGCAGCGTGATATCTGTGCACAGCAGTGGGTGAATGGTCCAGGCCGGCGAATTCTGAATGGTAAATCCTTCCAGCAATACTTGTCTGCAACGCGTAAGGCTGAGCATATTAGGCCGCAGGAAGTCGCGCACATCGGCTAGTTCAGCGGGGTTCAGACTTGTGCGCGGGGTACCCGCCGCGGCCAGCACATTGCCCTTCAGGGAGCTGGCCGAGGGGTACCAGTAGTCCTTTTTCTCCGACAGCACGCCGCCCGAGGCCACCAGCTCCTGCCACTGCGATTGATTGAGCTTGCTCTTCTTAACGGGCCGCCAGGTATCGCCGGCGCCATCGAAGGTCCCGTTGCCGGTAAGGGCAATATTGGTGAGATCCACGCCCGAAATCGGGGCCTGACTCCGGATGGCCTCTTCCCCTTCCCAAGTGGTGCGGATGAGCGGGTACTGGCGGCGATCGGCCGTAAACTGCACCAGCGCGCCGGTGGCCAGGTGCAGGTTCACATTGTTTTTGAGCACGATGGGGCCGGTGAGCCACAGGCCGCGGGGCACCAGCACGGTGCCGCCCGCTACGGCGCAAGCGTCAATGGCCCGGCGGAAAGCCTCGGTATTGAGCGTCTGGCCGTCGGCCACGGCGCCGTAGCGGGTCAGGCGGAAGGTATCCTTTTTGAAAGATGCGGCCAGCACCACGGGCAGGTCGATAACCAATTTATCCTCGAAAACGGTACGGCGGAGGTGGCTGGCCAGCGCCAGGTGCCGGGCCTGCACATCCTGGGCCACCAGCTGGGCCACGCGGGTGGCGCCGTACTCCGAAAAGTGGGTGTCATCATTCTTGGCGGGCAGCGTCGGGGCCGGCTGGTAGTAGCCGTTGAGGTAGCTCCAGAACAGCGGGCGGGTACCCGTCTCGCCCAGCTGTGAGTACATGGCCCAGCTTCGTTCGTGCAAGTCGATGAGGGGTACATTCTGGGCCTTGGCTACTTCGCGCACCACGCCGGGGTACTCGCCGTGGTCGTCCTTGCGCTTGCCGGCCTCGTCGAAATAGCGGCGTCCCACCGGGGTGAGGAGTACCGGGTTAGCGCCTCTGGCCCGGGCCTCCTGCACAAATTTGGTTAGGAGCTGGCGGTACACTGTCTGGGCCGGGGCCGAGCGCACGCTGTCTGCTACTTTCGAGTCGTTGTGGCCGAACTGGATAAACACCCAGTCGCCGGGGCGGAGTTGGTCGAGCACCTTCGCCCAGCGGCCCTCGCGGTAAAAGCTTTTGGTACTGCGCCCGTTCACGGCCGTATTGCGGATAACCACGCCGCCATCGAAATACTGGCCAAACTCCATGCCCCAGCCGCGCTCGGGCTTGGTCAGGTCGGCCTTGTCGGCCATGGTTGAATCGCCGACCAGAAACACCTGGGTTTGCGGACTGGAGGTCGGACGGAATCCCACCACAAAAGCGGCTAGCCCAGCCAGCAGTAGTACCAACGTTAGTTTCATCGAATGCAGTAGTGGTAAAAGGCCGCGGCCCAGCCCGTGGGCGGAGACCGCCTAACCCGCTGCAATGTTAGGCCACTCCCGTGGCCTCAGCCCCTGCAGGGGCGCTATCAGCGCAACTTTTTTTGCGCAATCGATGCCGGGAACGTTCTCGCACGGTCCGGGGCCGCGGGGCTCGCCGCTCGCATGCGTACGCAACAAGGAAAGCCACCACCCCTAAATATCCATCCTAACCAGACCACCTCATTACCACTGGTGCCGGCTGCTTGCCGCCGAGGAGTGGCGGACCGCCAGTTGAGGCTGCGGAATAAAGAGCAAATTTAAGATGGATTGTCCCAGCAAAGCAATTGGTTACGCGAGGCAATTTTTTTTTGGCGGCGAAAAGAAGAACAAGAAGTGTGTCGGTTAGCCCATTAGGTCGCAAATGAGATTTTGAGAAAAGCGGTGCGGGAAAAAATAACATTACCAATGAGTTGCCGGGCGTAACAATGCCGTAATTTTGCAGCATGCTTCAACCAAAAAGCTTGTTGACGAAGCGCGAAACCCTGCTCGGCCGGGAACCGCGAGTTGGCCGGAAGGTCTTCGATACCATCGGTTTTCCCGATTTCGCCGCTGGCATTTCCGTTGTTTTTTCTGGTTATTGCCCCGCCACCGTTTCGGATTCCGAAACGGTTTTTTTATGTCTATTGAGTTCGTCGGCTGCCGCCCCGCAGCCAATTTTTCCTCAGCTCCGGTATGGCACGTAAAGACCTGCTCGACATTGCATCCCTGCACCGTGAAGAAATCGAGTTCCTACTCGACCAATCCACGTCATTTAAAAAACTGTTCACCCACTCGGTGAAAAAAATCCCCGCCCTCGAGGGCAAGTCCGTGCTTATGCTCTTCTACGAGGCCAGCACCCGGACGCACTCCTCCTTCGAGGTCGCGGCCAAACGCCTCTCGGCGGAGGTAACGAATTTCGACGTCGCCCACTCCTCCATCACCAAGGGCGAGTCGGTGCGCGAGACGATTGAGACGCTCCAGGCCATGCGCACCGACTACATCATCGTGCGCCACGGTCACCCCGGCCTGCCTAGCATGATTGCCCGCCAAACCACGGCGTCGGTCATCAATGCCGGCGACGGGGCGCATGAGCACCCCACCCAGGCCCTGCTGGATGCTTTCACCATCAGGGAAAAATTTCCCGACCCCCGGGGCAAAAAAGTCCTCATCATCGGCGATATTCTCCATTCCCGCGTCGCCCGCTCCACCAGCACCCTGCTGCAAAAGCTGGGTGTTGAGGTCGCTTACCTCGGGCCGGGGTCGCTGGTGCCCAAGTATGTCCCGGCAAGCATCCGCCGCTTCACCGACTATGAAGCGGCCATGGCCTGGGCGCCCGATGTGGTGTACCTGCTCCGCGTGCAGCTGGAGCGCCAGGACGTGCAGTTTTTTCCCAGCGTCCGGGAATACCACCGGGTTTACGGCATTACCAACACCCGGCTGGCAGAAATCCGCGACCGCGGCCTTTACATCATGCACCCCGGCCCCGTGAACCGGGGAGTCGAGCTGTGCGACGCCGTGATGGACTACGAGCGCAGTCTTATCACCAATCAGGTTGAAAACGGGATTTCCATTCGCATGGCCGTACTCGACTGGCTCACGCCGGGGGGAGAGTTCCCGAAGCAGGAATCGTATGTCGCACGGCAGCAAGCCAGCCCAAAGGTGATGAAGCCCTAAATGCCGGACGCGGCGGCTGGTTCCGCCCGTGTCTATTTTCAACTTTAACAGCCCGAATACCCACAGTCCCTTGCCGGTTTACAGCACCCCTCCCTCCATGCTCCTCCTTCAGAACGCCCGCATCGCCTCCGAAAATTCATCCGTGCTTGTCGAGAGCGATGTCCTGATTGTCGAAGGGAAAATTCAGGCCATCGGTCCCAAACTAGCCATTCCTGAAGACGCCCGCATCATCGACGCGCGCGGCCGGGTGCTGATGCCCGGCATGTTTGATGCCCACGTCCACTTCCGCGCCCCAGGGTTTGAGAACAAAGAAACCATCACCACGGGCAGCGAAGCGGCCATCAACGGCGGCATCACCGGCGTGGTGATGATGCCCAACACCCGCCCGGCCCTTGACTCGGCAACGGCGATAGCCACCGTGCTGGAAAACGCCAAGCACCGGTCCCGCATTCCGGTGTACACCTCCGGCTGCGTCACCAAGAACCGCGAGGGCAAGGAGCTGGCAGAAATTGAGGGCATGCGCGCGCTCGGGGTGAAGATGCTGACCGACGACGGCGATACCACCGCCGACCCGGCGGTGCTGTTGCGGGCGATGCAGTACGCCACCGAGTTTGGGATGTTTTTCGCCAGCCACTGCGAGGTGTCGGAGCTGGCCGGACCGCGCGCCCTGAACGAAGGGGTGATGAGCTACCGGCTGGGCATCAAGGGTTCGCCAGCCTGCGCGGAGGAAATCATCATCGACCGCGACATTCGCCTGGCCCACGCGGCGGGCGCGCACGTTCACATCCAGCACGTGTCCAGCAAGCTCGGCATGGAGACCATCCGCTGGTGGAAATCCCGCGGCGATGTGAAGGTGACGGCGGAAGTGATGCCGCACCATCTGATGTTCACCGACGAGCACATCGGGGATTACGACACGAACTATAAGATGAACCCGCCGCTGCGCACGCAGGCGGATTGTGATGCGCTGCTGGAAGGGCTCATTGAAGGCGTTTTCGACATCATTGCCACCGACCATGCGCCACACACGCCGTTCGAAAAAGCCCAGGATTTCCTTAGCGCGCCCAATGGCATCACCGGCCTGGATACGGCCCTTGTCTCCCTTTATCACCACTTCGTCGAGCCCGGAAAATTCGGGTGGGACGTGGTGGTGAAGCGCTATTCGGCGGAGCCCCGCCGCCTGATGGACCTGCCGGTAGCCGCCATCGAGGTCGGCCAGCCAGCCGAGTGCGTCTTGTTCGATACCGAGGCGGAAACAACTTTCACGCGGGAGTTCATGAAGTCTAAATCGCAGAACACGCCCTTTATCGACCAGACTTTGAAAGGCCGGGTAGACTTGGTGATTTTAGGTACGGAAATCCTGCTTGAGCGCTAACCATTAGAATCTATCCGAAAAACAAAAAGGCGGTCATGCTGAGCGCAGTCGAAGCATCTCTACCCCGCAAGTAATCAATGCCGTTACAACGAAGCGGTAGAGATGCTTCGACTGCGCTCAGCATGACCCTTTTTCCAATTTATTTCCCATGAGTACCCTTCCGACAACCAACACCCCCGCCCCAGGCCAACCACTGGTCGGCGTGGTCATGGGCTCCAGCAGCGACTGGGACACCATGCAGCATGCCGTGCAGATGCTCTCGCACTTTGGCGTGGCCCACGAAGCACGCGTCGTGTCGGCCCACCGCATGCCCGACGACCTGTTTGCCTACGCCGAACAAGCCGGCCCGCGCGGCTTGCAGGCCATCATCGCCGGCGCTGGGGGCGCCGCCCACCTGCCGGGCATGATGGCCGCCAAAACCACGGTGCCCGTGCTGGGGGTGCCGGTGGCTAGTCGCCATTTGCAGGGGGTAGACTCGCTGCACAGCATCGTACAAATGCCCAAAGGGGTGCCCGTGGCTACGTTTGCCATTGGTAATGCTGGGGCGGCCAATGCCGCGCTATTCGCGGTCAGCATGCTGGCCCTGCACGACCCGGGCCTGGCCACCAAGCTGCAGGCGTTTCGCGCCGAACAAACCGAAGCCGCTCGCGCCATGACCCTGCCGGTATGAGCGCCGGAATTCACGCGGTAGCGATGACCCCGGTTTTCCCGGGCAGTGAGGATGCCCTTGGTCAGAAGGCAACCCTCGGGGTGATGGGCGGCGGCCAGCTGGGCCGCATGTTTGTGCACGCCGCCCAGCGCCTGGG
>JAYWCH010000126.1:0-2180 GCA_043780755.1 Hymenobacter sp.
GGGGATTGCCGGGGCGGGCGGAGTTTCGGGCGCTTCGTCAACGGCGGGCGCAAGCGGCGAAGCGGGCCTCGTGGCGCGTAACGGGCTGACGCAGGCGGCCGGGCGGGTGCCAGGCACGGGGAGCGCGGCGATCAAGTCTGCCGTGGCCGCCGCCACGGGGGCGACCATTGGCGCCAGCGGCCCGACGCTTGCGGCCACCATCGCCGGGCCGGCGACCGGCGCAATGGGCCTGCTCGCCGCCCACCCGGCGGCGTTGTCCCTGACCAGCCCGGCCGCCCTGCCCAACGGCCTGACCGCCCTGGCCCTGCCGGCCGCTGCCGAGCCCGTTTTGCCGGCCGCCGTGCCGCACCGCTGGAAGTATAGCGCCAACTACACGGCCGGCATCTTCAATCCCAATGTCAATTTCACGCGGGCCGGCATTTCGCCCGACTGCGACTACAATCCGGCCCTGGGTCCCGACTCGCCGGCCCAGACCGAAGCGGCGGCGACGCAGTACCGCCAGAACCTGCGCCCCGGCCTCAGCCAGCGCCTGGCCCTGCAAGCCGCCCGGCACCTGACCGGCAACTGGTCGCTGAGCACGGGCGTGGAGCTTAGCCAGGCGTCGGCGTCGTCGGCCTCGGCCTCGGCCTTCGTGGGCGAACAGCTGCTGGATCTGGGGCAGCCCAGCAGCGGGAAGCTGCAAACCACCAATTTCCGCTACCGCCTGGCCAGCCTGCCGCTGGAGCTACGCTACGCCAACCCCGTGAAGCGCGGCTGGAGCCTGTACGGGCACCTGGGCGGCGTAGTAAGCGCTCTGCTCGGGGTGCGGAGCGATGTGGAAGGCAATCCCGAAGCCACCCGGACGTACTCCATCATGTCGGCCGGCTCGCCCTACCGCCGGCTGCTGAGTAACCTGCGCGGCGGGGCCGGGATGCAGTTTCGGCCCAACACCGGGCACTGGACGCTGGGCGTGGGCCCGGTGGCCGAGATCGGGCTGGTGTCGCTCAATGCCCATCCGGCGCAGAGCTACTTCGCCCAGAGTCGCGCCTACGGCTTTGGGCTGGAAGCGAGTCTGGAGTTCGGCCGGTAGCGTTTCCGGTGCCCATTTTACTTCCCGCGAAACCGAATATCCCGGTTTAGGGTTAAGCTAGGCTGACTTTTCCGGCCTACCTTTCCCCTCGCATGGACTATCAACTGACCTCAGAATTTAAGCCGACCGGCGATCAGCCCACTGCTATTGCCAAGCTGGTAGAAGGTGTGAACAACGGCGACCACGTGCAGGTGCTGCTCGGGGCCACGGGCACGGGCAAGACCTTCACCATGGCCAATGTTATTGCCCAGACGGGGAAGCCGGCGCTGGTCCTTTGCCACAACAAAACCCTGGCCGCCCAGCTCTACGGCGAGTTCAAGGCGTTTTTTCCGAATAATGCGGTCGAGTATTACATTAGCTACTACGACTATTACCAACCGGAAGCCTACATCGCGAGCACCGACGTTTTCATCGAGAAAGACCTGGCCATCAACCAGGAAATCGAGAAGCTGCGGCTGCACACGACCTCCACGCTGCTCAGCGGCCGGCGCGATGTCATTGTCATTGCTTCGGTGTCGTGCATCTACGGCATCGGCAACCCGGAGGAATTCGCCAAAAACGTCATTTTCCTGAAGCCGGGCATGCGCTACACGCGCAATAACCTGCTGTATCAGTTCGTGCAGATCCTGTACTCGCGCACGGAGGTGGAGTTTTCGCGGGGCACCTTCCGGGTGAAGGGCGACACGGTGGACGTCTTCCCGGCCTATGCCGATTACGCCATTCGGGTTTATTTCTTTGGGGATGAGATTGAATCGGTGCAGAAAGTGGACCCGGTGAGCGGCAAGAAGCTCAGCGACGAGCCCGAGGGCGTGGCCCTGTACCCGGCCAACCTGTTCGTGACGGGCAAGGAAACGCTGAACACCGCCATCAAAGAGATTCAGGACGACCTGGTGCAGCAGCACGCCTACTTCGAAAAAGAAGGCCGCGACTCCGAAGCCAAGCGCATCATGGAGCGCACGGAATTCGACCTGGAAATGATCCGGGAGCTGGGCTACTGCTCAGGCATTGAGAACTACTCGCGCTACTTCGACCGGCGCACGCCCGGCTCGCGGCCGTTCTGCCTGCTCGATTATTTCCCCACCGACTACCTGCTGGTGGTGGACGAAAGCCA
>JAYWCH010000127.1:0-15578 GCA_043780755.1 Hymenobacter sp.
CGAAATCAAGCCGGCCCTCACCCTGGTGGCCGAAGGCCCCTCGTGCGGCCCCGACGGCTGCGACTAACGGCTAATTAAATCGGCATTTGCTTGCCGCTAAAAAAGCCCCTTCCAGCGTTCGGAAGGGGCTTTTGCTTTAAGGCCGCAGCATGGGAATATGCGGAATCCCGTCTTCCAGGTAACCTTCGCCGCACTGCACGAAGCCGAAGCTCTGGTAAAATCGTTCGAGGTACTGCTGCGCGCCGAGCTTGATGGGCTGCGCGCCAAACAGCACCTCGCACTGGGCAATGGCCTGCCGCAGCAGTTCCTGCCCGAGCCCGCGCCGGCGGTGCGCCGGCGATACTGCCACCCGCCCGATGGCCACCTGCTCGTAGCTTATTCCCGCGTCGAAGAGCCGGGCATAGGCTGCCAGCTCGCCCGCCGCCGAGTAGCCCAGCAGGTGGTACGCCCGGTCATCCTGTCCGTCCAGGTCCTGAAACGGGCAGTTTTGCTCCACCACAAACACTGCCACGCGCAGCTGCAGCAGGGCGTAGAGTTCGGTTAGGGTGAGTTCGTCGAAGGGTTTTATGGTCCAGTTCAGGGTCATGGGGAAAGCGAAATAGCGGGCCGGCGAAGTAACGACACTTTCCGCCTGGACGCCCCCGGCCTCTCGGTTTCCACGCCCGGCAGCCGCCTAAACCGCCACTACTTCCTCGCTGCCCAGCTCGCTCAAAATCTTTTGCGCCTGCTGAATCGACCGCACTTCCTCAAACGTGACAATGAGCTGCTCCTTTTTCTCCTTGAGGCTGGCCGAGCGCGGATGCGTCTGCACGTAATTGAGAATGGTGCCGAACTGCTCGCCCTGAAAATAGGCTTTGTGCTCGTCATCCGCCGGCAGGAAGCCTTTGAGCGTTTGGCGCTTGAGGGTGATTTTGTTGAAGCCCAGCCGGCCCGCCTGCCAGCGGAGGCGCACAATATCAGCCAGCTGCTCGACCTCGGCCGGCAGCGGCCCGAACCGGTCAACCATGCTGCCGAGGAGCTTCACCAGCTCGTCCGGCTTCTGGGTGCGGTCGAGCTTGGCGTAGAGCTGCAGGCGTTCCGAAACGTTGCTCACGTAGCCTTCGGGGATGAGGACCTGCTGGTCGGTTTCCACGTTGCACTCGCGGGAGCGGCCGGCGCCGGCCGCCAGCTGCAGGCGCTGCTGGCTGGCATCGCCCAGAAACAGGTCGCGGAATTCGGTTTCCTTCAGCTCCTGCACGGCTTCGTCCAGAATCTGGTGGTAGGTTTCGTAGCCCAGGTCGTTGATAAAGCCGCTTTGCTCGCCGCCCAGCAGGTTGCCCGCCCCGCGAATGTCGAGGTCGCGCATGGCCACGTTGAAGCCCGCGCCCAGGTCCGAGAATTCCTCTAGCGTGCTCAGGCGCTTGCGGGCGTCGGCCGGGAGCTGGGCCACCGGCGGCGTGAGCAAGTAGCAGTACGCCTTGCGGTTGGAGCGCCCCACGCGGCCGCGCATCTGGTGCAGGTCGCTCAGGCCGGCCAGGTGGGCGCGGTTGATGATGATGGTGTTGGCGTTGGGAATATCCAGCCCGCTCTCGATGATGTTGGTCGAAACCAGCACGTCGTACTCGCCTTCCACGAACTTCATCATCCGCTTTTCCAGCAGCGAGCCGTCCATCTGCCCGTGGGCGAAGGTGATTTTCGCGTCCGGCACGAGGCGCAGGATGGTGCTCGCCATTTCCTCAATATCCTTCACGCGGTTGTGCACGAAAAACACCTGCCCGCCGCGCTTCAGCTCCCGCGACACGGCGTCGCGAATCAGAATCTCGTCGTACAGGTGCAGCTCCGTCTGCACCGGCTGCCGGTTTGGCGGCGGCGTGGCAATTACCGACAAGTCCCGGGCGCCCATCAGCGAGAAGTGCAGCGTGCGCGGAATGGGCGTGGCCGAGAGCGTGAGCGTGTCCACGTTCACCTTCAGCTCCTTGAGCTTGTCCTTGGTCTTGACCCCGAATTTCTGCTCCTCGTCAATAATGAGCAAGCCCAGATCTTTAAACTTAATATCCTTATTAGTAAGCCGGTGCGTGCCGATGAGAATATCGGTTTTGCCCTCCGCCACGCGCTGTAACGTCTCCTTAATCTGCTTCGTCGATTTGAAGCGGTTGATGTACTCCACCGTCACGGGGAGCGTCGCCAGCCGGTCGCGGAACGTCTTGTAGTGCTGCATGGCCAGGATGGTGGTGGGCACCAGCACGGCCGCCTGCTTGCCATCCACCACGGCCTTAAAGGCGGCCCGGATGGCGACTTCGGTTTTGCCAAAGCCCACATCGCCGCACACCAGCCGGTCCATCGGGTGGGGCTGCTGCATGTCTTTCTTGACGTCCTCCACGGCCTTGGCCTGGTCGGGCGTGTCCTCGTAAATGAACGACGATTCCAGCTCCGCCTGCATGAAGCCATCCTCCGAAAAAGCGAAGCCCGGCGCCGTTTTCCGCTTGGCGTAGAGCCGGATCAGGTCGGCGGCAATGTCCTTTACTTTCTTCTTGACCGACTTTTTCTTGTTCTCCCACTCCGGCGAGCCCAGCTTGCTCATGGTGGGCGGCGAGCCCTCCGCGCCGCTGTACTTGGCAATTTTGTGCAGCGAGTGAATGCTCACCGTCAGCAGATCGTCGTCGCGGTACACCAGCCGGATGGCTTCCTGCACCTGCCCGTTGATTTCCACCTGCGTCAGGCCCGCGAAACGGGCGATGCCGTAGTCCTGGTGGGTCACGTAGTCGCCGGGTTGCAGCGTTTTCAACTCCCGCAGCGTGAGGGCTTTTTTCTTGGAAAACTTCCGCGCTTCCTGCGCCCGGTAGTAGCGCTCAAACAGCTGATGATCCGTATAAACGGCCAGCTCCAGCTGCTCATCGATAAAACCCTCGCGCAAGGCCAGCAGCAGGTGCTGAAACTGCACGTTGTTGTCCAGCTCGTCGAAGATGGTGCGCAGGCGGTCGGCCTGCCGCACCGTGTCGGCGGTGATAATGGAGGTGAAGCCGCGGGCCTGATTTTCCTTCAGGTTACTCACCATCCGCTCAAACTCCTTGTTGAAGCTCGGTTGCGGCTTGGCGCTGAACTGAAAAGTGTCAGCGTTTTTGAAATGAAACCGCTTGCCGAATTCCACCACCGCGAACTCTTCCAGCAGCTTCTTAAAATTCTTGCCCGATTCGAAGAGATCGGCCGGCTTGCTCACGATCTGCATGCCGCCGCTCTCACTGAGCAGCTGCTGAAAGTTGGCCTCCGCTTTTTCGTACAGTTCGGTTACCACGTCCAGCGTCTGGCGCACGTCTTTGGCCCAGATGCAGGCCGTGCGGGGCAGAAAATCGAAGAACGACTCCCGGGTTTCCTGCAGCAGCTTGGTCTGCACGTTGGGAATGATGCTGATGCTGGCCCGGGGTTCCACTGAAAGCTGCGTTTCCGGATTAAAAGTCCGGATACTTTCTATTTCATCACCGAATAATTCCAGACGGAACGGCAGCTCATTAGCATAGCTGAACACGTCCACAATGCCGCCGCGCACGGCGTACTGGCCGGCTTCGTACACAAAATCGGTCTTCTCAAAATCATACTCGCCCAGCAGTTCGCCCAGGAAATTCACGTCCAGCCGGTCGCCCACTTTGGCATTGAACGTGTTCTTAATCAGGCTCTGCCGGTTGATAACCTTCTCGGTCAGGGCCTCCGGGTAAGTGACGATAAACACGCTGCCGCCGGCCGTGGCCGCCCGGGAAGTATTCAGGCGGTTGAGCGCTTCGGCGCGCATGAGAATGTTGGCATTCTCGGTTTCATCGAACTGGTACGGCCGCTTGTACGAGCTGGGAAACAGCAGCGCGCCCGGTCCTTCGGGGAGCAAATGCTGTAAATCCGATAAAAAATAGGCTGCTTCGTCCTTATCGTGCAGAATAAACACGTGCGGGTGCTGTCCGTGCGCCACGGCCGCCGCCACCACCGCATCCTGACTGCCCACCAGGCCGCGCAGGTGCAGGCGCAGCCGGCCGGGGTCCGGTTTGGTGGCCTCACGCAGGCGGGCTGCCAGGGTTTGAAGCTCGGGTGAAATGCGATAAAGACGCAGAAAATCAGTTACTTGCACAAAAAATTTGGTCTGACGAAGGACAAATGAAGTAGCCCGGCCGGGAGAAATTCCGGTCGGGCAGCGGCATACGATACAACGGAGCCGGGCCGAAGGTTTCCGCGCCCGGCCGGCCGGTGCGCCCGGTCCGGGCCGTAACTTTGGGTTCCTTTTAACCCTCAGTTGCCCGTTGTTTGGGGTCGGTTATCGGTGGTTCATGATCAGCATATTTTGGCAATGGACGAACAGGGGTAAGGGGACCACAAATAACCGACGATTACCTCTACTATGCGCGGCTCTTCTCACCTGGCAATCGGCCTGATCACTGGCGTCGCCATTGCGGGACTGGTGCCGGGCATTCCTTTTTCGGTATCGGGCATTGCCCTGGCCGGTTTCTCCAGCCTGGCGCCCGACCTCGACCATCCCGCGAGCCGCCTCAGTAAACGGCTGAGCTTCAGTCAGAAATACGTGCGCTGGGCCTTTGCCCTGGCGGGGCTGCTGCTGGCCGGCTACGCCTACGGGTGGGTGCCGGCCGGCTCCGGTCAGCGGCTCTACTACACGGCGGCGCTGGCTTTTGGGCTTATCGGCGTGAGCATGCAGGGCGGATCGGCGCGGCGGCTGGCGCTGTTGTTTACGGGCCTGGCCACGGTGGGCGCGGGGCTCTACACGGAGCAGCTCTGGCTGAGCTTATTAGGAACGTTCGTGGCGCTGGCGCCATTTACTTCGCACCGGTCCTGGACGCACACGATCTGGGCCACGGCGCTCTGGACCTACATCGGCCACCTGGCCGAGCTGCACCTGGGCTGGCACGGCGTGGCGCTGTTTGCGGGCGGCGGCTACGCCTCGCATCTGCTCGCCGATACGCTCACCAAATCCGGCATCCGGTGGTTTCTGCCGATTTCTGACTTCTCTTTTAAAATTCCCCTCATCACCACCGGCTCGGCGGCGGGTAATTTACTGGAAGTGCTCATCTGCACGGGGTACGGATTGCTAGTGCTGGGCTTGGTCGTGGGCCGGATGGGCATCTAGCGGCGCCCGGAAGGCGCTGGTCGGCTAGTAATGAGCGCAGTTGGGCCGGCAGGGCATCCCGTTGGCCGGTTCGGCTATTGCATAAGTCAGCCAAGACCATTAGCTTCGCAGCAGATATGCTAACCAATTAGCGCAGCTCCGGGATTAATCCGTGTTACTATTTACGGGTTAAATCCGATCGGCAGCAAAGCATTCTATCCATTACCACTTTATTCGATTTCCCCCCGGGATCCCCACGCGCTAGGCAAGTCCGTCCGCTATAAATAATGCCATTCCAGCTGTTCCGAATTTGCGGTGCGGGGACCTTGCTCCCCGAACGCCACCCCAAGTTCCCGCCCGACTCACGCCTTGCTTTTCTGTCTAAAATACTTTTCTAACTTTACTTAACTCCATTACCATGAATCAGATGAACAGCCCCTTAATTCGGGTTGGTGTCTTCTATGACGGCAACTATTTTTTAAAAATTAGCGACTATTATTATTTCCAGCACGATCGCAAGGCGCGCATCAGCCTGGAAGGCTTGCACGAATACATCCGCCACCAGGTTGCCGAGGAAGAGGATGTGGACGTGCGCCTGGCGCAGATTACCGATGCTCACTTTTTCCGGGGCCGCCTCTCGGCCACCGAAGCCCGCGACAAAGACCGCCTGTTTCACGACCGCCTGCTCGACGATATCCTCATGAACCTGGGCGTGCAAACCCACTACATGGCCCTGAAAACCCGCGACGGCCGCCTCCAGGAAAAAGGCATCGACGTCTGGCTCTCCCTCGAAGCCCTGGAGCTGGCCCTGCACAAAACCCTCGACGTGGTGGTGCTCATCGCCGGCGACAGCGATTACGTGCCTCTCATCCGCAAGCTCAATACCGTGGGTACCCGCGTGATGCTGCTAAACTGGGATTTCAAATACGAAGATTTTAAGGGCGAAACCCGCGTCACCCGCGCCTCGCAGCAGCTGCTGGAGCAGGTTACCTACCCCATCGCCATGCACGACGTCATCGATCGGGGCCTGCAGCAGCAGGATGAAGTGGTGGAAGCCTTGTTCGTGAATCAGTCCGAGCCGGCCGCGTTTGCGCCCAGCACGGCCTCCGCGCCCAAGCTGGCCCGGCCCACCGGCCCCACCGCCGCCGGCCCCGTCGGCACAATGGGCATGAGCACGATCAAAAACCTGAAAAACGGTTTTGGCTTCGTCGTGATGCCGCCCAACAACCTGTTTTTCAGCTACGCCGACCTCACCGAGGGCGATTTCAACGACCTGCGCGAAGGCGACTGGGTGGAGTTCACCGTCGGCCGCAACCACCGCGACGAGGACTGCGCCCGCAACGTGCGCAAAGTCCTGGCCCCGCAAATGGGCGAAGGCGAGGACGAGTACGAGCCCGTCAACAGCCTCGCGGCCACCGCCGAGCTGTAGCACCCGCCTGTCGGCAATAACTGAAAAGCCCCGAATCAAGTCGATTCGGGGCTTTTTTGGGTTGATTCAAGCCAGCACCAGTTGGGCAAAATCCCGCTTACTGGCCGGGTAGCGGTTGAACGTACCCAGGCCCCGGGCCACGGCCACTTCCGGCTGGCCCGCCACCACCCGGTAAATAACGCAGCTGCTCACCATCAGCGTCTTACCGCTGTGATCGACCACGCCCCGGGCCACCAGCACCTCGTGCAGATGCACGGCGTGCAGGTAGTTCATCTTGAACTCCACGGTGGAGACAAATTCCCGCGCCGTGAAGGCCAGCGAGAGCGCGGCGGCGCCCAGGGCGGCATCCATGAGGCCAGCCAGCACGCCGCCGTGGCAGGTGTTGGGGGAAGACAGGTGCTCTTCGCGGATGGTCATCCGGTACTCGGCCTGGCCGGGTTCGGGCACGGTCAGGGCCATGCCGTTGGCGCGGCCGTAGTGGTTCATGTGGTCGTAGGCAGCCACCATGGCGGCAAAATCGGGCGCGGGGCGGGTGGCAGGAGCAGGGGAATCGGACACGGATGGGCAGGGAAAAGGCAGGCGGAATGAGCCGGCAAGTTTGCGAAAAAATGGTCGCCCCGGCCGGCACGGGGCCAGGCAGCTGATTGTAACCGGAACGCGGCTGGCAATGAGTGATCAGATGGTGGAGCGCCCGCACAACTACGGCCGGGGCAGGGCCGTTACCTTTGTAGGCCGGTCGCGGCCGGTTTTCTCACGCCCAATACGCTCCCTCCCCCCATGGCTTCCTTCGATATCGTCAGCAAAGTAGATCCGCAAACCCTGGAAAACGCGGTCAATACCGCCCAAAAAGAACTCCTGACCCGCTACGACCTGCGCGATACCAAAGGCGGGATTGAGCTTAATAAGAAGGAGAATACCATTCTGCTGTCCTCCGAAAACTCCATGCGCGTGAAAGCGCTCGAAGACATCCTGCTGGGCCGGGTAGTGAAGCAGGGCATCGACGGCACCAGCCTGGATTTCTCGGCCGACGAGCAGCCCAGCGGCAACCTGATCAAGAAAACCATCAAAGTGCGCGCCGGGGTGGACAAGGAGTTTGGCCGCAAAATCATCAAGGCCATCAAAGACGCCAAGGTGAAAGTAGAAGCCCAGATGCAGGACGATCAGGTGCGGGTCACGGCCAAGAAAATCGATGATTTGCAGGCCGCCATCGCCGTGCTGCGGCAGGCGGATATCGGCCTGCCCCTGCAATTCGTGAACATGAAATCCTAGCTGATTGCGGATTGGCTTCCGGCTGATTTGCTGCGGGCTGAACCGGGTGACGCCGGCAAATAAACGACCACTAATCTTCCTTCTGCGGTGTACGATTTCGGAGCCTTTACCCACGCGGCTACCTGGGTTAGTCTGCTGACCCTCACGTTTATGGAAATCGTGCTGGGCATTGATAACATCATCTTTATCTCCATTGTCGTCAATCGGCTGGCGCTCGAATCGCAGGCCCGGGGGCGGACCATCGGGCTGTTGCTGGCGCTGGTGTTTCGCATCGGCCTGCTGCTGAGTATCTCCTGGATTGTGAGTCTGCGCACGGCGCTGTTCACCATCAACCTGCCGCCCCTGGTGAGCAATTTCGGTGTCACCGGCCGCGACCTGATACTGCTGGCCGGCGGCTTGTTTCTCATGTATAAAAGCACCACCGAGATTCACACCAAGCTGCAAGGCGAGGACGAGGAGGAAGGCAGCAGCGGCGGCAATTCCACGATGCTGAGCGTGATTCTCCAGATCATTGTTATCGACATCGTTTTCAGCTTCGACTCTATCCTGACCGCCGTCGGCCTGGTCGATAACGTCCTGGTAATGATTGCCGCCGTGATCTGCGCCATGGGCATTATGCTGGCCTTCAGCGGGGCGGTGGCCAGTTTCGTGAACAACAACCCCACCATCAAGATGCTGGCGCTCTCCTTCCTCATTATGATCGGCTTCATGCTGGTGATGGAAGCGGCCCACAAAGAAGTCGAAAAAGGCTACCTCTATTTCGCCATGGCCTTCTCCCTGATTGTGGAGATGCTGAACCTGCGCCTGCGCAAAAAAGGCAAGCCGGTGCACCTGCACGACTCGAAATACGACTGATCAAGATGACGTTTTGAATGGACGCTGTTCAGGAAGGCTAAACGTTTGTTTAGAAAGTTGATTTCTTGAGCGTCTGTCATGCCCATCTGGCGTCCGCTTGCGAAGGATCTTATTTCAGCTAAGTCTTTAATCGAAAGTTCGTCATGCAGAGCGCAGCGAAGCATCTCGCGTGGACTACTAACTCTATCGTTTTGATTACTCGTCCACGCGAGATGCTTCGCTGCGCTCTGCATGACGAACGTGACTTTTTGCTTGGATAAGCCCTAAGTGGTCATTAATCAGCCGTGAGAAGGTCCTTCGTCGCCGCTTGATTCGCGGAATGCTCAGGATGACAAAAAATTTCCTGAACAGCTTCCTTAGCAACTTTCCCACGGGTTAAAGCTACTTTGCCTAGCCCCCGCAGACGGCCGGAATCTGGTCGAGCACGCGGTGCAGGGTGAGCTCCAGGAGCCGGCGGTTGAGCTCGGGGCGGTGCTGGCGGTAAAAGGCGTATTCGGCGGCGGTGAACTGGCCGACGACCAGGCCCGTGAGGGTGGCGCGCAGTTTAGTATTGCGGGTCAGGAGCTCCGTCAGCAGGCGGGGCTGCTCGGTGGGATCGGCCGGGGCCAGGGCGATGTGGTGGTCAAGCACAAAATCGGCCACGGTGGCCAGCAGCAGCGCATTTTGCAGCTTCAGCAGCGGGCGGAGCGTGGCGTGCAGAAAGTGCCCGACGGTAGCCAGCTCGGCCGGCGTAGTGGGTTCGATCGGCACCAGCGGGCGGAGCGCCAGCAGGGCCGCATCGGGGCGGGTAAGGAAGCCGGAGGGCATGGGAAAATGGAAATGTGAGACGCCCGGCTAGAAAGCTCAGACGGACTTTAAACCGGCAAAGGGGGATTAATAGTTATCGCCGGGTGACGGCGGGCGCGGGTTTGGCGCCGCCCTTTATACCACCCGTAGCTTTACGAGCGCGTCCCAGAGCACGACGCCGGCCGCCACGCCCACGTTGAGCGAGTGCTTGGTGCCGAACTGCGGGATTTCCACGGCCAGGTCGCACAGCGCCAGCACGGCGTCCTCGACGCCGAAGACCTCATTGCCGAGGACCAGCGCCAGGGGCCGGTCGGGAGCGGGCTGAAACTGGGGCAGCGAGACGCTGCCCGTGGTCTGCTCCACGGCCACTACCTGGTAGCCGGCGAGCTTCAGCGCGGCGACGGCGGTCACGGTTTCGGCGGCGTATTCCCAGGCCACGGAGGCTTCGCTGCCCAGGGCGGTTTTGGTGATTTCACGGTGCGGAGGGCGGCCGGTTATGCCGCAGAGCCAGATTTTCTCCAGCGCAAAGGCATCGGCCGTGCGGAACACGGCCCCCACGTTGTGCAGGCTGCGCACGTTGTCGAGCACCAGAACCACCGGGCTTTTGGGCGTACTTTTGAAGTCCGCTACCGCCACCCGATTCAGCTCGGCCATTGTGAGTTTTCGCATGGTCAAAGGTACCGCCGGCGCGGGCGCAGCGCACCCGGCGGGGA
Organism: Hymenobacter sp.; assembly: GCA_043780755.1. Classification (GTDB taxonomy): domain Bacteria; phylum Bacteroidota; class Bacteroidia; order Cytophagales; family Hymenobacteraceae; genus Hymenobacter. Next base: position 10,130 of record JAYWCH010000127.1, read on the forward strand.
CGGGGGGGCGCTGCGGCCCGCGCCGGCTCCGGGCCGGTGGTTTCCCGACAGGCGAAGCGGGAGCTTCGCGCTACATTCCTTTCGTTTTGGCTGCACCTCAGAAACAGTTCGTTATCAAATCCGTCGGGCCCGATCACATTACCCCCGGCTCGCCGGTGGATACGCCCCTGATGCGCCAGTACTACCTGCTCAAGCAGCAGCATCCCGGCGCGGTGCTGCTGTTTCGGGTAGGCGACTTTTATGAAACGTTCGGGGAGGATGCCGTCACGGCCAGCCGCATTCTCGACATTACCCTGACCAAGCGCGGCGGCGGCTCGCCCAACGAGATTGCCCTCGCCGGCTTTCCCCACCACGCTCTCGACAACTACCTGCCCAAGCTCGTGCGCGCCGGGCAGCGGGTAGCAATCTGCGATCAGCTCGAAGACCCCAAGCAGGCCAAGGGCCTCGTCAAGCGCGGGATTACCGAGCTGGTTACGCCCGGCCTGAGCATGCACGACAACGTGCTCGAACGCCGGGCCAACAACTACCTGGCCGCCGTGCATTTTGGCAAGTCCGAGGGCGGGATCTCGTTTCTGGACATCAGCACCGGCGAGTTTCTGGTGGCCCAGGGCACGCTGGACTACCTGGGCAAGCTGCTGCAGAATTTCGGCCCCGCCGAAGTGCTGTTCTGCAAAAAAAGCCGGGCCGAGTTTGAGCAAAATTTCGGTCCCGACTACTGCACCTACGCCCTGGATGAGTGGGTGTTCGGCAACGATTACGCCCACGACACCCTCACCCGCCATTTCAACACCGCTTCCCTGAAAGGCTTCGGGGTGGAGGGCCTGACCGAAGGCGTGGTGGCCGCTGGCTGCATCCTGCACTACCTGGCCGAAACCAAGCACTCCGAGCTGGGCCACGTGGCCAGCCTGAGCCGGCTGGAGGAGGACAAATACGTGTGGCTCGACCGCTTCACCGTGCGCAACCTCGAGCTGGTGCAGGCCCAGCACCCCGGCGGCGTGCCGCTCATCGACGTGCTCGACCAGACCCTGACGCCCATGGGCGCCCGCCTGCTGCGCAAGTGGATTGTGCTGCCGCTGAAGGAAGTCAGCCAGATTCAGCGCCGACTCGATACCGTGGCGGCCCTGCTGGCCGATGAGGAGCTGCTGGCCGACCTTACCCAACACCTGCGCCAGATCAACGACCTGGAGCGGCTGATTGGCAAAGTGGCGGTGCGCCGGGTGAACCCGCGCGAGCTGCTGCAGCTTGCCCGCGCCCTCGAAGCGGTGGCGCCCATGCGCGAGCGGCTGGCCGCCTCGGGCGTGCGGGCGTTGGTCAAGCTGGCCGAACAGCTCAATCCCTGCGCCAACCTGCGCGAAGAAATCCTTACCAAAATCAAGCCCGACGCGCCCCTGCTCACCAACCAGGGCGGCGTGCTCAATACCGGCATCGACCCCGAGCTCGACGAGCTGCGCGCCCTGGCCTTTTCGGGTAAGGACTACCTGCTCCAGCTCCAGCAGCGCGAGCAGCGCAGCACCGGCATTTCCTCGCTGCGCGTGGCCTACAACCGGGTTTTTGGCTATTACCTCGAAGTCACCAACGCCCACAAGGACAAAGTGCCCGCCACCTGGATTCGCAAGCAGACGCTGGTGAACGCCGAGCGCTACGTGACCGAGGAGCTGAAAACCTACGAGGAAAAAATCCTCAACGCCGAGGAAAAGCTCTTCGTCATCGAGCAGCGCATCTACAACGAGCTGGTGCTGGCGGCGGTGGATTTTGTGCCCCAGATTCAGCAGAATGCCCGGGCTATCGGGGTCATGGACTGCCTGGCCAGCTTTGCGCTCACGGCCCGGCAGCAGCGCTACGTGCAGCCGGTGGTCAATGACGATACCGTGCTCGACATCCGGGCCGGGCGCCACCCCGTCATCGAGCGCCAGCTGCCGCCCGGCGAGAGCTACATTCCCAACGATATCCGCCTCGATCAGCACGAGCAGCAGATTGTGGTGATCACCGGGCCCAACATGGCGGGTAAGTCGGCCCTGCTACGGCAGACGGCGCTCATCGTGCTCCTGGCCCAGATCGGGTCGTTCGTGCCCGCCGAGGCCGCCACGGTGGGGATTATCGATAAGATCTTTACCCGGGTGGGCGCTTCGGATAACCTGAGCAAGGGTGAAAGCACCTTCATGGTGGAGATGACCGAAACGGCCTCCATCCTCAACAACCTCTCCGACCGCAGCCTGGTGTTGATGGACGAAATCGGCCGGGGCACCAGTACCTACGACGGCATCAGCATCGCCTGGGCCATCGTCGAGCACCTGCATAACAACCCCAAAGCCAAGGCCAAAACCCTGTTTGCCACCCACTACCACGAGCTGAATCAGCTGGCCGACGATTGCCCGCGCGTCCGCAACTACAATGTGGCGGTGAAGGAGTCCGACGGCCGCATCCTGTTTCTGCGCAAGCTGCAGGCCGGCGGTTCCGAGCACAGCTTCGGCATTCACGTGGCGCGGCTGGCGGGCATGCCCACGTCGGTGGTGCTGCGGGCCAACGAAATCATGCACCACCTGGAAGTGGAGCGCACCGCCACCGGTGCGGACCGCGACGCGCCTACCGCGCCCGCGCCGGCAGCAGCGACGCCCGAAACGCCGGCGGCGGCCGGGCCGCGCCCCCGGGCCACGACGGCCGTGGCCACCGCGCCGCGCGCTACGCTGCAGCTCAGCATGTTCGAGCCCACCGATCCGGCCCTGGAACGCATCCGCGAGCTACTCCAGCACCTCGACGTGAACACGCTCACGCCGATCGAAGCCCTCATGAAGCTGAATGAATTGAAGCTGACGCTCACAAAATCGTAAGTTTTCAGCCTGAAAATGAAGGGTAAAGGTGCCCGGAGGAAATATTTCCTCCCTCCCGACTTGCCTGGTTCGAAATCTGCCTTACCTTTGTCGAACCATTCAGCGCTACGAAAAACAGCGCTGAACCTCCTGCGAGAGTAGCTCAGTTGGTAGAGCGCGACCTTGCCAAGGTCGAGGTCGCGAGTTCGAACCTCGTCTCCCGCTCCAAATAAAAAAACGCTGCCCTTGGGTGGCGTTTTTTGTTTGAGCTGTTTTTTATGGCCGCCGTCCGCAAATGCCTGAGTACCGACGAGGAATTTCGGCAAGCGGTGGCCGAAAGCCTATCGGGACGGCAGGTGCTGGGCCGCATCGGGCTGGTACCAGCCGGGGGCAACTATAAAACGGTACACGGCCGGATTGCGAAGTTGGGTATTGAAACCACTCATTTCACCGGCACTGGCTGGAATGTGGGGCCGCATTATCGCAATGCCAACAAAACAACGGCCTTGGATGAATTGCTGGTCATTGGGTCAAACTACCAGTCATTTCGCCTCAAGGCCAGGCTAATAGCTGCTGAAAGGCTTACGGAAGTTCGTCAGTGCTGTGCGCTTACTCGTTGGCTTGACAAGCCGATTCCATTGGAGCTTGACCACATCAATGGTATCTCCAATGACAATCGGATTGAAAATTTACGCTTACTTTGTCCTAATTGCCACCCCCTGACAGAAACTTACAGGGGTAGAAATCAGAAACGAGCCAGAGTGGTGGAACGGTATACACGAAGGTCTTAAACACCTTTGCCTTCACGGGCTTACGGGTTCAAGTCCCGTCTCTGGTACAGTTAATGCCACTGGCGATAGCGTCAGTGGCATTTTTTATTTGTTGGGGTATGCTCAGCGGAACAAAAGATCAATCTTTGATTGATTGTATCGTGAGGTGGGCAGATAAATTCAGCCGCGAAAAATACTACCCATCCCCGCAGGGCGGCCCAGATGCTTCCCCTGGGCTTTGGCCGGCGCGATGCCCATCGTAGCCCGCTCGCGGATGCTCTCGCGAGCGTACGCGGCCCAGGGCGGCGAACCTGCCGGGCGCGCAGACCACTCAGCTCGTAGTCCCAACAAAAAAGCGTCGATCCAGGGGATCGACGCTTTTTTAAATTTTAGGTAAGGATATGACGGCCCAACCGGGGGGCGTAGAAATCGGTCGTGAAGGAACGCTACTTGCGGGCCTTGGCGCTGGCGAGGTCCGTATCGCCCAGCAGGTGGGCCATTTGTTCCTGCAGCGTCACCAGTGAGGCGTGATCAGCGCCTAATGAGGCGTGATCGACGACTGCCTGACCTTGCAGCGCCTGGTTCTGAGCCTTGAGGGCCTGAATCTCGGCCTGCTGCTCCTTGATGGCTTCGAGCAGCACGGGGGTGAGCTGGGCGTAGTTGACGGCTTTGTAGCCATCGGGGCCGGTGTTAACCAGCTCGGGGTAAACCGCTTCGAGCTCCTGGGCAATGAAGCCCACCTGCTCGGCGCCGGCGATGCCGCCGCGTTTTACGCCCAGCTCATTCCACTGGTAGCGCACGCCGCGCAGCGCCTGAATCGAGGTCAGCGCGTCGCTCAGTGGGCGTACCTGGGTTTTGAAGCGGCGGTCGGAAGACTGGTTGAAAAAAGTCGCCGTCATGGCGCCCGTGGCGCGGACGGTGCCTGTCACGTCGAGCGTGTAGGCCGGGGCGTTGGTGCCGATGCCCACGTTCGTGCCCTGAACTACCAAAACCGGTGCGGCTGGTACAGCCGCCGCTACATAAGTTTGGAAATCGGCATCCCATCCTTCGTTGTAACTAAATTGCCCCCCTGCATAACAGTTCGTCGTGCACACATACGCTTGCAGGCCGGGACCACCGCTAGTTAGGCTAATACGGAAGCAGTAGGTCGTGCCGCTGACAACTATGGTGGGCGTGGCGAACGTAACCATTGTAATTGGGCCGCCGCCACTGCCTCTGTTATAAGCGGGTACCGTGAACGCCTGACTGGCCAGGGCCGAGCCACTTGGGCTGCTGCCGGCAAACACCTCAAGCAGCCCCGGACTGCTTACGCCGTTGAAACTTGAATTATAGGCGTCGCACTTAACAGCCATCTGCTGCAATTGACCGGAGGCCCCAGCTGTGAACGATTGATAATAAGGAGACGGACGGCCTGTCAACAACGAACCAGGGTAAAGGCTAGTCTGGTCTGCGACTGCCGATGCTGCAAACGATGCGGGGGTGCTTACATCAAACTGGCCAGTCGGAGTATTCGTGCCAATGCCCAACTTGCCACCGGTAAAGCCGAGGTTAAAGCCGGCCTGAGCCACGGTGGTGGCGGCGGTGAGCGTGCCGCCCAGGGCGAAGACGTTACCCGTTTTGCTCAGGCCGCTGCCGGCCGAAGTCGGGTCAGTGCTGGCGGCGCTGGCGCTGGTCAGGTTGCCGTTGGCGTCGGTCATCACCATGCCGGCCGTGGTGAGCCCGCGCAATCGGGTGCCGCCATTTACGTCCAGGGTCTGAGTAGGCGTGGCGGTACCGATGCCGACATTGCCATTCCCACTAATTCGCATCAGCTCAGTGGACGTCGTTGCGCTCGTACCAGCAAAAAAAGCGTGGGTCGCCCCCGTGTTATCA
>JAYWCH010000128.1:0-3140 GCA_043780755.1 Hymenobacter sp.
TTCGGGGAGGAAGTTGTGATTGAAAACGCCGAGGCCGCCGTAGCGGCCGCCAGCCGGGCCACCGGGGCCACCGTGCGCGACTTCACGGCCGCGCCCGTCTGGTTTGCCGTGGACAGTACCACCTCCCGGGGGGGGCACGAGTGGGTGGTGGAGTTTGCCGGCGACCCGCCCGGCCCGGATCTGGCCCGCTTCGGCGCCGTGCTCGATGCCACGCTGTGCGAATTAAATTCCGACTACGCGGCCAAGCGCCACCGCAGCCTGGCGCTGGCCCCGCCCCGGCTGCGGGCCGTGCCCGCCGGCACGTTCGACGAGTGGCTGGCCCGCCAGGGTAAGCTCGGCGGGCAGCATAAGGTGCCGCGCCTGCTCAATTCCCGGGACGTGCTGGAGGCCGTTTTACGGACGGCGGACAAGGTCAGCCTTGCCCGCAACTAACACTCAGGCAATAAGTAATAGGAGTTGATTTATATATACAAACTGTTCCACCAATCTGCCCGTGAAGCCTGGCATAAGTTCCGTGATTTGGAGTGGATTATATTGAGTAATATTACCGTAAGAATCTTACCAATACCCTGATGCCCTACATTTCTGATGCTGCTGTGTCTAAGAAAAACGCCTATCAGCGCCCCTACAAATCCCGCCGTCAGCGGCGGGAGTCGGGACGGCGCAAACACGATGAGTCAAGCGATTCTAAGTTTCTGTGGCGAATATTCATTGCCATCAGCATTGTTGTACTGACGATAGTAGCTTTTATGTACAAAGGCAACGCCGACCGAGAGGTGCAATCTCCCACGCCTCCCCTAGAGTCGCCGCAGTAATCCTTCCTCCCGCACAATCATTGATTCTATCCTCCCGGCGCGGGCCCGGCACAACGTAGCATAATCCGGGGCCGGCCGGGGGCTTACTCTTCCGGCGGCAGCTCGCTGCGGGTTTCGGCCGCTTCCGCAGCAGAGTCTCCGACGGTTTTTTTGCGCTGGGCCTCGCGGCTGGTGCGCTTCATGAAATCCTCGTCGGTTTCTTCGGGCTCGGGCGAGTGCTCGGCGTCGGCAATGGGGAAGGCTTCGTCCTCGGTCTGGCCGGGTTGGGGCTTCTCACCGAACTGGCCGGCGCGATCGACCAGCTTTTTGTCGCGCACGTGGCGACCGAGGAACTGGTTGATTTGCTCAATGCTGTAATTGGAAGTGATTTCCCCCAGCGGGTTCACCCCAATCTCAAAGCCCTGCAATTCCTTATGGACGCGGGCTTTTTTTTCGGGATCGGGGACGACAGTTCTCTTGGGTTTAACGGGTTTTTTGGCCATGATCGGGGGGCCGCAGGGAAGGAGAGTCTGCGTCGGGGTTGTACGCGAATTACCCACCCCGGGTAGACCCCGCCCCGCCCTGGGGCCGCAAAAAAGGGAGGCCGACCATTGGTCAGCCTCCCGCTTCCGGAATGCGGTCGGGCCGCCCGGGGTTGCTTATTCCACCGTCAGTCGAATCGCTTTGGGGCCGGCGCGCACCACCACGTACACCCCACTGGCCAGGCCCTGGGGCAGCAGCAGCGTGGCGGTGCCGTTGGCATCGGTCGTGGCCGCCGGCACCTGCCGGCCCAGGGCATCGAGGACTTGCACGGTGGTACCCGGTCCTGCGCCGCTCAGCGTGGCCGTCGAGTGGGCCGGGTTGGGGTAGAGGGCCACCGCCGCGCCCGGGGCCGCTACGAGGGCCACGTTCCGCACGGGCGAATAGGTGGCCGGGCCAGCCAGATCAATCAGGTGCAGCCGGTAGTAGAGGGTAGCCGGCGCGGCGGGCAGGTACTCGTCGCGAAAGGTGTAGGCGCGGGGCGCGGCGCTGTTGCCGGCGGCTGGCACGGTACCGATGGTGTTTAACACCGTGCCGTTGGCGCTGCGCTCGACTTCAAAGCGGGCGCTGTTTTTTTCGGTGGCGGTGATCCAGTCCAGCCGCACGGCCGGGGCGCCGTCGGCCCGGGCGGTGAAGGCGCTCAGCTCCACGGGCAGCGGGTCGGCCGTGTTACCCAGCGTCCATACCAAGAAATTGATTATGCTGCTGACAACCAATAGGTTATTGGACATGATGGCCCCCCGCTGGTTGGCCCAGGGCTCGCTCGTGCCGCTCGGGGCCTTGAACAGGGCCAGGTTGGCCGTCGAAATCCCATTGAGTTCGTGGTTGAAGTAGGCAAAGTCCAGACCTACGTTCAGGCCCGTGTTCACGGTGGGGGTGATGATAAAGTAGCGGGTCATGCCGGTGCTGCCGCTCACGCCCGTGGGCGCGGTGCCGGTGACGTGCCGCACGAGGGTGCTGCCGGGCAGGGCCGTGCTAGTGCTGTTGGGCGTGAGCGTCAGGCCCAGGCTGCCGAAGTTATCCGTCGTGCCGGCCGTGGCCAGGTTGTGGGTTTCTTCCACGTTGCCGATGAGGTAGCTGGTTTCCGATTCGCCGCTTAGGGTGGCGGTGCTGCCCAGTGCCACTTTGAAGGTGCCGGTGCTGAGCGTACCCGCCGTCAGGGTCAGGGCGCTGGTTACGGGCAGGTCGGCCGTTAGCTGCACGGTGCTGGTACTGTTGTTTACAGTCAGGTTACCAAACGCCGTGGCGCTGCTGCCGCCGATGGTTTGAACCGCGCTGCCCGCGAAGGCGACGGTACCGGCGTGGGCGGCCGTGCCGTTGTTGGGGAAACTGCCTGTGAGCTGGAGCGTAGCTCCGCTGGTCACCGTCAGGCTGTCGCCGCAGTTGATGGTCAGGTTCTGCGCGGAGTAGGTGCCGGCGGGCAGGTTGGGATAGAAGTTCAGGCCGGTGGGGATGATGGCGCTGGTCGTGGTATCGGGCGCTTTCCCGGAGGTCCAGTTGCGGCAGTCGGTCCAGTCGGTGCTGAGGGCTCCGGTCCAGGTGATGACCGGGGCCTGGGGTCACTGTTACGTGGCGGTGCTCACGTTCCCGCCACGATCCGTCATGGTGAGCGTCACCGTTTGCGGACTCAGGGCGCTCAGGGGCGGCCCCCGCAGTGGCGCGGGCCACTGCTGCCATTGGGAGCACCGCGGCTAATAACAAGCTATGCAGGGCCAAACGTAGAAATGAAGCCATAAAACAGCGTGGGGCAATGTGCAGAAAAAGAGAATATTAAAATTTTGCAAATATAAATCGTATTATTTAAAT
>JAYWCH010000129.1:0-15240 GCA_043780755.1 Hymenobacter sp.
ATCTTCTTCGGCGTGCGGGAGCAGGCGTTCGTGAAGGCCTCAGCCCCGCCCTATAAAGTCAACCTGACGTTTGACTACAACCTCGGCCGCTTCGGGGCGCTGCTGCGGTTCGTGCAGTTCGGTCACGTCGTGCTCTACGATTACAACAACGCCCCCAACCGCTACCACGACCGCCTGACCACCGATCTGGCCCTGTCCTACGCCCTGACCAACCAGCTGCGACTGTCGGTGGGCGCCTCCAATCTATTCAACGTCTACCCCGACTTCTTTAACCCCCAGGCCACCGAAACCGGCGGTGCCTGGGACCCCGTGCAAATGGGCAGCAACGGGCGTTTTTACTTTGCCAAATTACAGTTCCGGGTCAGCAAGTGATTTGGGCAGCAAGCACTAGCCGGCCGGTTATGGAGGAGCCTGCGGGTTGATTCGGCCGGCCGGCCGGCGCCCGGCGCCCGATGCTGGCCGGGGGCGTTGTATTTTTGCCCACTTATGCAAGCAAAAATCCGCTCCACTACCGTTCTCGGCGTTCGTCACAACGGGGAAATCGCCGTCGGCGCCGACGGTCAGGCTACCATGGACAAGCAGGTGGCCAAAAGCAACGTTCGCAAAATCCGCAAGCTGCAGGACGGCAAGATCGTGACTGGCTTCGCCGGCTCCACGGCCGACGCCTTTATGCTGCTCGATAAGTTTGATGAGAAGCTAACTAGCTACGGCGGCAACCTCAAGCGGGCGGCCATAGAGCTGGCTAAGGAGTGGCGCAAGGACCAATACCTGCGCAAGCTCGAAGCCATGATGGTAGTGGCCGACAAGGATGAGCTGCTCATCCTCAGCGGCACCGGCGACGTGCTGGAGCCCGACTCCGACGTGGCCGCCATTGGCTCCGGGGCCATGTACGCCCAGGCCGCCGCCCTGGCCCTGAAGAAACACGCCCCGCACCTGACGGCCCGTCAGATGGTGGAGGACGCCCTGCACATCGCGGCCGATATCTGCATCTATACCAATCATAACCTGATGATTGAATCGCCCCTTTAGGCGCTCGAATCGATCAAAAAACCGCTGGCCCGACTAATCTGGCACCGCCTTTTATTACCCTGAATACCTCCCCAATGCAAGTAAGTAATTTCCTCCGCCACCACTTCCGCCACTTCAACGCCGCCGCGCTGATCGACGCCGCCGATGGCTACAACACGCACCTGGCCGAAGGTGGCAAAATGATGATCACCCTGGCCGGCGCCATGAGCACCGCCGAAATGGGCATTCAGCTGGCCGAGCTCATTCGGCAGGATAAAGTCCAGGCCATCAGCTGCACCGGCGCCAACCTGGAGGAAGACATCTTTAACCTGGTGGCCCACGATTTCTACGAGCGCGTCCCCAACTACCGGGACCTGACGCCCGCCGACGAGCAGGCCCTGCTGGCCCGCCACATGAACCGCGTGACCGATACCTGCATTCCCGAGGAAGAGGCCATGCGTCGCCTCGAGCACGTGGTGCTCAAGTTCTGGGAGAAGGCCGACAAGGCCGGCGAGGCGTACTTCCCCCACGAGTTTTTCTACCAGATCCTGCTCTCGGGCGAATTGGAGCAGTACTATCAGATCGATCCGAAAAACTCCTGGATGCTGGCCGCGGCCGAGAAAAACCTGCCCATCATCTGCCCCGGCTGGGAAGATTCCACGCTCGGCAACATCTACGCCGGCCATGTGATGACGGGGGATATCAAGAACGTGCACACCATGCGCACGGGTATTCAGTACATGATGTACCTGGCCGACTGGTACACCAACAACGCCAGCGAGGAGAGCAAAATCGGCTTCTTCCAGATTGGCGGCGGCATTGCCGGCGACTTCCCCATCTGCGTGGTGCCCATGCTGCACCAGGATCTGGGCCGAACCACCGTGCCACTGTGGGGCTATTTCTGCCAGATTTCAGACTCCACCACCAGCTACGGCAGCTACTCCGGTGCCGTGCCGAACGAAAAAATCACCTGGGGCAAGCTGGGCGAGAAAACCCCGAAGTTCATCATCGAAAGCGACGCGACCATCGTGGCGCCGCTGGTGTTCGCCATCGTGCTGGGTCAGTAATTACCTGATTCATAATCGCAAAGGAGCCGGTTGCTGATGAAGCGGCCGGCTCCTTTGCGTTGGCGAAGGGCCGCGTCTCGCGATAGACAAGCACCCGTCAGACGAGTGTGGAGACGGGATAAACACAGATGCATAAAAAAGCCCTTCTACTTAGCAGTAGAAGGGCTTTTTTGATTAGTTCAAAGGTTACCTGCCGAATAGTTTCCGCTGCCGGTAGGCATCGATCTGCTGGCGCATGACGGCCAGCAAGCTGCCGTAGTACTGCCGGGCCTCCTGCCGGCTCTCCAGCTGCTGGAGCCGCAGGTTGATCAGATCGGAGAAGTCCTCTACGGAGTAGGAACGTTTTGGCGCGATGGACACGGGTGGAATGAGGGGTAACTTTCGGACGGTATTTTAAGCGTAAGCGCTCAAAATTAACACCCTAATAACGAAACACCGGCCGGTAAGGATTCCAGATGCCCCAGGGGATCATAATGAGCACCAGCACGAGGGCGATGCCGAAGTACGTGAAGGCTTTTTTGTGCTTGAGCGTATCATCGCCTGCTTTCTTCAGGGCGATGCGGCCGACCTGCGCCAGGATGGCGGCCAGAATCATAATGGCGACGTGCTCCACACCGAAAAAGCGCACCAACGGGTCTTTCAGGGCGCCCGCGACTTTCAGGGCTTTTGAGCCGTAAGGGCTCAACCCAAAATAAAGCCCCAGTCCAATGAGTACCTGCAACCACATAAAGCCGGAGAAGCTGGCACTGATGCCGTTATCGGCTTTGGTGAAGGGCCGGTGGCCGGTCCAGCCCACGTAGGCGCGGTAGATGGCGATGACGCCGAGCACCAGCACGAACCAGCGGGACCAGGAATGAACAACGAGAAGGACCGAGTAAGAAGACATGAGTGAGAAAAAATGAGGGTAGAAAAAAATGAGGGCAGAAATACCAGAGTGGGTCCGGACCGGACTGTCTAAACCACGGCCCCGGCGGTCGGGTTTGCAGGGCTCAGGCGGCCGGCGGGGGCGGCTTGGGCAGGCGGGCGGCTTTTTCTTCGGCCCACTGCTCGCGCATGGCCAGAAACAGCGCCACGAACACGGAGATGAAAGGCAGCACGATACCGAGGCCGTACCAGCGCCAGAAGGGCCGGCCGTAACTCGCGGCGATGTAGGCGGTAATGGGGGCAAAAACCAGCGCGGAGACTGCAACAATCAATAAAGTATCAAGGAGAAACACGGGCCGGCGGGATAATGATGGTGCAAACTTACGCCCAATGCGAGCGCGGGGACGGAACGCGCAAACCGGCGGCGCGTCTAGCGTCCCTTGCCGCGCTTGACGAGGTAGGCGTAAAGAATTTTCTCAAACGGCTCGCGCACATCGACGGGCACGAAGTCGATGCGGAGCTGCCCGCAGCGCAAGGCCAGCTCCTGCTCGTAGGCCAGCATGGCGGCCTGGTACTGGGCTTTGATCTGGGAAGGCTGGAGCTTTATTTCCTGACCGGTCTCCACGTCTTCGAAGATGTAGGGACGCTCGGCGAAGTCAAAATCCGCTTCGGTGGTGCGGTCGAGGACGTGGAACAGCAGGACTTCGTGGTGCTGATGCTTGAGGTGCTGCAGGGCGGCAAGAGCGGCGTCCTGCTCGGCCACGCTGCGCCCGAGCATGTCGCTGAACAGGATGACGAGCGAGCGCTTGGGAATCTGGCGGGCAATGGCGTGAATGGCGCCGGCCACGTCGGTACCGCGCCCGGATTGGGGCGCGGGCGGGCGTTCCAGCAGTTGCTGCAGGGCCAGCAGCAGGGTGTGGCGGTGGGTGCTGGTGGAGCGCACCGGCGTTTGCAGCTCCACGTTATCGGCGAAAGTAACGAGGCCCACGGCGTCGCGCTGCCGGGTGAGGAGCGTAGTGAGCGCGGCGGCGGCCAGGATGCTGAATTTGAGCTTGTCGTGGCCCGGCGCGGGATAATACATGCTCGGGCTCACGTCGAGCAGCACGTGGCAGCGCAGGTTGGTTTCCTCCTCGTAGCGCTTGACGAAGAGCTTATCGGTGCGGGCAAATACTTTCCAGTCGATGTGCCGCGTGCTTTCGCCGGGGTTGTAGAGGCGATGCTCGGAAAATTCTACCGAGAAACCGTGGTAGGGCGACTGGTGCAGCCCGGTAATAAATCCGTCGACGAGCTGGCGGGCCAGGAATTCGAGGTTTTCGAAGGAGCGGATGGCGGCGAGGTCGAGGGGCATGACGGACGGAAGGCCCGGCTGGCGCCCGGGCTGGTACGGGGCGAAAGTAGCGCCGGGCCGCAGGCCCGGCCCGGCGCCGGGGCCGCGACCAGCCGGCCGGCAGGATCAGGACAACAATCCGGGCCCGCTTGTTTGACCGGGCGCCCGGCGGACGCTGGGGCCAAACAAGCTGGAGAATAGTGGCACTTATGCTTCGTCTTTCGTAAGTTAGCCCGCAATTAATCACTCAACCGATCCTATTTTCCACCCCTATCCCCCACCCATTGCCGTGGACGACCGTCACGACCAGGAAGAAATCTATTCCCAACGCATTAAGGCCGGTAAGCGCACGTACTTCTTCGACGTGAAGGCTACCCGCAGCCAGGATTACTACCTGACCATCACCGAAAGCAAGCGCCGGCAGAATGACGACGACTCGGTTTCGTACGAAAAACACAAGATTTTTCTCTACAAGGAAGATTTTCTTAAGTTCGTTGATGCCCTGCAGGACGCCGTGGAATATGTGCGCGAAGAGCTGCTGAGCCCCGAAGAAGTGGCCGAGCTCGACCGGCCACGCGACTACGAGGACCGGCCCCGGCCAGAATTTGACCGCCCCCGGCCCGAGCTCGACCGGCCGGCGTTCGACCCCAACAAAAGCGACGACAACTACTAGCCTCGCGGCTAACACCGGGCCCAACGGCGCGGGTGGACCTGGGGTCCGCCCGCGCCGTTTTATTGTGCGCCCGCCGGGCCGTTGCACTACGTCCGGGCCGTACCTTTGCGGCCGAATTGCCCGGCAATTCACTCAATCACTCAGTCACTCAAACATTCCCAATGGGCCTCCGCTGCGGTATCGTCGGCTTGCCGAACGTCGGTAAATCCACTCTTTTCAACGCGCTTTCGAACGCCAAGGCCGAATCGGCCAACTATCCGTTCTGCACCATCGAGCCCAACGTGGGTGTTATCACCGTGCCCGATGAGCGGCTCCAGATTCTGGAAGCACTCGTCAATCCCAAGCGCGTGCTGCCGACCATCATGGAGTTTGTCGACATTGCCGGGCTGGTAAAGGGCGCGAGCAAGGGCGAAGGGCTGGGCAATAAATTTCTGGCCAACATCCGCGAGGTAGACGCCATTATTCACGTCGTGCGCTGCTTCGACGATCCCAACATTGTTCACGTCGCCGGCGGGGTCGATCCCGTGTTCGACAAGGACGTAATTGATACCGAGCTGCAAATCAAAGATTTGGAGAGCGTGGAGAAGAAGCTGGTAAAGTCGGAGCGCAGCGCCAAGGGCGGCGATGCCGTGGCCAAAAAAGAAGTCGCGGCCCTGCAACGCTTCAAGGACGCGCTCGACGCGGGCCAGAATGCCCGCGCCATCGTGGCCACCGCCGACGAGCTGGAAGCCGTGGCCGATCTGCAATTGCTCACCATCAAGCCCGTGATTTACGTGGCCAATGTGGACGAGGCCAGCATTGCCACCGATGGCAACAAGCACGTCACCGCCCTGCGCGAGCACGTGAAAGCCGAAGGCGCGCAGGTGGTGCTGGTATCGGCGGCCATCGAGGCGCAGATTGCCGAGATGGACGATGCCGACGAAAAAGCCATGTTCCTGGGCGAATACGGTCTCACCGAGGCGGGCCTCAACAAGCTCATCCGCGCATCCTACGAGCTGCTCAACCTGATCACCTATTTCACCGCCGGCGTGCAGGAAGTGCGCGCCTGGACCATTCATCGCGGCGACAAGGCCCCGGCCGCGGCCGGCGTTATTCACTCCGATTTCGAGAAAGGCTTTATCCGCGCCGAGGTTATCAAGCTCGCGGATTATCAGGAATTTAAAACCGAAGTTAAAATTAAAGAAGCTGGTAAAATGGCGGTTGAAGGCAAAGAATACGTGGTGCAGGATGGCGATATTATGCACTTCCGCTTCAACGTTTAAATTTTGTTTTTGGCGGGTTAAATTTAAAGCCCCGGCCGTTCGCGACCGGGGCATTTATCATTTATTGACGGTCTTTAAATGCCGATGGAATCATGAAATTAATTTCATGATTCCATCGGCTATATTTTTCTCCAGACTACAAAAGTGAAATCCAAATTCAATGGCGTGCTGGAAGCAACGCTGACCAACGGCCGCAAAAGTCTGGATGACGCGAATACGAATTATTCCTGCGGCTCGCTGCAACGAATCCTGAAGTTTGCGCTGGGCGAAATCTCCTCTCCGAAGCTGCAAACGGTGTTGTTGCTGGGCCTGGGCGGCGGATCAGTCGTGGCAACGCTGCGCCAGGATTTCGGCTTTACCGGCGCAATAACGGCAGTGGATATTGACCCGACTATTATTCAGATTGCGCGGGAAGAATTTGGCATTACCAATGCCGCCAACACCCGTATTGCGTGCGCGGACGCGGCGGAATTTCTGCAAAAAAATACCGAATAATTCGATTTAGTTACTGTCGATTTATTCCTCGATGATCAGGTGCCGGCTAAATTCCTGCAAGTGGATTTCTGGCGGCTTATTCACCGCCGCACCGCCCGCCCGTGCGACGTAATCTTCAACACGATAAACAAAACCGCGAATGGCGCCGTTGTGGAGAACGAGCTCACTACGCTTAGTTTCATGATCCGGGAATACTCCGACGTGGAAAAAACCAATACCATCCTCATCGCGCGCCATCACGAAGGGACTGATTGCTGCTAACTTACCCTGGTTGTGACGAACGCTGATTTTCACCGGGCCATCCGGCGCATCCGCCGCTGGCACTGGTTTCATTACCTGGTGCAGGCCGGGCTGATGGGCGGCGTGGTGCTGGCCGCCGGCCGCCGCACCGCCGTGGGTTCGAGCGTGGAGCCCAAGCTGGCCACCTGGCCCGCCCTGCTCCTGCTGGCGGCGCTGCTGCCGCTGGTGGGCGTGGTGCTGTTCATGGTTTCCCGCCGCCTGCGCCCCAACCTGCGCCGCCGCGCCGAACAGAATATGCGGGTTTACCAGGGCCGGATCCTGCTGCGCGACAGCGTGATGAGCCTGCTGGCCCTGCCCCTGCTCGGCTCCTACGTCATTACCCAGCAGCCCCTGGACTTGGTGGGCTGCGCGGCCATTCTGCTGGCGCTGGTCTGGCAAACAACGCCCTCGGCCCAGACGTACCAGCGCTGGCTGCTCAGCTAAAAGCTTCTTTTTCGGGGCAAATTGCCGCCATGGCCGCAGCTTTGTACCCGAATCATCTTTCCCCTTTCCTCCCTTGCCGTGGCTTCTGACCTGCTCCCCGCCTCGCTCCTGCTCAATGGGCGCGAATTTTCGTACGCCGCCATCCGGCAATATCCCGCCCGGCTCGATGGGCCGGTGAACGGCTACGAAGCCAACGTGCTGGACCACGTCCGGCAGTGGCTCAACGGGACGCAGGAGTTCGGCCTCAGCACTTCCGGCTCCACGGGCTCGCCGCAGATTATTCCGCTGCAGCGGCGGCAGCTGGCGGCCTCAGCCCGGCGCACGGGCGATTTTTTCGACCTCGGGCCGGGCGACCGGGCGCTGGTTTGCCTCAATTGCGAGTATATCGGGGGGCTGATGATGCTGGTGCGCGGGCTGGAGCGGAACATGCACCTCACCATTGTGGAGCCCCACGCCGACCCGTTTGCCGCCGTGGCGGCGGGGGCCGAATTCGACTTTGCCGCCTTCGTGCCGCTGCAGCTCAAAGCGGTGCTGGCGGCCGGCCACGCCCCGCGCCTCAACCGGATGAAGGCCCTGCTGATCGGCGGCGCGCCGGCCGACACCACGCTGCAACAAGAGCTGCAACCCCTCACGGTGCCCGTGTACCTGACCTACGGCATGACCGAAACCTGCTCCCACATTGCCCTGCGCCGCCTCAACGGCCCCGCCGCCACCAGCAGTTACCGGGTGCTGCCCGGCATCGCGGCCGGCCGGGACGAGCGCGGCTGCCTGACCCTGCGCGGCGACGTGACCGACGACCAGCTCATCATCACCAACGACCAGGTGAATCTGCTCGATGCCCACACGTTTGAGTGGCTGGGCCGGGCCGATTTTGTCATCAACTCCGGGGGCGTGAAAGTACCGGCCGAAAAAGTCGAGCTGGTGCTCGACGTGGCACTGGCCGAGCTGGGTGCGGTCCGGCGCTGCTTCGTGGCGGGCGTGGCCGACGAGCGGCTGGGGCAGGCCGTCACGGCCTTCATCGAAGGCCCGGCCCTGAGTGAAACCC
Source organism: Hymenobacter sp. (assembly GCA_043780755.1). Taxonomy (GTDB): domain Bacteria; phylum Bacteroidota; class Bacteroidia; order Cytophagales; family Hymenobacteraceae; genus Hymenobacter. Next base: position 8,465 of record JAYWCH010000129.1, read on the forward strand.
TGGAAAAGCAGCTGCAAGAATTGCTAGCAACCCGGCTGGCCCGCTATGAGCGGCCCCGGCAGCTGCGCTACGTAGCGGAGTTCCGCAGCACTGCCACCGGCAAGCTGGACCGTGCTGGCACACTGCGGGAAATGTAGCAGCGCTTGCGCCGGGTAAGGCGTTCTAAACCAGCTGGCGCTCAGGAATCTTAAGTTGCTCATTCTTACCGCCCCTGCGGAAATCGGCTGGTGGGTTTAGAGACGCGCCCCTTCGCGTCCGACGTTAATGGGCATCCGGACGGTGCGGACGCCGAGACTATACTCGTCTCAGATTACGGTTGCTGTAGAGACGCGACCCTTCGCGTCTGGCGTTAACGGGCACCCGGACGGTGCGAACGCCGGGACGCGAAGGGTTGCGTCTGTATACTCGTCGAACGTTGCTTTCGGGGACCAAACGGGCACCCGGGCAGTGCGGACGCGAGATGCGAAGGGTCGCGTCTCTTCACTCGTCGGACGAAATATTTTGTGGTGAAGATCGTAATTTAAGAAATGGTCCTGCGGAGGTTAGGGGAGCAAAATAGGATTCCGGACGCGCTACCGGTCGAGCCAGCTTTTGAATATGCTGACTTTCTCGCGGCTCACCAGCACCTGGGTATCGGGGGCGGTGGGGCGGAGCACGGTTTGCAGGCGGGAATTGGTGTAGTGGATGATGTCCTGAATGGCGGTTTGCTGAGCCAGGTAGGCGCGGTTGAGACGGAAAAACCGGCGCGGATCGAGCAGGGTTTCGAGCTGATCCATGGTGTAGTCGACCACGAATTTGCGGCCTTCGGTGGTTTGCAGGATGGTGGCTTTTTCGAGGCTAAAGAAGTAGGCGATCTGCTCCACGGGCACCACTTTCAGGTGTTCGCCCACGCGCACCACGAACTGGGTTTTGTAGGTTGTGGCGGGTACGGTTTGCTGCATTTGCTGCACCAGTCGGGCCAGCACGACGGGGTCGAAGGCCGGGGCCGGGGTTGCGGGCGAATACACGGTACGCAGCTTGCGCAAGGCGGCGGCCAGCTCGGCTTCGTCGAGGGGTTTTAGCAGGTAATCCACGCTGTTCACCTTGAAAGCCTGCAACGCGTACTGATCGTAGGCGGTGGTAAAGATCACCGGGCAGCGCACCGCCGTGCGCTCAAACAGCTCGAAGCTGAGCCCATCGGCCAGGTGAATATCGAGAAACAGCACATCGGGCGCCGGCTCCGAATCTTCCAGTAAGACCACGGCCCGGGCCACCGATTCGGCGGTTCCGAGCACCCGCACGGGCTCGGGCTGGCGGGCCAGCAGATCGGCTAAGCGGCGGGCGGCGAGGGGTTCGTCTTCGACGATGAGGGCGCGGAGCATGGTGGTACTTGCCGGGTTGGGGATGGACAGTTTTTGGGCGGAATGACCGGATCGGCCGGCCGGGCACCAGGGCAAAAAGGGCACTACAGCGTCAGGAGCGGCAAAGTAACGATGAATTCGTCGGCCTCTGCGCGCACGCTCAGCGGGCGGTCGGTGAGGAAAGCGTAGCGGGCGGCCAGGTTTTTCAGGCCCAGCCCGGAGGCTTCGCCCGGCGCGAGGCGGCGGGGGTGGCGGGGGTTGCGCACCGTGAGTGTGCGGGCGGCGGCATCCAGATGCACGCGCAGGTGCAGCGGATCGGCCTGGAGCGCGATGTTGTGCTTGATGACGTTTTCGAGCAGCAGCTGGAGCGCCAGCGGCGGCAGGAAAAATTCCGTGAGATCGGCCGAATCAAGGTTCATTTCCACCACCAGAGCCGCGCCCAGCCGGGTTTCCTGGAGAAATAAATAGCTTTTGGCGAAATCCACTTCCCCGGCCAGCGGCACCAGCTCCTGACTTTCGCTCTCGAGCACGTAGCGGTATACCTGCGAGAGCTGCCGGATGAAACGCACGGCTCGGACGGGATCTTTTTCCTCCACCAGACTGGTCAGGGCATTGAGGGAGTTGAACAGAAAGTGCGGATCGACCTGCCGGCGCAGCGAATCGAGCCGGGCAATGGCGGTTTCTTTTTCGAGGCGCTCGACGCGCACGGCGGCTTCGCGCCAGCCCTGCAAAAACGAGCTGGCGTGGAACAAGGGCGAGATAATAGCCGTGAGGCTTAGCGGAAACCAGAAGTGCCAGATCCAGTTAATTTCAAATAGTAAGCGGTGATCTGATAAGTGCCAGACGGCCACGGCAAAACCATCGACGGCGCCGATGATGCCCGCCGTGAGCAATGGCGTGAGCGTGAGCGACAACCACAGGCGTTTGGTGGGCTGTTTGGTCCAGCTCACCCGCTGACTCAGCCAGGCCGCCAGCCAGCTATTGCCTACGCTCAGGCCCGCCGCAAACAGGTAGGCGTAAATAAAATTCATCCCCAGCACCTGCGGGCTGCGCCAACCGGCGCCACTGCTGGTAACCAGCGCCACAATGACGGCCACCGGCACCATGTAGCGCAAGGTCTGGGCAGTGTCCCGGGGGCGAACCACGGCGGACTGCTCCGGCGCAATCGGGCGAAAACCGGGCCTGGGCGAAATCAAAGCAGCATCCATAACGAAGCAAGAATTAGAGTGAAAACTACAAACCCGCCGCCCGAAATACTGAGCCGCCCCGTAAATCGGCCACTATAGCTGGCCATTGGGCTGAGCGGCGCATTCCTTCAACCGGGCCTGGAGCTGGCGCTGGCCCCAGTTGGGCATCAGCGCATTAGCCGGCTGGAAGGCGGCGTATTTAGCCTGGGCTTCCTGGTACAGCGACTGGGCGGCCGCAGCGCCGCCGCCAAACATTTTGGGGGCGTAATACACATTATTGGCCCCCACCAGATAAGGCCGGGGGTTGGCGGGATTGCGTAGCTTGGCCTGGGCCACGGTCTCGCGCACCAGGCCCGAATATTTCAGGCCGCGCGCCATGGGCGAAACGGTGAGCCGGGCCGAATAAATGTAGGCCTGCAGCGTGAGCAGCTCCGATTCGTCGCCGTGCAGGCCGCGGGCCTGGGCCAGCGCCACCTCGGCCTGATCGAGGGTGCGGTCCTTGGCCTCAGCATTATCGGAGCTAAAAAATACCGTGATCAGCCGGGCGTAGGCCTGGTAGTAGCGGGGTAGCCAGTCGGCCGGTGCGACGCTGGCGGCGCGCTCCAGCCGGGCGGTAATGGCGGTGAGCGCGGCCGCATCCGTGGTCTGCATCAGATAGGTGATGGTCGCGCTCAGCAGGGCGGAGTACGAATCGGCCGGGGCCGGGGGAACGGCGGAGCGGCCGGGGGCGGATGGCGACTGCGCCACGGCGGCGAATGAGGCCAGCGCCAGGGCAAAGGTCAGGAGGGTCGTTTTCATGGGAAAGTTATGAAATGGAAGAGTTGAAGTAATGGCGTGACGATTCAAAGGTGATAGCTGGCCGGGAGGGCAAAAAACTCCTGTTGCCGAAGCGTCGATTGCGGGGGATGGAGCGTGAAAAACGGCCGATTGGCGCGCGCGACCGGGCGCCCTCAACTTCAGTCGGGGGCTTTGTCCAGATCCACTTTCGAGGTTTTATTGATGGAGATAAACAAGGCGACGAGTAGCATCCGGGGGGCCGGCGGTGTCACGGCGACGCTGCGAAACTGACCGCTAGCATCGGCCGCCCCGGCGTAGCTATAGCCGTAAATATTGCTGTGCCCCAGCATGTTGGACGCCGATACATGAACAATGGTAAACTGCCCGAACCAGTGGGTGAGGTAGCTGGCATTCAGGCTCAGATCCTGGTAAGCGGGGAGGCTGCTCTGGTTGTAACCGGAGAGGTTGGGGTCGTTGTAGCGGCGGGCGCTGCCGTAGCTGTAGGTGAAGCCCACCTGCGTGTGCACCGCCGACAGCCAGTATTTGCCCACCACGCTCAGGTTGTGGCGGGCGGCGAAGGTGGGCACCGCCATCACCGGATCGGCCCGGAACTGCCGCCGCGTATCCAACAGGCCGTAGCTGATCCAATAATCGGCTTTGGGCAAGGTGGTGCGGTCGCGCCAGAGCACGTCGAGCCCCCGGGCGTAGCCGCCGCCCGCGTTCTGGTAGGCGGCGGGATTGAAGGGGTTGGCGGGGTCGTAGGTGGCGAGCCGGGAATAGTTTTTCTGGTAAACCTCGGCGCGCAGGATGCGGTCGTGAACGAGGCGCTGGTAGGTGAGCAGGTAGTGTTCGGCCCGCTCAAAGCTCAGGTTGGGGCGGATGCGGAGCAGGTCGGTGGCGGGCGCCTAGTTGAACCAGCCCCAGGCGGCCGAAAGCTGGCTATTCGCGCCCGTTTTATAGGCCAAACCCAACCGGGGAACGGCATTCCAGTGGCCGGACAGGGCCGAATATTCGACCCGCGCCCCCGCCCGCCCAGCGAGCTCACGGGTCAGCACCAACTCGCTTTCGGCGAAGCCGGTGGAGCGCTGCTCGTTCAGGCCCAGGGCCAGCCACGGCGAATCGGGGCGGGCCTGGTACTGCTGGCGGTAACGCTGCGCGTAGCCTTCGGCCCCCAGCTTGAGATTAAACCAGGTGCTGGCCGAGTCATTGGTAAAGACCACGCGGGCCACGGCCGACTGATCGACGTCGTGGATCGTTTGCACGTCGGGGCGCAGGGCGTTGTCGTCGCGGGTGAGGGCCAGGCCGGAGTTCAGGCTCCAGCCGCCGGTCAGCGGGGTGCGAAAGGTGGCGTTGAGGTAGGAATTGGAATTGGTCAGGGCCACGGGGCGGCCGGCGGAGAAATCGGAGTTGGCGTCGGGCTGGCGCAGGGCCAGGCGCTGCTGGCTAAAGGTGCCGTAGAGCTTCAGCATCCCGGCGCGGCCGGCGCGATGGGCCAGCTTCAAAGAGCCGCCCAGATTCAACGGCGCCTTTTCCCAGCCCAGATTTTGCGGAACCAACTGATAATAAAGCGCAAGGTTGGTGTAATCGGCGCTCAGGGCCACGGAAGTCCGTTCCCAGCGCTGCGTGCGCGAAACGCTGCCCCCGACTGAAAGCAGCGAAATTCCGATCTGCGTTTCCGGCGCCAGGTCGGTTGAATTCAGTGCCACCACGGCACTCAGGGCCTGCCCGAATTCGGCCGAGTAGCCGCCGGTACTGAACACCATGCCCTTGAACAGAAACGGCGAAAACCGGCCCCGGGCGGCCACGTTGGGTACCGCGCCGCCGTAGGGCGTCTGCACGGGCAGGCCGTCGAGGTAGGTTTTGGTTTCTGAAGCCGCCCCGCCGCGCACAAACAGCTGGCCCGTTTCGCCCACCCGCGTGGTGCCGGGCAGCGCATTCAGCGCCCCGGCAATGTCGCCGAGGGCGCCGGCCGTGGTCACGATGTCGAGGGGTTTGAGCACGCTGCTGCGCTTCTCGTCGCTGGCTTCGAAGGCCCCGGCGGTTACCACCACGTCACCGAGCTGGGCGCCACTGGCTTGCAGCCGAATCCCGGGCAGCGAAATCGGCCCCAGCCCGAGCCGCACCGGAATTTCCAGCGGCTCAAATCCAATGAAGCTGACTACCAATGAAATCAGTCTGGCCGCGTGGCTGGTCGCGAAGCGGAACCGCCCCAGCGAGTCGGTGCTTGCCCCGTCAAAAGTAGTTTTCAGAAAGACGTTCACGCCCGGCAGGGGCCGGCCGGCGGCGTCGCGCACGGTGCCGGCGAGGCGGGTGGAAACCGGAGCGGAGGGCGGCGGGGAAGGCGCCGTTTGGGCTGAAACGAGCTGGCTGCAACTCAGCAGCAGCAGCTTCGAGAGGACGAGGATTTTCATAGGACCAACACTGAAGTAGTGGTCCAAAGGTGTTCGGCCGGGGGGCCGCGCCCAATTTCAGATTACCGAAACGCCGGATAAGGCGGATGAAGCAGCCGGCCGGCGCTCAGCGGGGGGGTTCGGCGGGTGCCGGCGCCGCTCAGAGGTTGAATAATTCGGCGGCGTTGCGGGTGGTGGCGGCGGCTACTTCGGCCACGTCCAGGCCCAGCAGTCCGGCCACGCGGTGCAGCACCAGCGGCAGGTAGGCCGGCTCGTTGCGCTTGCCCCGGTGCGGCACGGGCGCGAGGTACGGGCAATCGGTTTCCAGCAGCAAATGCTTCAGGTCGAGGCCCGGCAACACCTTGTCGGCCCCGCCGTTTTTAAAAGTCGCCACCCCGCCGATGCCCAGCAAAAAGCCGAGCTTGATGACCTGCTCCGCCTCCTCGGGCGAGCCCGAGAAACAGTGAAACACGCCGCGCAGGGTGCCGTCCTGCGCCGCTTCCACCAATGCCACAGTTTCGGCAAAGGCTTCACGGGTGTGCAGGACGATGGGCAACTGATATTTTTTAGCCAGCTGAAGCTGAATTTTCAACGCCTCCTGCTGCTCGCCCAGCAGGGTTTTATCCCAGTGCAGATCCAGGCCGGCCTCGCCCACGGCCGCGAAGGGCCGGCGCCCGAGCCAGGTTTCCACCTCGTACAATTCCTGCTCGAAGTTGCGCGTGACCGAGCACGGATGCAGGCCCATCATGGCAAAACAGGTTTCCGGGGCCTGCGCCTCCAACTCCAACATGGCGTCGATGCTCGAATGGTCGATATTGGGCATCACGATGGTGCGCACGCCCGCCTCCTGCGCCCGGCGCAGGGCGTCGAGCCGGTCGGGCTTGAACTGTTCGGAGTATAAATGGGCGTGGGAATCGGTGATGTGCATGGAGTTGTGGCTGATAGAGCTGTAGCTGGTGGAGCTGTAGCTGAATAGATTTATTCCTTAAGAAGCTGTTTGAGTTAAGAAAGGCGGTCATGCTCATCTGGCGTCCGCTTGTCGAAGCATCTCTACCGCATCGTTGAACGGCCCTGACGAACCG
>JAYWCH010000130.1:0-10374 GCA_043780755.1 Hymenobacter sp.
GGGGCCACCTTGCTCACCGGCCCCAGCTTGAGGGCCCGGAAATAGCAGAGCCACGAGGCGCCCGTAGCCAGGCCCGACAGCCCCAGAAACAGCCAGGTACGCGAGCTGAGCGCCGGCAGGCCCGCCGTGGCGCCCCGGGCCAGAGCAATGCTCCAGGCCAGCAGCAGAATAACGACAGTCCGGATGGCCGTCGCCAGATCCGAGTCCACGCCCTTGATGCCGATCTTGGCAAAAATGGCGGTGAGGGCCGCAAAAAGGGCCGAAAGCAAAGCGTAGGGAATCCAGGTAGCCATGGGGATAGGTTGAGTGAGCAGATGGGGGCGATTAGAATTTTCAATCGTCTCCGGGATACTCTGAAAGTAGTTCCCAGGGTTCGGCAACGCCGTTGGATTTCGCCTTATTGAGCAGAATGGCCTCCGGGATGAGCCATTGGGAGCTTTTTCCTGTTACCTTTTCATCCATGCCTATTATGTCCGATCCTACTGTTCCTTTCCGCCGTCCCGACCTGCTGCGCCTCGACTACGACACCTACCGCGCCCTGCCCGCCGTGGCCAACTCCGACCTTTCCCGCCTGCGCGACGCCCTCGACGGCCGCCCGCCGCGCGCCAAAAACAGCTCCAACGAAGGCGCCCTGAGCTTCGGCACCGCCTTCCACACTGCCCTGCTGGAGCCCGCCGATTACGTGCCCGGTCAGCCCGGGCTGAACGACACGCTGGTGTGGTGGCTGGTCGATGGCATTAAATTAAACTCCCGCCTGAACGAGCTGCTGGAACAGGGCGTGTCGGAAACCAGCGTGCTCTTTACCGAACCGCAGACGGGCACGCTCTGCAAGCTGCGGGCGGATCTCGTGGTCGATCAGCCCGATCAGCCGTTCACCATTATTGATTTCAAAACCACCATGGCCCGCGATGCCGACCATTTTCTCTGGCAGTGCGCCGCTTATGACTACGACCGTCAGGCCGCCTTTTACACCGACGCGCTACACGCCGAGCGCTTCCTACTGGTCGGAGTGCAGAAAGTGGAGCCGTTCGGGGTTTTCACCATTGAAGTGAGCGAGCAGATGCTGGCCGAGGGCCGCACCAAATACCAGCGTCTGCTGCGCCTGCTCAAGGCGCCGGCCACGGCGCCCGCTTATTGCGCCGAGGCCGTGCAGGCTGCCGTGACGGCTCTGGGCCTGCCGGCGGAGGAGGACTAAACCACCGTTTTGGCCGGGATTTGTGCCCGGATTTAGCATGAAAAATACCTATTCTCCGGCCCACGATTTTTTTATGTCGGAGCTTTTGACCGCCCCGCCGGCACCGACGCTGCGTTATCCTTCGCCGCCGCCGGCCCTGCGCTGGCTGCGGGTGCAGTTCCGGATTCTCACGCCCGTGGCCCCCGAGCTGGCCTTCCGGCTGGCCTGGAAGCTGTTTTGCACGCCCCGCCGCCTGCCGCTTAAGGATTGGGAAGCGCCCGTATTGGCTAGCGCCCGCCGCCGTACCGTGGACAATCCCGGCACGGGCCACGTGGCCGTTTACGAGTGGGGGCCGGCCGCCGCGCCGGCCGTGGTGCTGGTGCACGGCTGGGAGCACCGGGCCAGCTTCTGGTACGCCTGGGTGGAACCGTTACTAACGGCCGGCTACCGCGTGGTGGCCCTCGATGCGCCCGCGCACGGCACTTCGGCCGGCCGTCAGACCACGATTATCAACTACGGGGCGGCCATCATAGCCGTGCTGGCTACGGTGGGGGAGGTGCGTGCCATGGTGGCGCATTCCTTCGGGGCGGCCGTGGTGGCGGGCCTGCCGGTGCGGCTGCCCACCGGGCACGGCCCGCTGCCGCGCCTGGTTTTGCTCAGCGCGCCGGTGAGTCCGCGGGCGGTGGCGGGGCGTTTTGCGGAATTGCTGCACCTCTCGCCGGACGTGGTGGAGCGCTTCGCCCGGCATATTCTCGAGTTCACCGGCCGCTCGGCCGACTCGTTCGCCGTGGCGACGGCCGGGCCCACGCTGGGCGCGGAAAAAGTCCTGCTGCTGCACGACGAGTCCGATGCGATTGTGCCCATTGCCGAGGGCCGGGAGATTGCCCGGGCCTGGCCGGGCGCGGTGTTGCGGCCCACGCGTGGCCTGGGGCACAACCGAATTTTGCGCGATTCGGCCGTGGTGCAATCTGTCGTGCAGTTTATTTCGTAGCTCCGGCCCCGACCCCTTGGTATAGTCCGCCGGGCGGGATTTAATGGCTGTTAAGCCTCTTTATTTATGGTAAAAGTTGCCTTACTGGTGCGCCTCGAAGTGAAGCCCGGTCACGAACAAACCGTCGCCGATTTTCTGGCCGGCGCCTTATCCATTGTGGAGGCCGAGCCCGCCACTGTAAACTGGTACGCCCTGCGGCTGGGTCCGTCCACGTTCGGTATTTTCGATACCTTCCCCGACGAAGCCGGCCGCAAAGCCCACTTGGCCGGTCAGGTAGCCGCCGCCCTCGGCACCCACGCGGATCTGTTTGCCAGCCCGCCCGTCATCGAAATGGTGGAAATCCTGGCCTCGAAAGGATAGAAATCCCAACTCTGGATTTAGCGGAATACTACAAAAGCCGGCCCGACCTGTAACCATAGGCCGGGCCGGCCTTTTTTGCGGATAATTTCGGCTTGGGGCTAAATGATTTCCAGTCCTTCCGCCGCCAGCTGCCGCAGCATTTCGCGCAGGCCATCGGGCTCGCGCAGCAGGCGGTCCACTTGCTGCACGTAGTCGGCTTCGGCCTTGAGGTCGCGTTTTAGCTGGCGTAATTCGGCTTCCTGCTTTTTGGCCGATGCGCCCTGGAAGCCGCTGGGGCCGTATTTTACCTCATTCATTTCCTGTTTGAGGGTGATCTGCTGCTGAAGCAGGGCGCGGGTGTAGCGGGTGAGCACGTCGTCGGATTCGGCGTCGGCGGGGCCGGATTCGGCCAGGAGCTGCAACAGCGTGTAGAGGTCGTCGGCTTCGTAGGCTTCGGTGATGCGCTGCATCTGGGCCGTTTTGCCGGCCTGCTTGGCGGGGTCGCGCTCCAGGTCGGGGTGGTGGGTGCGGGCCAGCTGGCGGTAGATGGTTTTGGCGTTGGCTTCGAGCTGTTTCTGGTCGTCGCGGGCGGCTTGCTCCACGGTTTCCTGGGTGCGTTGGGCTTTGGTTTTGCGGCGGGCGCGGGCCTGGGCGGCGGCTTGTTCATGAGCGGGCAGGCTGGGATCGGGCACGTAACCGGCATCCGTCGTCGGGCCGGCTTTGCCCGTGGCTTGGGGGGCGATCCCGGCGCCAGGCCGGCGGCCGGCCGGGGCGTACCGGCGAATTATTTCCCCCACATCTTCCCCGAACCGATCTTCCAGCGTCCGGGCGTTGCCCAGAATCAGCGTCGTAATCCGCTGTTCTTCCAGGCGGCTGAAAGCGGCCAGCAACAAGGCTTCTTCCAGAAAAGGAAACAGGCCGCGCCGGGCCGCTACCACGGCCGTGGCCGCCGGGCCCACCTGCTGCCAGTAGCGCCGTCGGGCTTCGGCCTGCTCGGCGCGCAGGTCGCGTAGGCGCTCGCGCAGGTTTTCCACGTCCAGAATCGCCTGGCGGAAAGCCTGTTGGGCCCCGGAGCCGGCGGTCGGATCCGTTAGTCGCACGGGCACAATAATGGGCGCGGGGTGCGCGGAATCAGCTTTTTTCATCGTTGGCAAAGGTACGGGTGCGCTCCGGCGCGGGATTAGGGCCACCGCTCAAACGCCACCCGAAAAGTGTTGCAGTGCGCGTCTACGATATCGGCCAGGCGTTCGGAATAGCCTCCGCCCATGGTCACGGCTACGGGCAGCCGGTGGGCGTGGCAGAGGCCGAGCACCAGCTCGTCACGTTGGCGGCAGCCGGCGGGCGTCAGCGCCAGCTTGCCGAGCTTGTCGGTGGCCAGCACGTCGACCCCGGCCTGGTAAAAGATAAAATCGGGCTTTACCCGCGCAATGAGCGGTTCGAGCGTGGCGCCGAGCTGGGCGAGGTAGTCGGCATCGCCGGTGCCCAGGGCCAGGGCAATATCCAGATCCGACTGCTCTTTGCGCAGCGGATAATTGGCCCCCGCGTGCATGGAAAAGGTAAAAACCCGGGGTTCGGCCCGAAAAATCGCCGCCGTGCCATCGCCCTGGTGCACATCCAGATCGACGATTAAAATCTGCCGGGCCAACCCGTGCGCCAGCAGGTGCGCGGCGGCAATGGCCTGGTCGTTGAGCACGCAAAAGCCTTCGCCCCGGTCGGCAAAAGCGTGGTGGGTGCCGCCCGCCAGGTTCAGGCCGATGCCGTGCCGTAGGGCCCGCAGGGCCGACTGCACGGTGCCGGCGCTGCTGCTCAGCGAGCGGCGCACCAGCTGCGCGCTCTGCGGCAGGCCCAGCCGGCGCACTTCCCCCGCCGAAAGCTGGAGATCGCGCACCTTGTGCCAATACTCGGTCGTGTGAATCCGCAGAATATCAATTTCGGCGCACAGGCCCGGCTCGTAGAAATCTTCCGGCGCGGCGATGCCTTGCCAGAGTAATTGCTCCCGGATGAGCGCGTACTTGGCGATGGGGAAGCGGTGGCCGGCCGGTAAATCGAGCGTGTAATGATCGGAAGTGGCGAGGAAGGGCATGGGTCGGGCGCATTCAAAAATCAGCCGACCACCCGCACCGCGTCGCCCACCCGAATGATGCCGCCCTGGGCAATGTGCGCCGTAAGGCCGCCGTGCCCGCGCATGGCATTGTAGCCGCCGGGGCCCAGCTCCTCTTCCATGCGCGAGCAGGGGTGGCACTCGCCGGTAAGGTCGAGCACGATGGTGTCGCCGATCTGAATCCGGCGGTTTTTCAGCGCCAGCAGGTTCAGGCCGCTCACCACCAGGTTGCGGCGCAGGCGGGCGGGGGCCAGCGGCGCATTCAGGCCCAAAAAGCCGGCCACGGCCGCCAGGTGCTCGTGCTGAATGAGCGTAATCTGCCGCTTGCCGCCGGGCTTGGGCCGGGCGTGGTCTCCGAGCAGATGGGAGTCGGTTTTCAGTTCCGCTTCCAGCACCGCCAGCAGCGGCTCGCGGCGCACCGGCCGCTGGCCGATCCACTCGATCCGGCCGGTCTGGGGCAGGGTGGCCAGCAGGCGGCCCACGGTTGATTTATCGTCGCCGAAGAAAGGAAAGGCCATGTCAGCGGTACGCTACGGGTGGTAGTGAGGCTATAATTCGTCGGGCGTGCCGAAGCCTTCGCGGATTTCGGTGTGGCGAATCTGGCCGCCGAGGTAGCCGGCGCGGGCCAGCAGCCCGAAACTGATCATGGCCACGATTAGGGTGAGGCCGGCCACCAGCCGGGCCGCGAGCCGCACGCGGGGCAAGGTCGTGTTCTTCATCAGCAGCAGGCCGAATAGGGCCAGCGAGGCCGCGCCTTCCAGCACCCAAAAACCTTTTTCACCTGCTTCGGCGTGGATATTCAGCATCGCCCTACTCACGCGGGGCATGTCCTGCACGATGCGCACCGCACCCTGCCCCGTGAGCTGGGCCGGAATGCAGAGCAGCCCGGCCAGCAGCACTGACACCAGGCCGGCTTTAATGATCGTGGAGTTTCGGCCAATCATTCCTGCCGCCAGCAGCAGCAGCGCAAACAGACTGCCCATGATGGGTAAATGGTTAACAATAAGGTGAATGTGGGCTTGATTCATCAATAACAACAGGAGTTAAAAGCGGGCGGGACGGCCCATCCGACAAAGCTACTCCGGCCCTGCCGAGCGCACCCCTCTAACGCACCAGTTGCGTCCCCGTCCAAACGGGCACGTAGTGAACTGCCAGCACCCCAAAATCGTTATTGGCCCACCGCTGAAAAGCCTCTGGGCGGCGATTCAACAATGAAAAACGATTTTTGCCGTTGCCGCCCTGGCGTCCCTCACCGGTCGGGCTAAAGGGGCGGTTTGCCGGCCCGGCGCCGGCCTTGATTCTGAATCTTAGTTATTCATTTTCTGCTCTTTTCGACATGAATTTCCCCGCTGATTTTCGCTGCCGCTGGCTCGCCGCGGCGCTGCTGATTTTTTCCCTCAACTACCCGGGCCGGGCCCAGACGGTCCCCGCTCCGACGGATCTCATCCGCGAGATTACCGATGTGGTGGGCCTGAAAGCCCGTTTTGAGCTGCGCGCCACCCGCGACATCGACAACGCCGCCGCCGTGGTATACGACGGCCGGCGCTACCTGCTCTACAACCCTGATTTTTTGAGTGCCGTGAACCACGCCGGCCATTCCGACTGGGCCGGAATCAGCATTCTGGCCCACGAGATGGGGCATCACCTCAACGGCCACACCCTGCGCGCCGGTGGTTCGCAGCCCGCCGATGAGCTGGAAGCCGACGAGTTTTCCGGGTTCGTGCTGCGTAAGCTCGGCGCGAGTCTGGCGCAGGCGCAATCGGCAATGGCCACCGTGGCCGACGACCAGGGTTCGGTCACGCACCCCGGCCGGGCGCCGCGTCTGACCGCCATCAGCCAGGGCTGGCAGCGGGCCAATGGTCAGATTGTGGCCAGCGCCCACGCGGCGGCGCCCTCGGCTGCGCCGGCCCACGTGACCCGCCGGCCCCGGCCGGTGGCGCGACCCGCCGCGCCGGACGAAGACCGGCTGGCGCTCGCTTCGGCCGATGCTGATGCCGGCGCGGTGCGGCTGGTGGGGCAGCTCACTTTCCGCAAAGACCCCAACCAGCGCTATTACCTCACGAATGCCCTGAACGTGGTGCGCGTGGACGATGAGGACAACCCAGAAGTAGTGGGCCGGATCACGCGCACCACCAACGAAACGTTTCCCTACGTGCTGATCGACGGCCAGCAGCGCCGCCTGTTCATCACCCCGCGCGGCGATGTGTACGACAAGCAGGGCCAGCGCGTGGCCAAACTGCACGATCCATCCTGAATAAAGCGGCGGAATGCAAAAGCCGGCCGTTCGCCCGAACGGCCGGCTTTTTTGCGTTCGGCGGGTTCGTCGTTCCTTGCGTTCTCATTCCCGCTAATTCCCCGTATTTCATGTCCCAGCTGCCTTTTTTGTTGCTCGATGCCTTTACCACCCAGCCGCTGAACGGCAACCCCTGCGCCGTGGTGCTCGATGCGGATGAGCTCACGCCCGCCACCCGGCAGCGGCTGGCCCGGGAATTCAACCAATCGGAAACGGCTTTCGTGAACCGCGCCGCGCCCGGCAGCCGGGAATTCACTGTGCGCTTCTTCACGCCGGCCGAAGAAATTCCGCTCGCCGGTCATCCCACCATCGCCACCGTGGCGGCCCTGCTCCACGCCGGCCGGGTGGCGCTGCCCGCCGATGGTACGGCCATGGTCCTGACCCTCAACCTGCTCGACGGCCCTATTCGGGTCGATGTGCTGCCGGGCGCGGAGCTGCCGCTGATCTGGATGACGCAGCGCCGGCCGGTATTCGGCGCCCTGCACGCGCCGGCCGACGTGCTGCCCATCTTCGGCCTCACGCCCGCCGACCTGCTGCCCGGCGCGCCCATTCAGACCGTGAGCACGGGCACCCCGCAGCTCATGATTCTGCTGCGCGACCACGCCGCCCTGCGCCGCGCCTACGTCGCCGATCCCGAGGCGCTGGGTCGCTACCGCGCCGGGAGCGACTTTTTTAGCCCCCACCTTTTTTGCCTGGGCGGGGCTACGGCGGCGGGGCAGACCTTCGCCCGCCACTTCGGCACGCCGCCCGATATCTCGGAAGATCCCGTGACGGGTTCGGCCACGGGCGGCATGGCGGCCTACCTCTGGCACCACGGCTACCTGAGCTCGCCCGATTTTATTGCCGAGCAGGGGCACGATATGGGCCGGGCGGGCGCGGTGCAGGTGCGCGTGAGTGGTCCGCCCGAGGCAATTACGACTGTGCAGATCGGCGGCACGGCCGTGGTGGTGCTGGAGGGACTGATGCGCGGGGATTTGTAGCGCCGGGGGGCGTTTCGCAACTCCGGCCGGGCCCGGGCTGTTAGTCAGGCTGATTGAAGGATTTTCCTATATTTCGTTTCTCCCGTGCCTGAATTACCCGAAGTCGAAACCTACCGCCGCTATATCGACGAGCTGGCCGTGGGCCAAACCATCGTCGCTGTGCAGGTGAACGATGCCCACGTGCTGGCCACACCCGAAGACCAGCTCCGGGCCGAGCTCGTGAACCGCGTCATCACGGGCACCAGCCGGCTGGGCAAAAACTGTTTTCTGGAGCTGGACAATGGTCGGGTGCTGGTCCTGCATTTCGGTATGACGGGCAGCGTGGGCGCCTACCGCGATGAGGCTGATGCCCCCCGCTTCACCCGCGTAGCCCTGCACCTGGCCGATTCCGGGCTGCGTTTCGCCTTTGTTGATCCGCGCAAATTCGGCCGTATCCGCATGGCTGAAAGTGTCGCCGCGCACCAGCTGGCCAAGAAAATCGGCCCTGATGCACTGCTCATCACCGCCCCCGAGCTGCACCAGAAGCTAGCCCGCCGCAAAACGCTTTTAAAACCGCTGCTACTCGATCAGAGCATCACCGCCGGCCTCGGCAACTGGATTGTGGACGAAGTACTATTTCAGGCCAAAATTCACCCCGAGCGCCTAGGCGTTTCCCTGACCGCCAAGGAAGGCCAGGCTCTGCACGCCGCCGTGCAGCTGGTCCTCACCACGGCCATCAGGCAGGAAGCCAGTTACCGCCATTTCCCGGCTTCCTTCCTCATTCACGCCCGGGAGTGGGATATTCCCGCCACTGCCAGCAGCACCGACGCCCACACCTTCTGCCCGCGCCATCCCAAGGTGAAAATTGACAAATACTACGTGGGTGGCCGGGCTACTTATATCTGCCCAAAGTGTCAGCCCGCGCCCAAAACGGAGCTGTAAA
Organism: Hymenobacter sp.; assembly: GCA_043780755.1. Classification (GTDB taxonomy): domain Bacteria; phylum Bacteroidota; class Bacteroidia; order Cytophagales; family Hymenobacteraceae; genus Hymenobacter. The sequence goes on from JAYWCH010000130.1 coordinate 8,801, forward strand.
AGCCGGGGCTGGGTTGAATCAGCGCGGATCTGTCGCGTCAATTTTAACCCAGCCCCGACCATGCTATTCTGGAATTTAAGTGCTTGCCCAAAATTAAACAAGGTGTTCGGGCGTCATGCTCATCTGTCATGCTGAGCGCAGTCGAAACATCTCTACCGGTTCGTCAGGGCCGTGCAATGAAGCGGTAGAGATGGTTCAACTACGCTCAGCATGACACCCGATGAGCATGACGCCGTTTGATTGCACAATCAATTCAGAACAACTCCTCAAATCTCGTTATTCTTCGCGGCGGCCTTGCGCGTGAGGGTCGTGATGGGGGAGTGGGTCAGGGCCGATTCGCTCTCGTAGCCTTTGCGGCGCACGTTGGCGGCGGCGCTTTCGCCAGTGGCGGGCAGGGCGCGGTTCATCCAGCTCAGGATATCGGTGGTGGTGCCGGGCAGCAGGCCGTGGAAGGCGGCGAGGAATTTGGCGGGCAGCGAGAGGATAATCTCGCCATCGCCCCGGCGGCAGGCGTTCCAGATCTGGCGGGCGGCCTGCTCAGCGCTCATCGTGAGGCCGGGCAGGGCGTCGGCCACGCTGAACCAGGCAAATTCTTTCCGGTGCTGGCCCTTTACTTCGGCGTGGCCGGGGCTGCCGGTACGCAGCAGGCCGGGGCAGACGGTCGTCACGTGTACACCGTGCTGCCGCAGCTCGGCCCGAAAGCCTTCGGAAAGCCCCACCAGCGCAAATTTGCTGGCGCTGTACGGGGCCATATGCGGCAGTGCCACCTTGCCTCCGAGTGAGGAAATATTGACAATCCGGCCTGCCCCGCGCCGGCGCATACTCGGCAGCACGGCCTGCATGGCGTGCAGCGGCGCCCAGAAGTGCGTGGCCATCGAGTCCTCAAAATCGCGGATATCCATGTTATCGAGCGGCCCGGCGGTAATAATGCCGGCATTGTTGATGAGCACATCAATCGGCCCGAGACGGGTTTCGACCTCAGCCACCATGGTGCGCACTTCCGTCTCGTTGGTGATGTCGCGGGCCAGGATGAGCACGTCGGCTTCGGCCGCCCCGGCCATGAGCAGGTCCTGGCGGGCGCGGGCCAGCTCGGCCTCGTCGCGGGCGCAGATGGCGACGCGGGCGCCCTCGCGCACGGCCTGGCGAGCCAAGACTAGCCCCAGTCCCCGCGAGCCCCCTGTTATGAGCACCACGCGGCGGTTGAGGTCGTAAGAGCCCCGGCGGTTACCCCAGAGCGAAAGGGCCAGCGTGGCCGCGCCCAGCCCGGCGGCCAGCAGCCAGTTTTTGTTGGTGCGTTTATCGTTCTTCATGGATGATTGTATGTTAAAAGCCGGCGAAAGGTTGCGTGGGGTCCGCGAGCCGCCCAGTTTTAGCGGCCGGCTCTGGCATGAAACATGGACGGCGCCGGATCGGCCCGCCTTTTTCACCGACCTTTACCCCCTATGGCGGCGGCTTTTCTCCCAATGTATTTTTCTGCACTCTTCTCTATGAAATCATCAACGCCCTTGTCTCTATTATTGCTGGCTCTGATTCCGACGGTTCGGGTGGAGGCGGCCGCGCCGGCCATCGGCGCC
>JAYWCH010000131.1:0-22016 GCA_043780755.1 Hymenobacter sp.
AAGCGGTTTCAACTCGAACTGCACGGTGTCCTGCGGACCATTCAGCAGCCGTTGCACCAGGGCCAGATTACCCAGCTCGGGGTCGAGCCGGTAGCGGCCGGCCCGCACGTGGGCCGGATAATCCTGGCGCTCGGCCACCCAGGCAAAGGCGGCGGGCTCACGCAGAAGCTGTTGTTTGCGCAGCGAATCCAACACCGCTTTAAACCCCGTGCCGGTGCGGATATAGAGGTAAGCCGGGCCTTCGGCCGATGGCGTTACGTTGGGTCGGTAATACACGCGCCACGCCGCGTAACCACCCGCCAGCACCAGCAGGAGCAACAATCCGCCGGTAAGTAAAAGCGTGCGGTGCATCAGGAATCCCCCTGGACGAGGGACACCAGTGCCGCCTCGAATGCCGTGCGCTCGGCCAGGCGGACGATTTCGGTGGGGGCGGCGGCACGCGATTCGCAGTCAGGTATGGGGCAGCGCTCGCAGGTTTCGTTCACGATGCGGAAGGGCAGGGCCGGGTCGGCCAGGAAGCGGACCTGCGCCCGCAGGCTATCGTCGCAGCGCAGGCCCACGGTTACGCTCAGGGCGGGCTGGGTGGGCGTGCCGGCGCGGGCCAGCGTAAAGCACAGGTACTCGTCGTCGGTGCCGAAGTAGCGGGAGCGCTGCACGGCCGCCACGGTTACGGGGGCGGCGGCAGTGTCGGGCACGGGCAGGGCACGGGCCTCATCGAGCAGGCGCAGCGATACCCAGCGGCGGCAGTAATGCTCGTTCAGCTCGTTGCCGTGGGGGTTGTGCAGGCGAGCGAGGTGCAGCTCCTTGGTCAGCTCGTAGGGGGCCGCCGTATCGGTCTGGTCGAAGCGCAGAAAGAACAGGCTCTGCAGTCCCAGGTGGCGCGGCAGCAGCGTGGTCAGGCGCTGCATAAACATCTCTGGGCTCACGTCGTACTGCGTCAGCAAATTCAGCAGCAGCTCCGGATCCCACTTTTTGGCGCTGAAAACCTTCTTCACATCCCGCAGCAGGGTGTCCTCTTCCATGAGCAGCGCCCCGGCGAAATACGACGCCTTGAAATTATTGAGCACTTCCTCAAAAGAGCTCACCTGCGTGCTGCTGCTCACGTAGGGCCGCTCACTCATTTTCAGGTAGTTAAAGGCCACTTCGCGGCCCAGTACGAACGCCTGCTGGCCCCGGCTGAGGTTGGGCCGGAGCAGCAGCCGGCGGGTTTTGGGCTGGAAAACCGACCGCAGCCGCGCCTGCGTGGCCACGGCGTGCCGGCCCAGCGTCTCGCGGTCGAGGGTGTAGCCATACTCCCCGGTCAGCACCCGCTCCAGCTGGTGGAGGTCGAAGGGAGCGGCGGTAGCCAGCTGATGGCTGCCCACGAAGGCCCGCACATCCTGCTCCAGATCCTCGAAATAGTTGTCGTGCATCTCCTGAAACGAGCGAAGCGCGGCCAAAAATAAGTGTTCCTGCCGCATCTCGTAGTTGCGGGCAATCTCAAAGATGGTGCTGATAAAAGCGTTCATCTTCGCCGGCGCGTTGGCAATCAGCTCGATGATGCGGGCCGGCTCCAGACCATACATCTCCAGAGGGAATTCCTTGAGCAGCTTGGAGTTGAGCAGCTCGGCAATGGGTTCGAGCCGGCGCGGCAGCTCGAGGGAAGTAAGCTGGTCGTAGCGCACATCGAGGGCCTGGCTCAGGCTGAGTATTTTGTCGGCCTTGGGGTATTTTTTGCCCTTCTCAATCTCGTTCAGGTAGCTGACCGACACGTCGCACACCCGCGCCAGCTCGGCCGGACTCAGCCCGCGCTCCTGCCGTAACTCGCGCAGCTTTAAGCCAAAAGTGAGCCGGACAACCTGACCATGATTGAGCATATTAACTTTTGTTTGGAGAAATAATTAAATTTTAGTTAGGCCAAAAACCGCTTTCTGATCCAATAAATGCGGTTTTCAAGGTTCCGTGGCCGGCCTGCAAAGCTACCAAGGGTTTGCAAATTTTATTATTTAGCGAAAATTCGCTGAAATAAATAATTCGCAGTTGTATGTTTGTGTCAGCCCCGCCAAACTGGGTGGTTGCTTTGTCGCTGATTCTTCAACCTAAACTTCCCCGCTATGCCTTTCACCGAAACTGCCCCGGCCACCCCGCCCACTTACCTCACTCCGGAACGCGTGAAAGTGCTCGGCGCTTTTTCGCCGGCGTACGCCGAAATCCTCACGCCCTCGGCCCTGGCTTTCGTGGCCGAGCTGCACCGGCACTTTGAAGGCCGCCGCCGCGAGCTGCTGTCCCGCCGCGCCGCCCGTCAGCTCGAATTCGAAGCCGGGAAGCTGCCCGACTTTCTCCCCGAAACCGTCAACATCCGCGAAAAGCCCTGGACCGTGGCCCCGGTGCCGGCCGACCTGCTCGACCGCCGCGTGGAAATCACCGGCCCGGTGGAGCGGAAGATGATTATCAACGCGTTGAACTCCGGCGCCAAGGTCTTTATGGCTGACCTGGAAGATTCCAACGCCCCGACCTGGGACAACGTGATTCAGGGCCAGATCAACCTGCGCGATGCCGTGCGCCGCACCATCTCGCTCAGCACGCCCAAGAAAGAATACAAGTTGAATGACGAGACCGCCGTGCTCATCGTGCGGCCGCGCGGCTGGCACCTGCTCGAAAAGCACGTGGAAGTGGACGGCGAGCCGGTGAGCGGTGCGCTGCTGGACTTCGGCCTCTACTTTTTTCACAACGCTCACGAGCTGCTCAAGCGCGGCACCGGTCCGTACTTCTACCTGCCCAAGCTCGAAAGCCACCTCGAAGCCCGGCTGTGGAACGAAGTTTTCAAGGATTGCCAGCGGGTCATGCGCGTACCCCAGGGCTCCGTCCGGGCCACGGTGCTGATTGAAACGCTGCCCGCCGCCTTCGAGATGAACGAGATTCTCTACGAGCTGCGCGATCACTCGGCCGGCCTGAACTGCGGCCGTTGGGACTATATTTTCTCCTACATCAAGCGCCTGGGGCTGAGCCGTAACCCCGAATTCCGGCTGCCCGATCGCGCCGAAGTCACGATGACGGTGCCCTTCATGGCCGCTTATTCGCAGCTTGTGGTGCAAACCTGCCACCGGCGCGGGGTCCACGCCATCGGCGGTATGGCCGCCCAGATTCCCATCAAAAACGATCCGGCCGCCAATGACGCGGCGCTGGAAAAGGTCCGGCAGGATAAAATCCGCGAAGCCACCAACGGCCACGACGGCACCTGGGTAGCGCATCCCGGCCTGGTGCCGGTGGCGCTGGAAGTATTCGACCGCTTGATGCCCGGCTCCAACCAAATTGAAAATAAGCGGCTGGATGTACAGGTCAGCGCCGCCGATCTGGTGCGGGCGCCGCAGGGTAACATCACGGAAGCCGGCCTGAAGCTGAACATCGACGTCGCCATTCAGTACCTGGCTTCGTGGCTGGGGGGTAATGGCTGCGTACCGATCTACAACCTGATGGAAGACGCCGCCACGGCCGAAATCAGTCGGGCGCAGGTGTGGCAGTGGCTGCACACGCCGGGCACCACCCTGGCCGACGGTCGCCCGGTCACCAAAGAACTGTACCGCTCGCTGGTACCCGGCCAGCTCGACAAAATCAAAGCCCAGGTTGGTGGCGAAGAGGCTTACGCCAAAGGCCATTTTCTGGAAGCCGCCCGGCTGTTTGACCGGCTGGTGATGAGCGAGGAATTCGTGGAATTCCTTACCGTGCCGGCCTACGAGCAGCTGGCCTAACGCAAGACTCCTCCCGGCGACAGCTTCGGCAGCTGTGTTCTGAGGCTGCCGCCCGGGGACTCTTGCCAGCATCTTTTTATCGTGCTAAAAAAAGCGGCCTGCCGGGCCGCCGGGCTTTGCCTTGCCTTTTTAATCTAAAAAAATCATCAACCCCAAACCCTCCAACCCCATGAGAACTTCCCAGGAACGCATCGCCGCCATGACCCAGGACTGGGCCACTAACCCCCGCTGGGCGGGCATTGAGCGCCCATACACTGCCGAAGACGTGAACAAGCTGCAAGGCTCCGTCGAAATCGAGTATTCGCTGGCCCGCCAGGGCGCCGAGCGGCTTTGGTCGCTCCTGCATTCGGAGGAATACGTGGCGGGTTTGGGTGCGCTCACCGGCAATCAGGCCGTGCAGGAAGTGCAGGCCGGTTTGCTGGCAATCTACCTCAGCGGCTGGCAGGTAGCGGCCGACGCCAACGGTGCGGGTCACATGTACCCCGACCAGAGCCTGTATCCGGTCGACAGCGTGCCGGCCGTCGTGCGCCGCATCAACAATGCCCTGATGCGGGCTGATCAGATTCAGCACCTCAGCGGCAAGGGCGACGTGCATTGGCTGGCGCCCATTGTGGCCGATGCCGAAGCCGGTTTCGGCGGCAACCTGAATGCGTTCGAGCTGATGAAAATGATGATTGAGGCCGGCGCGGCCGGTGTTCACTGGGAGGATCAGCTTTCGTCGGCCAAGAAATGCGGGCATCTGGGTGGCAAAGTGCTGGTGCCCACCCAGGAAGCAATTAACAAGCTGGTGGCGGCCCGGCTGGCGGCCGATGTGATGAACGTGCCCACGCTCATCGTGGCCCGGACCGATGCCGATGCCGCCGACTTGCTCACAGCCGATGTCGACGCGCGTGATCTGCCATTCATCATCGAGGGCGCCGGGCGGACCAGCGAGGGATTCTACCGCATCCGCTGCGGGGTGGAGGCGGGCATTGCCCGCGGCCTGGCCTACGCGCCGTACGCCGATCTGATCTGGATGGAAACCTCCGATCCAGACCTGGGACACGCCCGCAAATTTGCCGAAGCCGTTCACGCCCAATTCCCCGGTAAACTGCTGGCCTACAACTGTTCGCCTTCGTTCAACTGGGCCGCCAAACTGAGCGTGGAGCAGATGGAAACCTTCCGCGAGGAGCTGGCTGCCATGGGCTTCAAGTTCCAGTTCATCACCCTGGCCGGCTTCCACGCCCTGAACACCGGCATGTTCGAGCTGGCCAAAGCCTACCGCGAGCGCGGCATGGCCGGCTACTCGGAGCTGCAGGAGCGCGAGTTTGCGCTGGTGAAAGACGGCTACCAGGCCGTGAAGCACCAGGCTTTCGTGGGCACGGGCTACTTCGATGCCGTGCAGAACGTGGTGACCAACAACCAGACGAGCACCTCGGCACTGGTCGGCAGCACCGAGGAAGCGCAGTTCTAAGGTCCGGTTCCGCTCGGTCTTGACCAGGCTCAGCCGGCGATTGCAGTCGTCGGTCCTTGGTTAACTAAAAAAGGCTCACCAATTGGTGAGCCTTTTTTAGTTAACCAGTAAAACCCGGTTTCTCAAGCTTCGGACCGCTTTTCAGTCCCGGTACTTGCATCTTGATTCCTGGTAAAAAGCGGAATAATCCGCCATTGCCAGAGATTATCAGGCGAATGGCTCGGCGATGGCGGCGTAGTCCTCGCCGTGGCGCTCCGCCGATTCGCGCAGCAGCTGTTGCTGCCAGGGGCGGAGGGCCACTTCGCTGCCCTGCTCGATGATCTCGGCGATGAGCCGGTTACTGAGCACCATGTTGGCCATGGTGGCGCCCTGGTCCGCGATCAGATTGATCTTGAGCGTATTGAGCAGGGCTTCGCGGGCGTCGGCGCGGGCGGTGGCGGGGCCGTTGAGGCGGCGGCGGAAGGGGAACTTGCGCTGATCTTGCGTGAGCGGCGCGTCGGGCGCCAGGTCGGTGGTGCCGATGGCCAGCAGCTGCTCAGCATAGGGAGAGCGCTTCAGCTCGGGGTGCAGGCCGTTGGCGCCGCGCAGCTGGTTGACGGTTTCGATGGGCTGGCGGGCCAGCTCCACCAGCCGGTCGTTGCTGATGACGTGGTAGGGCGGGCGGTCAAGCTGCCGGGCCACGGTATCGCGCAGCATGTAGAGCTCCCGAAAAATGGGCATTTCCTGGGACGAAATCTTGTACTTAGCGGCGTTGCGCGACCACGGGCGCGGGTCGTCGCGGCCGTAGCGGACGGCCTCCAGGGCGTGGTTTTCCTGGGCGGCCCATTCGCTGCGGCCTAGCTCGGCGAGGCGGGCGCTGAGGCGGTCGGTGAGCTCGAAGAGGTAGAGCACGTCGTTGGCCGCGTATTCCTGCTGGGCGTCGGTGAGCGGGCGCTTTAGCCAGTTGGATTTCTGCTCGCCCTTATCGACTTCAAAGCCCAGCTCAGCCTGAATGAGGCGGCCGAGAGAAATATTATTATCCTCGGCGGCGAGCAGCGTGAATTGCAGGCTGGTATCGACAATATTCCGGCAGTTGACGGCGAAAACTTCGTCCAGCAGCAGAATATCCGACTTGCAGGAGTGGAATACTTTGGCCACGGCCGGATCGCGCAGCACGGCAAAGAGCGGTTCGAGGCCGGCCGCCATATCGGCCAGGGGCAGCGGGTCGATGAGGTAAGCTTCCTGGCCGTCAAAGACCTGAATCAGGGCCAGGTGGCGACCGTAGCGGTGGCGCATATCATCAAATTCCAGGTCGATGCCGATGCGGGGCAGGGTGGCAAAGTGGGCGGCGGCGTCGGCAATAGCGTCGGCCGTAGTGAGGTAATGAATGGTTGGCATTGAGGCGAAAAGCGAATTTGCGGGCGCCGGCGCCGGGCGCGGCGGGTTTACTAGGGTAAAGGTAGGCACGGCCGGCAGGCCCAAAGAAACTATTGTCAAGTACGACAAATACGGCCGGGGTAATTACCTTAGCCTTTACATAGTAAAATGATAATATCAAAAATTCATCATTTTATTGGTTCAAATTCTTTTTTACCAGAATGCCGGCTGGAATTTTCTCGGTCCCAACGGTTCACAAACCCCCTTTTTTCTTTTCATGAAGCACAAATTCTTTACTCATTTCAGATTGCTGCTGCTCCTGGCGGCGTGCTTCTGCTCTATCTCTGCCTGGGCGCAGACCAAAGCCATCAGCGGCCGGATCATGGGCTCGGATGGTGGGGCTATTCCCGGCGCCACGGTGCTGGAGCGCGGCACCACCAACGGCATCAGCACCGGGGCCGACGGCCAGTTTTCACTCACCGTGAAGCCCGGCGCGGCGCTGGTTATCAGCTCGGTGGGCTACACGGCCCAGACGGTTATCATCGGCGCCCAGAGCACGGTGGCGGTCACGCTGGCCGTGGCGGCTACGGCCCTCAACGAGGCCGTGGTGGTGGGTTACGGTACAACTTCGAAGCAGGACCTGACGGGTTCCGTCACCCAGCTTTCGGGCCGGGAAGTGAGTAATGCACCGGTGCCGAGCTTCGAGCAGGCCATTCAGGGCAAAGCCGCCGGGGTGTTTATTGAAAACAGCAGCGGTAAGCTGGGCCAGGGCATTAAAGTGCGGGTGCGGGGTACCAGCTCCATCAGCGGCGGCACCCAGCCGCTGTACGTGGTCGACGGCATTCCCGTGATTTCGGATGACTTGTCGGGCACGAACGCGTCCACCAACCCCATCGCCGACCTCAACCCGAACGATATCGAAAGCATCAGCATTCTGAAGGATGCCTCGGCGTCGGCCATCTACGGCTCGCGGGCTTCCAACGGCGTGGTGCTCATTACTACCAAGCGCGGCAAAGCCGGCGCCAGCCACCTCACCCTGGGCTTCCAGACGGGTTCGAGCACGCCCACGCACACCAAAGAATACCTCAACGCCAGCCAGTTTGTGGAGCTGTTCCGCGAAGCGGGCGCGGCCACGGGCTACAGTGCGCTGGTGGAGCGGCGCCTGGCGCGCTACTCGGCCGGTACGGACTTCGCCAATGGCGCCGTCAACACCGATTGGCAGAGCAAGGCGTTTCAGCCGGCGCCTTTCGGGCAGTACGACCTGGGCGTGAGCGGGGGCAACGACAAAACCCGCTTCTTCCTCTCCGGCCTGTACAGCAACCAGTCGGGCATTATCCTGGGCAACAAATTTGAGAAAATCAGCTCCCGCATCAACCTCGATCACAAGGCGACCGACAAGCTGAGCGTGGGCCTGAACATCGCCCTCTCGCGCACGGTCAACAACCGCGTGTCGAACGATGATGCCTTCAGCAACCCCTTGCAGATTGTGGCCCTGGCCCCGATTACGCCCTTCACCGACCCCCGCACGGGCCTGGCCAGCGGCGCCCTCGACCTGAGCACGGGCATGCCCAACACCAACTTTCCGACTTACTACAACCCCTACCTCAACTACCTGGGCGCTTCCTACGTGGCCACGGTGTACCGCACTTTGGGCAATGTCTTCGCCCAGTACGAGTTCACGCCGGGCTTCGCTTTCCGCAGTGAAATCGGCGTGGACCTGCTCAACCAGGAGGAAAACCAGTACCTGGGCCGCCTCACGGCCCGCAACTCCGGTTTCGGCAACAATGGCTCGGGCTATAACCGCCGGCTTACCAGCGGGCGCTACACGACCAACAACTTCCTGACTTACCGCAAAACCATCAACGAGCTGCACACGGTGGAAGCCGTGGCGGGTACGTCGTACGAACAGCGGCAGACCTCCTTCAACTCGGTCTCGGGCCAGCAGTTTGCTTCCGACGCCTACAAGCAGCTGACCAGTTCGGCGCTCATCAACGGCGGTACTTCGAGCAGCACCAGCAGCGCGCTGCTCTCGTATTTTGCCCGCGTCAATTACTCCTACGCCAATAAGTACCTGCTCACGCTGAGCACCCGGATCGACGGCTCGTCCCGTTTCGGCACCAACCAGCGTTACGGTCTGTTTCCGGCCGCTTCGTTGGGTTGGGTGATGACGGAGGAATCTTTCCTCAAGGATCAGCACGTGCTGAGCTTCCTCAAGCCCCGCATCAGCCTGGGCCAGACGGGTAACCAGTCGTTCCCCGACTTCGCTTCCAAGAGCCTGTTTTCGGGCGATGCCGGTTATGCCGGCCAGCCCGGCCAGCGCCCCTACCAGCTCGGCAACCCCGACCTGAAGTGGGAAACCACGACCCAGGCCGATGCCGGCGTGGAATTCGGCTTCCTGGAAAACCGCATCAACGTGGAAGTTGACGTGTATCAGAAGAACACCAAAGACCTGGCCCTGAACGTGAACGTGCCCGGCACCAGCGGCTTCGTGCGGCAGTTCCGCAACGTGGGTAACCTGGAAAACCGGGGCTTTGAGTTCGCCCTCAATACCAAGAACCTGACCGGCGCTTTCACCTGGAATACCAGCCTGAATGCTTCGACCAACGCCAACAAAATCACCAACACCCAGCAGCAGGTTATCGAAGGCGGCTTCGTGAACCGCGCCGTGGAAGGCCAGCCCATCGGCGTGTTTTACACCGTGGAGTACGCCGGCGTAAACCCCGCCAACGGCGACGCCATGTACTGGAAGAACAAGACCGATGCCAGCGGCAACGGCACCATTGACCACAGCGGCGGCATGACCAACGACTACGGCCAGGCGCAGCGCGTGGTGATGGGCAACCCCAACCCCAAGTGGACGGCCGGCGTGACCAACAGCTTCAGCTACAAGGGTATCGACCTGAGCGTGGTGTTCCAGGGCGTTTTTGGCAACAAAATCTACCAGGGTGCCGGCCAGTACGAAACGGCTAACGCCAGCCAGGGCTTCGACAACCAGACCATCGACCAGATGAACCGTTGGCGCAAGAAGGGTGATATCACGGACGTGCCGGAGGCCCGCCTGTTTCCAGACCTGGCCAACGGTACCGACCCGTCCTCGCGCTACATTTCCGACGGCTCCTACGTGCGCCTCAAGACCATGACCCTGGGCTACAACCTGCCCACCGCCTTCGTGCAGAAAGCCCACATCGCCACGGCCCGCATCTACCTCAGCGGCGTGAACCTGGCCACCTACACCCACTACAAGGGCTGGGATCCGGAAGTGAACGCCGACTACCTGGCGAGCAGCCCCACCTCGGGCAACATCGCCCAGGGCAACGACTTCTACAGCGCGCCCCAGGCCAAAACCTATACGGTTGGGATCAACATCGGCTTCTAAGCGATTCCGGCCTGCGGGCCCCGCTCCGTCGTCCGTTTCATCCTTGCCCTTACCCGAATTCATCTCATGAAAAAAATCGCAAAATTTACCCTGGCGGCCTGTCTGCTGGCCTCGGCCAGCCTGGTGAGCTGCAATAAAAAGCTCGATATTGAGCCCGCCGACCAGATCTCGGCCGCTAACGCGCTCAATACTTCCGGCGACATCGAAGCAGCGCTGATCGGCGCTTACACTGCCATGGGCAGCTCATCGCTCTATGGCGGGCAGATCCAGTTCCTCTCGGAGCTGGTGGCCGACAACGGCGAGATTCAGTTCGTGGGCACCTACGCCCAGCCGAAGGAATTCTTCAGCAAAAGCATTCTGTCCCAGAACTCCTTCGTCGCCGGCACCTGGACCGAAGCTTACCGCACCATCAACAGCGCCAACAACGTGCTGGCTAACATCAGCAAGGTGACGTCCACCAAGCAGGATCGGGTTGAGGGCGAGGCACGCTTCATCCGGGCTGCGATGTACTTCGAGCTGGTGAAACTGCACGGCAAGTCGTACAACGATACCAACGGCTCGCCCCAGGCCAACCTGGCCGTGCCGCTGGTGCTGACGCCCACGTCGGTTATCACCGACGCCAGCAGCGTTTCGCGTAATACCGTGGCCGAGGTCTACGCCCAGATCCTCACCGACCTGACCATCGCCGAAGCCAAGATTCCGGCCGCTAACGCGCCATTTTACGCGGCGACCAACTTCGCCGCCGCCGCCATGCTCTCGCGGGTGTACCTGCAGCAGGGCAACTACGTGGCCGCCGCCGCTGCCGCCAACCGCGTCATCGCCTCGGGCAACTACGCGCTGAAATCGTCCGCTGCGGCCGAGTTCAACGACCCGGGCAATACGTCGGAAGATGTGTTTGATGCCCAGGTGACCTCGCAGTCGGGCGTGAACGACATGCACACCTACTTCTCCGAGCAGAGCCGGGGCGATGTGGAAGTGCAGGCGGCTCACCTCAGCCTCTACGAGGCCGGGGATGCCCGTCGGGGCCTGTTCGACGCCACGGGTGTCTACACCCTCAAGTTTCAGCTGCAGTACGGCAACGTGAAGCTCATCCGCCTGGCCGAGCTGTACCTGACCCGCGCCGAAGCCAACTTCCGCACCGGGGCCATAACCGCCTTGGGCTCCCGGCCCGTCGACGACGTGAACGTCATCCGCGCCCGCGCCGGCCTGAAGCCGCTGCTCGTGGTCAGCCTGGGTCAGATCCTGAATGAGCGCCACCTGGAGCTGGCCTTCGAGGGTTCGGCCCTGGCCGATGCCAAGCGCACCAAGCTCTCGATTGGCACCATCCCGTACAACGCCAACCAGCTCGTATACCCCATTCCCCGCCGCGAGCTGGATGTGAATGCTAACCTGGTGCAGAACGCCGGGTACTAATTCCCGTTTGCGCCCCAGACCAACTCTGGAGTAATTTTAAAAAGGCCGTTCCGTCAGGGACGGCCTTTTTTATTGCCCGGAAATGCTGGTTTATTGCCGGAAAAACTCCTCCCTTAGCCCGCCATTTGCCCGCGCCCGGCGCCGGCCCGCTACCTGAACTGCCCGCCGCCTCCGACCCTGACGGGGGCTTCTTTAGCCGCCGCCAACTAGCCTGCCCGACCCTGGGCCCCGTCGGTAAATTCGGTTGGGGATCGGGGCCGGACTTTTTTTGCGGGCGGGTCCGGGTCGCTTTTTCATGTTGCAAACATGAATCTTTTATTACATTAGGTTTCTTAATGCATTTTTTTACATGAAATGTTGCTTTTCATATATTCATTCTTTCATCAATTGTTGACCTCATGAAGCACAAGACAATTACTCATTTTCGGTTCCTTTTACTGTTGGCGGCGCTGTTGAGCTCCGTTTCGGTCTGGGCGCAGACCAGGGCCATCAGCGGGCGGGTGTTGGGCTCCGATGGGGGCAGCCTGCCCGGCGCCACCATCCTGGAACGGGGCACGACCAACGGTGTGAGCACCACCGCCGACGGGACTTTCAGTTTGAGCGTGCAGCCCGGTGCCACGCTGGTGATCAGCTCGGTGGGCTACACGGCGCAGACCGTGGCCGTCGGCAGCCAGTCCAGCATCAACGTAACGCTGGCGGCCGCCGCCACGCAGCTCAACGAAGCTGTGGTCGTCGGTTACGGCACCCAGGCCAAGGCCGACCTGACCGGCGCCATCGCCACGGTGGGCAGCAAGGAGATTAACGACGTGCCGGTGCTCACGTTCGAGCAGGCCATTCAGGGCAAAGCGTCGGGTGTATTTATCGAGAGCGGGGGCGGTAAGCTCGGGCAGGCTACCAAGATCCGGATTCGCGGCACCACGTCGGTCAGCGGCGACAACCAGCCGCTGTACGTGGTCGATGGTATTCCCGTCATCAACGACGACCTGTCCTCCAATGGGGCGCCCACCAACCCACTCACCGATCTGAACCCGAACGACATTGCCAGCATCAGCATTCTGAAGGATGCCTCGGCGTCGGCCATTTACGGTTCCCGGGCTTCCAATGGCGTTATTCTGATCACGACCAAGCGCGGCAAAAACGGCCCGACCAAATTTGAGCTGGGCTACCAAACGGGTCTGAGCAAGCCCACCCGCTCCCGCAGCTTCCTCAATGCCACCGATTACGTGGCCCTGGTGCGGGAATCGGCCAACAACGTGGATAACGCCAATGGCACGTCGCTCACCGACCCGAACAGCTACACCGTTTTCGCTGAAGGCCGCCTACGCGCCTACTCGGCCGACAACGATGCCTACAAAACCGGCGCCGTGAATACCGACTGGCAGAAGGAGTTGCAGCAGCGCGCCCCCACGAGTCAATACAACCTGTCGGCGAGCGGCGGCGATGAGAAAACCCGCTTCTACCTGGCCGGCAACTACACCAAGCAGCTCGGCATTATCCGCAACAACAGCTTCGAGCGGATGAACACCCGGATCAATGTCGATCACAAGGCGACCGACCGGCTCACCCTGGGCATCAACCTGAACCTGTCGCGCTCGGTCAATAACCGCATCGACAACGATAACTCCTTTGGCACAGCGTATCAGGCCGTGGCGCTCTCGCCGATTACGCCCGTTATCGACCCGCGTACCAACCTACTCAGCGGAGCGCTGGATCTCACCACAGGCCTGCCCAATCAGGCGTTCCCGGTGTACTACAACACCTTGCTGAGCCTGGACAACGTGCGCAACATCACCACCACTTATCGGACGCTGGGCAACGTCTACGCAGCCTACGACCTGGCCAAGAACCTGAATTTCCGCAGTGAGGTGGGAATCGATCTGCTGTTCCAGAATGAAGATTACAAGGCGGGCCTGCTCACGGCGCGCAATACGGGTTCTACAGTCAATGGCTCCGGCTACAACAACGACACGCGTAGTGCTCGCTTCACGACCAATAATTACTTCACCTATCACCCTGTCATCGGCGAGCAGCATAGTTTGTCGGTGGTGGCGGGTACTGCTTACGAAGAACGCCGCGTCGATGCCAACTCCGTGCAGGGCCAGCAGTTTGCCGGCGATGCCTACCGCCTGGTGGGCGGGGCAGCCCTCATCAGCGGCGGTACTGCCACCAGTACCCGGAGTGCGCTGGTGTCGTACTTCGGCCGCGCCAACTACGCTTTCGAGAATCGTTACCTCCTGACGCTGAGCGCTCGGGTCGATGGTTCTTCGCGCTTCAGCAAGCGGTACGGCTTATTCCCGGCGGCGTCGGTGGGCTGGGTAGTCACGGAAGAAAGTTTCCTGAAAGACCAGAAGATCCTGAGCTTCCTGAAGCCCCGTTTTAGCTACGGGCAGACGGGTAATCAGAGCTTCACGGATTTTGGTTACCTGCCGCTTTACCAAGCTGGCGCCTATGGCGGCATGGCTACCCAACGGCCTTTCACGATTGCCAACCCCAACCTGAAATGGGAAACCACTACTCAGGCCGACCTGGGCATTGACTTTGGTTTCCTGGACGGGCGCATCACCGGCGAATTCGACGCCTACCGGAAGCGGACCAACGGACTGGCGCTCAATACTAACCTAGCGGGCACCACTGGCTTTACCACCTATTTCCAGAATGTGGGAAACATGGAAAATAAGGGCCTGGAATTTTTACTTACCACCCGCAACGCCATCGGCAAGCTGAGCTGGACGACCAGCTTCAACGCCGCTACCAACCGCAATACGGTTACTAATCTTGGCGGGCAGGTCATCAATGGGGGTAGCATCAACCGGGCCGTGGAAGGACAGCCCATCGGCGTGTTCTACGCCCAGGAATACGCCGGGGTCGACTCCAAAAATGGCGATCCGCTCTACTGGAAGAACGCCACGGCAGCGGACGGCACCACCGGCGTGATTGACCACAGCACCGGTACCACCAACAGCTACAATTCGGCGGCGCGGGTCGTGCTTGGCAACCCCAACCCCCGGTGGACGGGGGGCGTCACCAACACCATTGGCTACCAGGGCGTGGAGCTGAACTTTACTTTCCAGGGTGTTTTTGGCAACAAAGTGTACAATGGGGCCGGCACGTACATGTCGACCGGCTTTGCCAATGGCTTCGACAACCAGACCACCGACCAGCTCACCCGCTGGCAAAAGCCGGGGGATATCACCAACGTGCCCCAGGCCCGCCTGTTCTCGGGCGACGGAATCGGGAACTCGTCGCG
This sequence comes from Hymenobacter sp., assembly GCA_043780755.1. Taxonomy (GTDB): domain Bacteria; phylum Bacteroidota; class Bacteroidia; order Cytophagales; family Hymenobacteraceae; genus Hymenobacter. The sequence continues at coordinate 14,574 of JAYWCH010000131.1, forward strand.
CTTTCTGTCCAACGCCGATTACGTGCGTCTGAAAACGACCACGCTGAGCTACACCTTTCCGGCGGCGCTGATCGGTCACGCTCACCTGACCAGCGCCCGGATTTTCCTGACGGGTGTCAACCTGTTGACTTTCACCAAGTACACGGGATCCGATCCGGAAGTCAACGCTGACTATCTGGCTAGTAATGTCGGCCAGACGAGTGCTACCGGTGGCAACATTGCCCAGGGCAATGACTTTTACTCGGCGCCGCAGTTGCGCACCTACACCCTGGGCGTGACGCTGGGTTTCTAACATCCGCCCGATTCCCGCCCGCATCAGCCAAGCTCCGGGTTCCTTCCTTCTAATTTATTTCTCCGAATGAAAAAAATATTTCACGCTCTCGCCGTTGGCACCGTGCTGCTGACGCTGCCCCTGGCCGGCTGCGATAAGCGCCTCGACATCCAGCCAATTGACAACGCGCCGGCCGATAAAGCCCTCAATTCCTCGGCCGATGTGCAGTCGCTGCTCCGCGCCGGCTACGCCACCATTGGCAGCATCGATCTCTACGGCGGTCGTCTGCAATACACCGCTGACCTGCTGGGCGATCCGGCTGGCAAAGGCCAGGAATTAATCTGGCAGGGCACCTTCGCGCAGCCCGGCGAAATCTACCGCAAGCGCGTACTGGTCAACAACGCTTTCGTATCCGGCACCTGGACGCAGGCCTACCGGGCCATCAACATCGCCAACACGGTATTAGCGAATCTGAGTAAAGTATCTAAAGTTCAGCAGGATCAGGTTGAGGGCGGGGCGAAATTTATTCGCGGCGCCATGTACTTCGAGTTGGTCCGGCTTTTTGGCAAAGACTGGAACAACGGCGACCCCGCCACCAACCTGGGCGTGCCAATTGTGCTGCTGCCCACCGATGTGCAGGACCCCGCCGGCGTGCTGGGCGCCGGGGCCAAGGTGCCCCGCAGTACCGTGGCTGCCGTCTACACTCAGGCGATCAGTGACTTAACGACGGCCGAAGCCAAGCTCCTGGCCTCGGCGCCCGGCTCGCCCACCAGCGCCGATCTGGCCACGACCTACACGGCTTCGGGCCTGCTCTCGCGGGTGTATCTGCAGCAGCAGCGCTACGCCGATGCCGCCGTGGAAGCCGATAAAGTGGTCAGCTCCGGCATTTTCCGCCTCACCACACCCATTGCCGACGAGTTCAACTCGAAAATCGCCACACCCGAAGACGTCTTCAACGTCCTGATTACTGTGCAGGCCGGCGTCAACGACCTGAATACGTTCTACTCCGTCAACGGGCGCGGCGGCGATATTGCCGTGCGCGACACGCTTTTCAATCGCTTCGATCCGGCCGATGACCGGTCCAAGCTCTTCAACCAGGGCAATGGCACGCTGACCACCAAATTCGATCAGGTCTACGGCAACATTCACGAAATGCGCCTCTCGGAAATGCTTCTGACCCGGGCCGAGGGCAACTTTCGGGCGGGCACGACCGTCGGTGCCAGTCCGGTGGATGACATCAACATGGTTCGCGCCCGGGTCAAGCTGCCGCCTCTGATGGCTGCCGACCTCAGCGTGCCGGTCATCCTCAATGAGCGGCACCTGGAGCTGGCCTTCGAAGGCTTCTATCTGCACGATCTGAAGCGTAATCTGCTGCCGGTTGGGACTTTGGATGTTAAATCGCCGCGTTTGATACTGCCCATTCCGCAGCGGGAGATCGATGTTAATGCCAATCTCAAGCAGAACGAAGGCTACTAATTTTTCAGTCAGCTTACCAATAAAAAGGCCGCCCCAGTACTGGAGCGGCCTTTTTTGCTGGCAAGAAACTGCGTTTTTGAACGCTGTCGGTTTCCTTATTTCTCGCCCAGCAGCAGCTGCGGCATGGCGCCGCGTCCGCCACCCATGATGATGACTTTGGCATTGGGCGAAGTAGCGATAGCCTGGTTGGCCTTGATGCTCTCGTACTGCAACAGCTTGTCGCTGAGTTCGGTATTCACGATGCGTTGGTAATCGGCGATGCCCTGGGCTTCGACGCGCTTACGCTCGGCTTCCTGCTTTTCCTTTTGCAGCACGAACTGCATCTTTTGCGCATCCTGCTCAGCCGAAATCTTGCTTTCGATGCTGGCCTTCACCGATTGCGGCAGCTGAATATTGCGAATCAGGAGCTGATCCAGCTGCAGACCGCTGGTGCGGAAGTCCTTCTCAATCGCCGCCAGAATGCGGGTTTGAAATTCCTCGCGCCGGGTCGAGTACAGCGCCACGGCATCGTAGTACACGGCGTTGTCGCGGATGCGGGTCCGCGAGATGGCGCGCACAATTTTATCCTGGTAATCCTCGCCGATAGTGGCCAGAATCTTGGGTGCCTGGTCCGGCACCACGTGGTAGAGCACGGTGAGGTCAATGATGACTTCCAGGCCGTCGGCCGACAGCACCCGGATGGCATCGTCGCCGGCCTGCTGGCCCTCGCTGTGCACGGCCGACATGGTGTAGTTCTGGGTGCGGGTGTCAAAGCGGGTCACGTCTACCAGCGGGTTCACGATGTTTAGGCCGGGTTGCAGTACGCGGCTTTGCACCTGTCCGAACAGCGTTTGCACGCCCACCTGGCCCACGCCGATCTGCGCCACCGTACTCAGGGCCAGGCCCAGCAGCAGGAGCGCGGTACCCAGAAAAATCAGTCCGCCGCGCAATCGCTCCAGCTGTTCGGAGAACCGGGAGGCATTCAGGCCCACGAGCAGCACAATAAAACCGAGAATGGTAAGGGTCATGGAGAAGGGTAAAAAAGAGTTGAGAACTATGTAGTAAACAAAAAAACGAGCCCGCCGGCCCCGCCCCGGGGTGAAAAGTCAGCGGGCTGCCCGGGCAAGCGCTTATTCGGTTTCGTCGTCGCTGAAGTCCAGGGTGCTGGCCAGGGCCACCGCTTCCACGGCCACGTCTTCAAGTAGGTCGGGCGCGTCGGCATCGAGGGTGCGGCCGAAGAGGTTGAGCAGCTCCTCGCCTTCCTCGTTCACGTACAGATTTTCGTAGAGCCGGTCAAATAGGCGGGCGTCGCGGCCCACGATGCGGTCGATATCTTCCGGCGACCGCGCCTCGGCCAGGGCGCGGTGCAGCACGTCCAGTACCTGTCGGCTTTCGTCGTGGTCGCCCAGCTCCGAAACCAGCTTGAGCAGGCCCATGGCCAGGCCCAGGCGCACCTGCTCGAAGCGGAACGGCCGCTCGGCGGCCGGCGCGGCCCGGAGCTGATCGTAAGCCCGCAGGGTGGCGGGGGTGAGGTAGTACTTCACGTCGTTGGGCGCGGTGAAGGCCAGGTGCAGCAGTTGTTCGTAAGGTGTCATAATAAAAGGCCGTCCCGCTGGCCAAAACGCGGCCGGGTCCGAAACGTAAGCGGAAAGGTACGCGTGGAAGTCAGGCCGGGCCCGCACGACTATTCCCCAATAAAGTATTATTTCCCCATTTCATTCCTCCCCCAACGTTTTTCCCATGACGCACAAAACCAAATGGCTGGTATTTTCCCCGTTGGGCTTAGTGGCCATCGGCGCCGGCGCCAGCATGGTCCACTGGGCCGGGACCCTGAAAGATAAGCGGGTGCCCACCGCGCAGTGGCTGGCCGCCGGCACGGCGGCGCTGGTCGTTTTCAATGCCGGGGTGAGTCTCTTCGGCCGGGGAGTAGTGGAGAAAGTTCTTCACGAAATCCACGAAAAACCCCGGCCGCAGTAAGCCCGGCCATTGCCGTTTCACCCCAAAAATCAGTCAATAAAAAAACCCCGACCTGAGCCGGGGTTTTTTTATTGCTGAATAGCGAGCGGGAGCTATTCGGATTTCTTCTCCATTTTCTCGGTGTCCTCTTTTACTTTGTTGCTGGCTTTGCTGGTGGTGCGCTTCACCGCGTGGCCGGTTTTCTTGGCGCCGCGCTTGATGGCGTGACCGGTTTTTTTGGCCACATTGCCGGCCGCGTCCGTGGTGTTTTCGAGGGCCTGACCAACGTTGGTCTTGCCGGTTTTAGTGACTACTTTTTTCGTGCCGTTGTCGCGGGTTTTCACTTCCGTCGTGGGAGTGGTTTGGGCGAAGGCGGCGGTGGTGCAGGCAAAAAGGGCGAGCAACAGGGTTACTTTTTTCATGATCAAGGTTGATAGTAAAGGAGAGTGGTTTTTTGTACGAATCCCGGACGTGAAAGTTATTTACAAGCAGTGTGCCATAAATCACTCTTGTACTCTAAGTCGTCCGTTAATGCGCCGCCGGTAGCAGGAGCGAGCTGTCGCCGTAACTCAAAAAGCGGTAGTCATGGGCTAGGGCATGCTCGTACACCGCTCGCCACTCCGACCCCAGCAGGGCGGCCACCAGCAGGAGGAGCGTGCTTTCGGGCTGATGAAAATTGGTAATAAGCCCATCGATGAGCCGAAACCGGTAGCCGGGTGCAATCAGCAGGCGGGTGCTGGCCTGCAAAGTATCGGTGCGGTTGGCTTCGAGGTAGCGCAGCAGCGCGGTCAGCGCCGCTGCGGGGCTGATGTGGGCGGCCGCGGCGGCCATTTCGTAGGGCTGCCACTGCGTGACGAGCAGCTCCGGCGGCGCCTGGTTTTCGGCGGTCGGCGGATTGGGATTATGGAGCAACCCCACTCCCAGCCAGTACAGCGTTTCCAGCGTGCGCAGGCTGGTGGTGCCTACCGCCAGCACCGGCCGGGGCCGGTGGGCCAGGAGTTGGCGCAAAAGCGCAGCCCTCACCAGAATCGGCTCCGTGTGCATGGGATGATCGGCCATCTGCTTTGCCTTCACCGGCTGAAACGTGCCCGCCCCAACGTGCAGCGTAACGTGGCCGGTGGCAAAGCCCTGGTCAGTGAGCTCGGCGAGTAGCTCGGGGGTAAAGTGCAGGCCGGCGGTGGGCGCCGCCACGGCGCCCTCGGCGGCCGCGTACACAGTCTGGTAGCGCACGGCGTCGGTGGCAGTATCGGGGCGGCCGAGGTAGGGTGGCAGGGGCAGGTGGCCGCCAGCGCGCAATACTTCTGCAAACGGCAGCGCGGCCGGCTCCCACTGAAAGTCAATCAGTGCCGAGCCGGCCTCTTGCACCCGGCGTTCGGCCCGGAGCGTGGCGGCCTGGCCGTCGGCGGCGGTGAAGTCCAGCGTTACGGGGCCGTCTTTCCAGCGGCGGCCGTTGCCTACCAGGCAGCGCCAAGTACAGTGCGCCGTTTGCTGCAACGCCAGTTCCAGGCTGCGGTGCGGGGCCACGGGTTCCAGGCAAAAAAGCTCGACCTGTCCGCCGCTGGGCCGTCGGGCCAGCAGCCGCGCCCGCACCACGCGGGTATCGTTGAAAATCAGCAGGGCGCCCGGCGGCAGCTCGCCGGGCAGGTCCCGAAAAGTCTTATCCGTGAGCTGGCCCGCCCGGCTAACCAGGAGCCGGCTGCCGGCCCGGTCGGGCAGGGGCTCGGGCGCAATGCGGTGGGCGGGCAGCGGGTAGGTGAAGTTGTGGATGGAAAGTTGGCGCGGATCGGGGGCATTCATGCCCGCAAAGGTCGGCCCGCGCGCGCTAGCCGGCGCTTTTCTTTAGCGCACCCGCCGAAAAAACAGCAAATGCTGCTGCGGCAGCGTTTCTACCGTTTCCACAAACTCCAGGCCCACGGCGCTCATTTCCCGGCGGGCCTGCTCCACGCTCATTTTGTGGATGCGCTTGATGGGCACGTTGGGATCTTCCGCCCGGTACTCGACCAGGGCCAGCCGGCCGGTGCCGGGGCGCAGGGCCCGGCGGATGGCCCGGCCCATTTCGCGCGGGTGGTCAAATTCGTGGTAGGCGTCCACGATCAGGACCAGATCGACGCCGTTGGCGGGCAGGGCGGGGTTGCTGGTGGTGCCCAGCACGGGGCGGACGTTGGGCTGGTTGAGCTTGCGCTTGCTGGCTTGCAGGGCCGCCACCATCTCGGGTTGAATATCGACGGCGATAACTTCCCCCCGGGGCACTCTACGCGCCATTTGGAAGGAGAAAAAGCCCGTGCCGGCGCCAATATCGGCCACGACATCGGTCGGTTTCAGCTTTAGCTCCCGGAGTAAAATATCCGTGCCTTCCTCTTTTTGCCGGCCGTCGCGCTCCAGCCAGTCGGCGCCTTCGTGGCCCATCACGTGGGCAATCTGTCGGCCCATGTAATAGGTGCCAATGCCATTGGGATCGCGGGGCGGGGCCGTCTGATACCCGCTGGTATCGGTCCGTATTTCCGTTTGCAGGAGCGGCCCGGTTTCGTGGGCAGGATGAGTTTCGGCCGGAAGCTGGGTGCAGCTCAGGGCGAGGAGCCCAACCCCACTACCGGTTCCTATTACACTTAATGCCCGCTGCCAGGCCATGAAATAATAGCTCATATCGATTCGCAAGTAAACACATGTGGTCCCGCCAACAGCCGGGCCAGAGGTTGGGTTCAGCCGGCCGGCGACTACCCACAATCGGATCCGGGTCCGTACTTAATTGTCGGCCCGCCGACCCAAACCCGAAGAAAGCCGGTAAAAAAGTCGCCTATTTGTAGCTTTGGCCGTAGAACGGACATTCACGCTTTTTTATATCCCCATTTCCATGAAAAACATTTTTTCTCCCTTCACCAAACTGGTTGCTTTCGCCGCTTGCGCCCTCACCCTGGGGAGCTGTAGCCGCAGCGAATACACCATGCTGCCCCAGGGTAGCTCCTACCACGGCGTTGCCCGCGTGAGCACGCCGGTGCCGGTGGCCGCAACTCCGGCCGCCGCAACCGCCGAGATCGTCCCCGCCGCCACGGCCCCCGAAGTAGCAGTAGCTCCCGCCCCGGTGCCCACGACTCCGGCCGTGAAAGCAACTCGTGCCGCGGCCGGCACCAGTGCCACGCTGGCCGCCGCGCCCGCGCCCAAAGTAAACGCCCTGCAGCGCCTGGCCCTGAATAAAGTGACCCGCAAAGTGGACAAGCTCCTGCAAAATTCCCCTACCGCGCGTCAGCACGACAACACGGCTTCTACCACCAAAGGCGGCATCAGTGGCAACCTACGCATCGGTCTCATCCTGTTGCTTGTGGGCTTGCTGGTCGGTCTGCTCAACGGTCTGATCGGTACCATTATCGCCATTGTTGGTCTGATCTTTATTGTGTTGTGGTTGCTCGATCAGTTGTAGAATTGATCCGACTCTAATCATAAAAAAGACCCGCTCCCTGACAAAGGGGCGGGTCTTTTTTGTGAATGTCGCCAGAGCGGTTGATTTACATCGGGTCCACATCGACCACCAGCCGGGCCTGCTTGAACTCTTTTTGATCGCGCACCACATCCATGGCGGCGCAAATCTGCTCCTTGGCCCACTTCAGGGTGTTGTGGGCGCGATCGAGCTTGATGGTGATTTCCTGCAAGTAAAAATTGCGAATGCGGAAGATGTAGGGCGCTTCCGGCCCCAGCACCGCTGCCCGGCCCAGCCGGTCAATCAGCTCCTGGGTGAGCAGAATGGCGGCCTGCTCGCCCAGGCCCTG
>JAYWCH010000132.1:0-3724 GCA_043780755.1 Hymenobacter sp.
CTGCGCCTGACGCCCACCACGGCCATCGGGACGGAAACGGCCGCCATTGCCCGCTCCTCGGAGGCGGACGTGGCCGCCGCCATCCGCGCCGATCTGGACTTTGCCATTGCCAACCTGAGCCCCGGCACCGGCTTCCGCATCACCAAAAGTGCCGCCCTGGCGCTGCGGGCCCGCTTTGAGCTGCGCATGCGCAACTACAAGGACGCCCTGGCCTTTGCCAAGCAGGTACCCGCTACGGCCGGCTTCCCCACCGCCGCGCCCACCGGCCTCACGGCTCCCGACGCCATCTGGCAGCTGTTCTTCTCCAACACCGACCAGAGTCAGTACGCTTTCTACTGGTACCCCGCCCCGGGCGGACGCAATGAGTTTGATCCGGGCTCGACCATCGCCGCCGCCCACCCCAGAGGCGACCGGCGCCTGGCCGTCAACGTGGCCACTGCGCCCGCCGGCACTACGCTCAAGTACACCCACACCGCCACCCGCGACGACCTGTTCAACGCCGTGCGGTACGCCGAAGTGGTGCTCACCGTGGCCGAAGCCTCGGCTCAGACGGGGGATCTGCTCACGGCTGTGCAGCAACTCAACCTCATCCGCACCCGCGCCGGGCTGGCCCCAACGACGGCCGGCACGGCTGCCGATCTGATCACCGACATCCTCCTGCAGCGCCGCCTGGAGCTGGCCTACGAAGGTTCGTACTGGTTCGACCTGCGCCGGACCAACACCGTGCAGATCGCCCTGCCGGCCTACACGCAAACATACCGCAACCTGTTCCCCATCCCGGTGCGCGAGGTCAACCTCACCAATGGCCTGATCGCCCAGAACCCGTTGTTCTAGCCCATCGGATTCATCAACCACAAAAAAATCCCCGGCCAATCTGGCCGGGGATTTTTTTGTGCCGGCTGATTTCAGCCTACAGAATGTACTGACTCAGGTCGCGGTTCTTGACCATACCGGCCAGGCGCTCATCGACCAGGGCAGCGGTGATGAGGATGCGGGCGTTGGGGCCGATTTTGTCGGGCACGTCGTAGAGAATGTCGTTCAGCAGACGGCTCATGACCGTGTGCAGGCGGCGGGCGCCGATATTTTCTACTTCCTCGTTCACTTCGGAGGCAATTTCGGCCAGGCGTTCCAGGGCGGCGTCCTCGAAGGTGAGGGCCACTTCTTCGGCCTGCAACAGGGCTTCGTACTGCTTGGTGAGGGCGTTTTTGGGCTCCTTGAGAATGCGATAGAAGTCGTGCTTGGTGAGGCTTTGCAGCTCGACGCGGATGGGAAAACGGCCCTGCAGCTCGGGAATCAGATCAGAAGGCTTGCTGACGTGGAACGCCCCGGCGGCGATGAACAGGATGTGATCGGTGTTGACGATGCCGTACTTGGTGTTCACGGCGGAGCCTTCGACGATGGGCAGCAGATCGCGCTGCACGCCCTGGCGGCTCACATCCGGACCGCCGCCGCCCTTGCCGCCGCTGCTGGCCACTTTATCGATCTCATCGATGAAGATAATACCAGCGTTTTCGGCCTGGCGCACGGCTTCGTCCTTCACCTCGTCGAGGTCGATGAGCTTGGCGGCTTCCTCGTCGAGGAGCAGCTTGCGGGCTTCGGCCACGGTCACTTTCCGCTTGCGGGTTTTCTTCGGTATCATGCTGCCCAGCATATCCTGAAGGCCCGAGAGCGCCCCCTCGTCCATGCCGGCCGGGGCACCCATCAGGCCCACGCTGGGGCCCGCCTGGGCCACCTGAATCTCAATGCGGCGGTCTTCCATTTCCCCGGCTTTGATTTTCTGGCGAAACCGTTCGCGGGTGCGCTCGTTGAGCTCCACGTCCGATGAAGGCACGTCGTCGCCGCCCGTACTGCTGCCGAAGCCCACGCCGGCTTTGCTACCCGCCGGGCGGGTCATGGCCGGAATCAGGGCATCGAGAATAAGCTCCTCCACGGCCTCGGCGGCCTGGGCTTTCACGGCCTCCTGGCGGCGGGCCTTCACGCGGTTGAACGACTGCTCGGCCAGATCGCGGACCATGCTCTCTACGTCGCGGCCCACGTAGCCGACTTCGGTAAACTTGCTGGCCTCCACTTTCACGAAGGGCGCGTCGGCGAGGTGGGCGAGGCGGCGGGCGATCTCCGTTTTGCCCACCCCGGTGGCCCCGATCATGAGGATGTTATTGGGCACGATGTCGGCCTGCATTTCCAGCGGCGCATGCAGCCGGCGCCAGCGGTTGCGCAGGGCAATGGCCACGTGGCGCTTGGCCTCGTGCTGGCCGATGATGTATTTATCGAGCTCGGCCACGATCTGGGCCGGGGTCAGGGAATCCTGGTTGAGCATAGGAACGGTACGGAAGTAGGGAACGAAGCGGGGGGCAGAAGTAGCGGCAGAAACAACAAGAGGGTCCTTGATCTCAGACAACAATAACAACGGGTCATGCAGAGCGAAGCGAAGCATCTCGCGTGGACGAGTAATTAAACCCGTTGCAGCGATTCATTTATTCGTCCACGCGAGATGCTTCGCTTCGCTCTGTATTACGGTCTGTAATTGAGGAACCCGGCTGATGACCGACGTTGTAATTTCCAACCCAGCTCCCTCTAAACAACGGCGTTGCTAATCTTTCTTTTTAAATAGTGAATCCAGGCTGCGGGCCAGCGTGAAGTACTCGCTCGACCCCGCCGCCTGCAAGGTGGCGTGGGTGTAATCGAGCTGGAAGGCACTGATTTTGAGCATTACCCCGAAGCTCAGCCCGGCGCTGCCGCTGGTATTGTCGAGGCGCAGCTCCCGGCGCTGGAGGTGGTTGTAGCCCACCCGCAGGTTAAAATTCTTGCTCAGCAGCAGCGCTGCGCTGGCCGTGAAGTGCCGGGCCAGGTTGTCGGCGAAGCTCCTGGTGGGTTTGATCTCCACGTTGTTGGCGTCGAGCTGGCCGCGCTGGTTGGGGTCGAGGTACTGAATCTGCCACTGCTGCAAGTGGTGGGCGGTGAGCGAGAGCCGCAGCGGCATGTGCTCGGGCTTGATGCTGGCGCCCAGCTGCACGTCGAGCGGCAGGGGGCCGCGATCAGTGCCGGGGTAGGGCGTGAGCTGGTAGCCCGCATTTTTCACCGCCAGGCCCACCGTAAAATCCTGCTTGGCGTGCTTGTAGACCACGCCGGCATCGCCCACGCCGGCCAGCGAGCGACTGCCGGCAATGCTGGAAACGGCCAGCTTGGTGGTGAGGCCGAACGTGAATTTACCCTTGGTAAAAGCATCGGTTGCGCCCACCGTATACTCATTCACGCTGAAGGTGCCGAGGCTGTTGCCGCCCGCATCGTAGCTCTCCAGGCTGCCGTAGTTGAGGTAGGTGACGGCCAGCCCGAAGCGCCCGGCTTTTTGGGTATTGAAGACGTAGGCGGCCGTGCTCTGCTTGATATCGGCCACGTAGGCGACATAGCTCAGGGCCAACCGGCCGTCCATGTCGGCGTTGAGCAGGGCCGGATTGCCGAACAGCATAGTCGGATCATCGGTGCGGGCCGACACGCTCATGCCGCCCAGGGCAGCGAGCTGGGCGCTGGGGGGCAGATCCAGAAACGGAAACACCGTGCGGCCGCCGAGTTGCTGCGCCGCCACGGGCCGCAGGCTCATCAGACCAAGAAAAAGGCAAAAACCGACAACCCGGCGAGCGGAGAATTGCTTCATAGTACTAAGATAAGACAGCGTACGAGCCAGCCGCCGCCCGTCAACGCCCCCCGGCACCCGACCGGTACTTCC
>JAYWCH010000133.1:0-2290 GCA_043780755.1 Hymenobacter sp.
CTTTAATGAGACCAAAGGCTTTGGTTTCATCAAAAACGACGAAACTGGCGAAGACATTTTCGTACACATCAGCGACCTGCAAGTAAGCTCGATTCGCGAGAACGACAAGGTTCAATTCGAAGTAGCCCAGGGCAAGAAAGGCCCGAACGCTGTTAAAGTATCGCTGGTTTAATCCAGTTGTAGCTTTGTATTGAAAAAGCCCGCCTCTGGTGGGCTTTTTTTGTGCCTGCTGTGGCTGATTTACCCTGGGGTTTTAGTCAGATAAAACTCCCGCCCATAAGCCATCGTTCTGCCCTGCTATGGCGGCTATCAGGCGGAAATTGGGCGGCAAGTGGCGGCCGGCAACCCGGGCGGCTGGGCCGCCAATATATTTTCGGATTTATTTAGGTTACAGTCTAGCTTAAGTCAACACGAATCCGTACCTTTGCACCCGCATTTGAGGATGGCCCTAAGTCCGCGCAAGCCCAGGAGTGGTGCTAACGCATTGGCCGAGTAGTTTTTTAGTTGTTTTTTCCCGCCTGATTGTGACCAAGGTAGAAGGGGGGGAAACGTCGCTGAGTACGGCTGTTTTCGGAGCGAAGTCTCTTTTACCCCCACTATTTTCCACATTCATGGAAACTGAAAAAATTGCAGTCCGCTTTGATGGGCTGAACCTCTCCGAGGAAGTCCAACGTGCCATCACCGAGATGGGCTACGAAGAAGCCTCGGCTATTCAGGCGGCGGCCATCCCTATGCTGCTCGCCGGCAATGACGTAATCGGTCAGGCTCAGACGGGTACCGGCAAAACGGCCGCGTTCTCCATTCCCGCCATTGAGGGCGTCGATACCGAAAGCCGCGACGTGCAGGTGCTCGTGCTCTGCCCCACCCGCGAACTCGCCGTGCAGGTTTCGGGCGAAATCCAGAAGCTTGGTAAATACAAGCGCGGCCTGATGGTAGTGCCCATCTACGGCGGCAGCCCCTACGATCGTCAACTCCGCGCTCTGGAGCGCGGCGTGCAGATCGTTATCGGCACGCCCGGTCGGATCATGGACCACATCGAGCGGGGTACCCTGAAGCTGGAGAACACCACCAAAATCATTCTGGACGAAGCCGACGAAATGCTCGACATGGGCTTTCGTGATGATATCGAGTTCATCCTCAGCAAGATGCCAAAGGAGCGCCAGACGGTGTTCTTCTCGGCCACGATGAGCAAGCCCATCCTGGAGCTCACCAAGAAGTATCAGCGCGATCCGCAGATTGTCAAGGTGAACCATCAGACGATGACGGTGTCCAACATTGAGCAGAGCTACTACGAGGTGCGCGGTCCCCAGAAAAAGGACGTGCTGACCCGTTTGCTCGACATGTTCAACCTGAAGTCGACCATCGTTTTCGCCAACACTAAGCGGATGGTGGATGAGATTGTGGCTGATCTGCAAGCCAAAGGCTATTTTGCCGAAGGTCTGCACGGCGACATGGGCCAGCAGCAGCGCCAGAACACGCTCGATAAATTCCGGAAATCGACCATCGAAGTGCTGGTCGCTACCGACGTCGCCGCCCGCGGTATCGACGTAGAAAACGTGGAAGCCGTCGTGAACTACGACCTGCCCGCCGACGAAGAATATTACGTTCACCGCATCGGCCGCACGGGCCGCGCCGGCAAGTCGGGCCGCGCCTTCACCTTCGTGAGTGGCCGCGATATCTACAAGCTGCGCGACATCATGCGCTTCACCAAGGCCCAGATCAAACTGGAGCAGGTGCCGTCGTTCGCCGACGTATCGGAAGTGAAAACCACGTTGTTCCTGACCCAGATCAAGGAGATTGTTGAGAAGGGCAACCTGGAAAAATACGTGGGTCGTGTGCAGCGCCTGCTCGATCAGAGCGAAGAAATTACGTCTTTGGACATCGCCGCAGCCTTGCTCAAGATGACGATGAAGGAAGATAAGAGCGCCCAGCAGAGCCTCGACGCCAGCAAGGCGGCCGGCACGGCCCGGCCCGGCTTCACCCGCTTGTTCATCTCCATGGGCAAAAAAGACCGGATTCACCCCCGCGACATCGTGGATCTGATCTCGGAATCGAGCAACCTGCAGGGCAGCAAAGTGGGCGACATCGCCCTTTACGACAAGTTCAGCTTCGTGGAAGTGCCGTCCGAATATGCCGACGAAATCGTGGGTAAACTGGGCCGTACCAGCATTCAGGGCACGCCCGTCAGCTTCAGCATCGCTACGCCGGTGCAGGAAGGCGCGGCCAAAGAAGAAGGCTTCAGCCGCACCGGCGGCGGTGGGCCCGGCGGCTTCGGCGGTGATCGCGGCGG
>JAYWCH010000134.1:0-13302 GCA_043780755.1 Hymenobacter sp.
GCAGGTAGCGAATAAAAGCGAGGCCGTGGAAGCGTTGGTCAGCGCAATAAGCCCGCAGATAATCCCCACCCAGAGCATCACCGGAAACAGCGTTTGCCAGAAGTCGTGCAGGTCCTGCTGCCGGCGGCTCAGCATGCTGGCCAGGTGGGAAATCAGCGCCAGCTTGGCCAGATCGGAGGGCTGAAAAGTCTGGTTAATCACCGGAATCGTGATCCAGCGTGAGGCTTCATTGATGTTCGAGCCCATGAAATAGGTGAACAGCAGCAGCGGCACTGACACCAACAGCGCGTACAGCGCCAGCCGCGAGTAGTAGCGGTAATCGACCCGGTGCGCCGCCCACATGAAGCCAAGACCCACGAAAATCAGGCTCGAATGCTTGAACAGAAAGTGCTCGGTATTACCGTCCATCTTCTTGAAAGCCAGCGTACCAGTGGCCGAATAGACCACGGCAATGCTGATAAAAGAAAACAGCAGCACGATGGCCCACAGAATGGGATCGCCTTTGAGGTTACGTTGCAGCCAAAGTTTTACGGGTTCCATGGGCTTACTATCATTCTGAGCGCCGGGGGTACGACCGGCGACTCGGTAAAATTAAGGTAATTACGCCAGCAATCAGTCGGCTTCATCTGTTTGAATTTCAGCTAATTGCCGAACTTCCGCCGCGAACTGACGGCCCCGGTCTTCGTAGTTCTGGAACAAATCGAAGCTGGCGCAGCAGGGCGAGAGCAGCACCACGTCGCCGGGGCCGGCCAGGGCGGCGGCGCTCCGCACTGCCTCAGCCATGCTCCGGCTTTCTTCCACCTGAGGCACCAAGTGGTCAAAAGTGGCGCGGAGCTTCGCATTGTCCACGCCCAGGCAGATGAGCGCCTTCACGCGGTGCGCGGCCAGGCCGAGCAGGCTGCTATAGTCATTGCCCTTATCGGTGCCGCCGGCAATCCAGACAATGGGCTGATGGATCCCGTCGAGCGCGTACCAGGCGGCTTCCACGTTGGTGGCTTTGCTGTCGTTGATGAACCGCACGCCGTTGATTTCGCCCACGAACTGCAGGCGGTGATCGGCATTTCGGAACGTGGCCAGGGCCGTTTCAATCTGCGCCGGATTCAGGCCGGCGGCGCGGGCGGCCAGCATGGCGGCCAGCGTATTCTGGCGGTTGTGCTGGCCGATCAGAGGCGAGTTCAGAGTGCTGATTTCCTCATGACCCTCGTCCCCGATCCCCGGCGTGAGGTCGACACAGAGCGTGTTTTCGGCGGTGTAATAACCCGCCAGGTGCCCGCCGGGCCGGTGGTGCAGGCTGAAGGGCAGCTGGCGCGCGGTGAGAAAAGCCGACTGAAAGTACTGGGTCGTCACCTCATCATCCGCATTGTAGATGAAAGTCCCGGCCTCGTCCAGGTTGCGGATGATCCGCAGTTTGGCCTGGGCGTAGGTTTCGAGCGAATACCCGTAGCGGTCGAGGTGGTCAGGGGTGATGTTGAGCAGAATGGCAATCCAGGGCTGAAACTCGTAAGTATCATCCAGTTGGAAGCTGCTCATTTCTACCACGTAGTAGTCGTGAGCATCGGCAATGACCTGCTCGGCCAGGCTGTAGCCGACGTTGCCGGCGAGGCCCACTTTCAGGCCGGCGCTTTTTAGCAGGTGGTGAATCAGGAGCGTGGTGGTGGTTTTACCGTTGGTGCCCGTGATGCAGATGCACTTAGCGCGGGTGTAACGGCCGGCAAATTCAATCTCGGAGATGATCGGGATCTTTTTCTCCCGCAACGCCTGGATGATGGGGGCGGATTCTGGAATGCCGGGGCTCTTGATGACTTCGTCGGCTTGCAGAATTTTTTTCGTCGTGTGCTGGTTTTCTTCGAATTCGATGCCGGCCTGGATCAGCTTGGCTTTATAGGCGGGCAAAATGGGGCCCCGGTCCGACACAAATACGGCGTGGCCTTTGGCTTGGGCTAGTAGGGCCGCGCCTACGCCGCTTTCGGCGGCTCCGAGGATTACGACGGAATTTTGCACGGAGTTAAGGGAGGGAAGGGGCGTTTGGGGGAGTGCTACTAGCGTAGCTTAAGGGTAACTAGTGTGATGACAGCCAGCATGATGCCTACAATCCAGAAGCGCGATACGATTTTGGATTCGTGGTAGCCCAGCTTCTGGTAGTGGTGATGCAGGGGCGACATGCGGAGCAAGCGGCGACCTTCGCCATATTTGCGGCGGGTGTATTTGAACCAGCCTACCTGGACGATAACCGACAGGTTTTCAATTAGGAAGATGCCGCAGAGGACGGGAATCAGCAGCTCTTTGCGCACGATGAGCGCCAGCACGGCAATGATGCCGCCCAGCGCCAGCGAACCCGTGTCGCCCATAAATACCTGGGCCGGGTAGCTGTTGTACCACAAAAACCCAATGCAGGCCCCGACGAAAGCGGTGCAGAAAATAACCAGCTCGCCGGAATCGGGAATAAACATGACATCCAGATAATCAGCCAGTAAAGCATTGCCGCTGACGAAGGCAAAGATGGCCAGCGTGATCCCGATGATGGCCGAAGTACCCGCCGCCAGCCCGTCGAGGCCGTCGGTGATGTTAGCGCCGTTGCTCACGGCCGTGATCAGGAAGATGACAATGGGGATGTAGAGGAAGCCGTACAGGCCGTTGAAAAACGTGCCGGCCGTGGCGAATAAGTCGCCGTAATTCAGCTCGTTATTCTTCATGAACGGCACCGTTGTGATCATCAGGTGCACGTCTTTGAAGACTTTGCTGGCATCGACGGCGGAAAACTGGCCGTTGGGCAGCAGGTATTCGCGCACCGTTACTTCGCTGCTGTAAAACAGCACCCAGCCCACGGTAATACCTAAACCCACCTGACCCAGCACCTTGAACCGGCCGCTTAGTCCTTCTTTATTCTTGCGGAAAACCTTGATGTAGTCATCAATAAACCCGATCAGACCCAGCCACAACGTACTGATAATCATGAGAATGATGTAGATATTGCGCAGCCGCGCCAGCAGCAGCACCGGCACCAGAATGGCGAGAATAATGATCAGTCCGCCCATGGTGGGCGTGCCTTTTTTCTCATTCTGACCTTGCAGGCCCAGATCGCGGATGCTTTCGCCCACTTGTTTTTTCTGCAATACCCGGATGAGGCGCTGCCCAAAAATCTGGGCAATGAGCAGGGAAATAACGACTGCCAATCCGGCGCGGAACGTGGTGTACTGAAACACCCCGGTGCCGGGCAGATGGTAATGGTCGTGCAGAAAGCGAAAGAGGTAAAAGAGCATAGGCGACAGAATTCCCCGGTTTTAGTCGGGGCAGAATAATCTTGGGGCAGCTTAGCGCCTCCGACGGGCGCCGGAGCTTACTTATCTAAGCCGGCAAAGATTTCGGTTAGAATCAGCTTGTCATCAAACGGCGTTTTAACGCCGCGTATTTCCTGGTAGTTTTCGTGGCCTTTGCCAGCGATGAGCACAATATCGTTCGGGCCGGCCAGGCCGACGGCGAGGCGGATGGCTTCGCGTCGGTCGGGCACGGTGCGGACTTTAGCCGCGTCGGGCGCCGTGACGCCGACCTGCATCTGAGTGAGGATCTCCAGCGGATCTTCGAAGCGCGGGTTGTCGGCGGTGAGGATAACCTGGTTGGATAGCCGGGCGGCTAAGTTGGCCATGATGGGGCGCTTGGCCGCGTCGCGGTTGCCGCCGCAGCCCACCACCGTAATAATCTGCTGGCTGGGCTGGCGAATTTCGTGCAGCGTCTGGAGCACGTTTTCCAGCGCATCGGGCGTGTGGGCATAGTCGATGATGCCGGTCACGCCCGACTTTTCCGACACCACCGGCTCGAACCGACCAGGCGCGGTAGTCAGCCCGGAAAGGATGGTGAGCGCCTCGGTAGGATCCTCGCCCAGGAGCACCGCCGCGCCATAAACGGCCAGCAGATTATAGGCATTGAACACGCCGATAAGCCGGAACAGGATCTCCCGGCCCTCAATTTCGAGGTGCAGACCGTGGACTTCGTTGGCAATGAGCTTGGCGCGGAAAGTGGCCGCCCCGCGCAGGGAATACGTTTCGCGGCGGGCTGCGGTATTTTGCAGCATCACCGGGCCGCGCTTGTCGTCGGCGTTGGTGAGGGCGAAAGCCGTTTTGGGCAGCGCATCGAAAAACGCCTTCTTAGCCTTCAGATACGCATCGAAAGTGCCGTGGTAATCCAGATGATCGTGGGTCAGGTTGGTGAACACGCCCCCCGCAAACCGCAGGCCCGTGACGCGGTGCTGCGCCACGGCGTGACTGCTCACCTCCATGCAAACGTGGGTGCAGCCGGCGGCCACCATGCGCGCCAGCAAAGCGTTGAGCCGAATGGCATCGGGCGTAGTGTGCGTGGCCGGAATCACTTCCTCGTCAATCTGATTCTGCACCGTGCTGAGCAGCCCGGCGTGGTAGCCCAGCTCGCGCAAGAGCTTGTGCAGCAAGGTTGCGCAGGACGTTTTCCCATTGGTACCCGTGATGCCGATCAGCCGGAGCTGGCGCGACGGATGCCCGTAAAACGCTGCCGCCATGTGGGCCAGCGCCACGGCGCTATCGGGCACCACAACATAAGTCGTGGCCGGATTCAGCACCGCCGGCAGCACTTCGCAGACCACGGCGGCCAGCCCCTGCGCCACGGCTGGCTCAATAAACTGGTGGCCATCCGTCACCGTGCCGCGCAAGGCGCAAAAGGCCACGCCCGGCGCCGCCTCGCGCGAGTCGAGCGTGAGCCCGGTGATGGGCACCTCCCCGGACCCGTGCTGAGCCAGCACGGTCACATCAGTAAGCAGCGAAAAGAGCGGTAAAGGAATCATGACGAGGAAAATCGGTATTCGGCAGGCTTAATTTCGATCTGAATTTACTGATAATGAGCAAATTAAAATCTTAAATTTGAAAATCTACTGACTGTCGTCGGTTTTGGCAGAAGTGCGGGCCGACGTTTTAGCGGCGGTCGGCCGCGCTTTGGCCGGAATTTTGGCCGTCGACGGCCGGGCGCGGGCGGTGGCTGGTTTCCCGGCCCGGGACCGGATCAGCGGCTCTTTATCGACGGGCACCAGCAGCTTATTTTCCGCCAGATCAGTATGTTGCGGCTCGGGCAGCGCGGTGGGCACCGCCAGGCGCGGGCCCGAATCCTCCAGCGTTAGCGTGATCAGGTCGCCGCGCTTCAGGGGCGTACCCACGGCCAGGGACTGCTCGCGCACCCGGCCCGTGCCCGTAGTTCGTACGTGCAGACCCCGGTTTTCTAGCAAAAACAGCGCGTCGCGCAGCGTGAGCCCGCGCACCTGCGGCACCTTCCCCGCCCGCACCCGATTGACGACCAGCGCCACCGTCCGGGCGTGAAAGGCCGTGTCGGAGGCGGCGCGCACCCATTCCTCACCCCCGGTGGCCTGCGTGCGGCCGGCCAGCCCCAGCTTCTGGCAGACCAGGGCCAGCTCGTCCTGCATGCCGGCGCGCACCAGGGGCACGTGGCTTTTGTTGAGGCGGGCTTTGGCCAGCAGCGGGCGCTGGCTGAGCAGGTCGCGGGCCATGCACTTATCGGCCACCTCGCGGAACACGGGCGCGGCCACATCGGCCCCGTAGATGCGACCGTTGCGCGGCGAATCAACCACCACAATGCAGCTATACTTGGGTTTATCGGCCGGAAAGTACCCCACGAAACTCGTGGAATACGTCTTGGTGTACTGGCCGTTCTTGAACTTCCACGCCGTGCCGGTTTTGCCGGCAATGGTGTAGTCTTTGGGCCGGATACCCCGGGCCGTACCTTCCAGCACCACGCCTTCCATCATGGCCTTAACCTTGGCCAGAGTAGCATCGGAACAGATTTTGGGGTTGAGCACTTTGGTTTCGTTGCGCTGCAACACCTTGTTGGCCTGCTTGATTTCCTTCACGATGAGCGGCTGCACTTTCACCCCGCCGTTGGCCACGGCATTGTAGAAGGCCAGCGTTTGCAGGGGCGCCAGCTTCAGCTCGTAACCGATACTCATAGTCGTGAGCGAGGTGCGGCTCCAGCTGCGATCGGTGGGATCCTTCACGTAGGGCCGCGCCTCGCCGGCCATCTGGAAACCCAGGGGTTTGTCCAGGCCGAATTTCTTCAGGTAGTCGGTGTATTCGGTGGGGTTTTTGGCGAAGTTCTCATTCACCAGCCGGGCCACGCCGATGTTCGACGACTTCTCAAAAACCTGCTGCACCGTGATGCGACCGTAACCGTGGGAGTCCGATTTCACGGCCCCGCCCACCAGCATCCGGCCGTTGCCGGTGTCCACAATATCATCGAGCTGAATATTGGGTCGCGCCTCAAACAGGGCCATCATCGAAGCCAGCTTAAACGTCGAGCCCGGCTCGGTGCGGCCCTGGTCGGCGAAGGCGTAGTTGTAGTCCTCCTTGTAGGTATCGTCCGACGCTTTACCCAAATTGGCCACAGCCTTGATTTCGCCGGTCGTCACCTCCATCAGAATCACGCAGCCATACTGGGCATTATTATCGACCAGGGACTTGTAGAGGGCATTTTCGGCCACATCCTGCAGGTTGATGTCCAACGTCGTTTTCACATCGTAGCCGGGCAGGGGCTTGATTTCGGTGCCGTCGTACACGGGTTTCACGCCGCCCGGCACCCGCTCAAACAGCGCTTCGCCGGCCCGGCCCGCCAGGTTTTGCTCGAAAGTGTACTCCAGCCCGGCGCCGTGCTGGTCCTCGTTAACGAAGCCGATGGTACGCTGGGCCAGCCCGCCGAAGGGCCGGAATCGCTTATCGACTTTCTCAAAAATAGTACCGCCCCGGTTGTGCTTAGCCCGAAAAATCGGCCAGTTGGCCATCAGCTTCTTCTCCTGAAAGTTGATCTGCCGCGAGTTGAGGCGAATGTAGCGCAGGGCCGGCTCTTTGGCCAGCCGCGCATTCACCAGCCGGCGCCGGTATTCCTGCACACTGCGGTCGCCAAAAAAGTGCGACAGATGCCATGCCAGCGAATCGACCCCGGCATTAAACACGGCCCCATCCACCGCCCCCGGATCCCAGGCCACCCGGTAAAACGGCAGCGAAGTAGCCATAATACTCTCATTATCAGAATATATATTGCCCCGGGTGGCCGGCACGGCTTGGTAGCTGATCCGCCGCTCCTGCTCCAGCGCCCGCCACTTATTACCTTCCTGAAACTGGATTTTTGTCGCCTTCCAAAAAATAGCGCACGAAAAAACCGCGACTCCCAAAAAGGCCAGCCGCACCCGCGTAACTATGGACTTCTTAACGTTCCCTTTCATTGGAATCAACGACTAACTTCTTTTTCTTCACCACCTTATGCTTGGACGGCGTTATGCTTTTTTGTGCTTTCGAGCGGCTGTCGGGCTTGCGGACTTCCCCCTTAGCCTTCCCCACCACGCTACCAGTGGCCGAATCGCCGCTCAGCGCCTGGGGCGGAGCGATGATTTCGGGACCACTATCGACATCGCTGCCGGCGGCCCGCTTACGGCCGGCCAACAGGTCGTTGCGCTGCGCGGCGGTTGAGTCGCGGTTGGCGCGGGCGGCCAGCGTGTCGGCCGTGAGCACGGGCATCAGCTCCAGCTCGGCGGCGTCAAGGTGCCCGGCCGGGACGGTAATGCGGAACGGCGGCGAAGAGCTTTCGACCAGCCCAAAGGCTGCAACCTTGCGGGCCACTTCGCTCTGCTTGCTGGCCTCCATGTAGTCAGATTTCAACGTGGTATAATCCGCCCGCAAATCTTCGGTTTCCTGTTTGAGGCGCTGAATATTGCGGTTCATCCGGTTGCCGTAGTGGGTGTTACCGATGTAGAGCAGCGTGAGCAGCATGACAAAGAGCAGGTGCGGCAGGAAGCGTACCGGCAGCCCTTCCCGGAATAAGCCGTCGACGCTCGTGACCCGTTCTAGCAGTGAAAATAGGCTCCACGAGGATTTTAGCCGCGTATCAGCGACGGGGGATTTGCGACGGGACTTTTCCGGCGGCGGCCCGGGGCCGGAAATTTCTGCCGCGACCGGATCAGGCAGCGCCTCGGGAGCCGGCGCGGGCATTTCGCGGGGCACGTTGGCCCGACGCGGGCTGTCGGAAGATTTGAGCGTATTGGTGGCCACGGGATACGGTTCGGAAAAGCTTTTACACGAACTGAAAATGCGTTACTAAAATAGTTGACCGGGCAATGGACGGTGGGCCGGTACGCCCGTAACTACCGCTCACCGCCCGGGATAAACTCATTCATTGCGGATCGCGATCCGCAATTTAGCGCTGCGGGCGCGGCTGTTCAGGGCGATCTCGTCGGCGTCGGCTTCCTCCGGCTTGCGGTTTACCGCCTCGAAGGGCCGGCTTTCATTGCCGAAAAAGTCTTTTTCAACCGGACCGTGGAATTTGCCTTTGGCGATAAAATTCTTCGCCAGTCGGTCCTCCAGCGAATGGTAGCTGAGGATGACCAGCCGCCCGCCCGGGCGCAGCACTTCGGCCGTTTGCAGCAACATTTCCTGCAACGCCAGCATTTCCTGGTTTACCTCAATCCGCAGCGCCTGAAAGACCTGGGCGAGGTATTTATTCTCCTTGCCCCGCGGCATGCAGGGCTGAATGGCCTTCTTCAGCTCCGCGATGGTGGCGAGCCGGTGCCCGCGCCGGGCGGCCACTACGGTCCGGGCAAGGGTGCGGGCGTTGGTCACTTCGCCGTACATGCCGAAGATGCGGTGCAGCTCGGGTTCGCGGTAATCGTTGAGGATGTCGGCGGCGGTAAGGGAGCCGTCGGGGTCCATGCGCATGTCGAGCGGGCCGTCAAAACGCGTAGAAAAGCCCCGTTCCGGCGTGTCGAACTGGTGGGAGCTGACGCCCAGATCGGCCAGCAGCCCATCGACCGGCGCAACGCCAAGTCGCTGTAATTCAACGGCCAGATCCCGGAAGTTAGCTTTAATGAAGGTGAACTGCGGGCGGGCCAGTTGGTGGGCTTCGGCCTCGGCGTCGGCGTCCTGATCGAAGCTGTAGAGGTGGCCGGTAGTAAGCTTTTCCAGAATGCGGGCCGAGTGGCCGCCGCCGCCGAAGGTGACGTCCACGTACCGCCCGTCGGGCTGCAAATCGAGCGCGGCCAGGCACTGGGCCAGCATCACCGGGCGGTGATAGGCGCTATCGTTCAAATACTCACTCATGCCACCAGCCCGCCGAGCGGCGGGTTATCAACGGATAAAAACTTCTGGGCCAGCTTACTAAATCGCTGCTGGTCCTTGATCAGGAACTCGTCGTAACGCGCCGGATCCCAGATCTCACAGCGGTTGCCCAGGCCGACAATAATGGCTTCCTTCTCAATCCCGGCGTAGCGCAACATGCTACGCGGCAGCATGAAACGATTAATAGTATCCAGCTCCACCTCCGTCAGACCCCGAAAGAAATTCCGCTGAAACTGCCGGTATTCCTCATTGAATTCATCGAGCGCCATCACTTTTTCATGGATAACACGCCAGGCGTTGCGGGGATAAAGCACCAGGCAGGGCTCAAAACCCCGCACGAGCACCAGCTGGCTGCCCGACTGCTCGGGCAGATTGCACTTCACTTTGGCCGGCAGCACGAGTCGTCCTTTCAGATCGAGTTTGCATTCGTATTCGCCGGAAAGCAGATTCATGGGCAGGTTGCCGGGAGGGAATTGGGACGGTCTGAACAAATGTACGGGAAGCCTTTGCAAAAGCAACCACGATTTACCATTTCTTCCCACTAAAGAGAAACTGCCTTAACAGCCCCGTAATGCCGTTTATCCCTGATTTCGGAGAAAAACCCAGCCCGGAATCCGGCCGAATCTCTTAAGCTTGTCAAAATGGCAGCGGGCCGGGGATCAGAATCGGACCGGCGCCAAACTGCGGCCGCCCGTGGTGGTTTAGGTGGTGGTGGTGGACGGGTGGGATGTTGCACGTACCAGCCCGATTTCCGCACGGCCCGACCTGTCCCGGGGTCGTTATCTTTGCCTTCGCAATGCCCCGCTACTCGCCAATCCGTCGCCTCGTCAGCCTGCTGCTGGCCGTGCTCGTGCTCGCCGCCTCGGTGGGTCTGTCGGTGCAGCGACACACCTGCCGGATGAGCGGCCGCAGTCAGGTGGCCGTCGCAGTGCCGGGGCAGCTCACGCCGCGTGGCTGCAACGGGCAACTCGCCCCGGGCCGGGCCGTCATCAAGAGTAATTGCTGCGATTTCAGCACGCACCTGCACAAGCTTTCGGTCCCGGCCCACGAGCTGGCAGCCATGGTACTGGTGCCCGGACCATTGCTGGCGGTGGCGTGGCCGCCGGCCGTAATCTGGCCGATGACCACCCCGACGAGGACGCCACTAGCCGGGAGCCCACGCTGGTTTGCGGCCGATTCCTCGCCCCCGGCCCGGAGCGGGCGTGAACGGCTGGTTTTTGGGGGCAAGTTAGTAATCTAGGTTTTCTGAAAAACACCGCGCCCGGTGCGCCGGTGCGGACGGTCGCCCGGAACGGCAGCTTTCCTTTCAGAAACCCTTAAATTACTGATTATATGATATTTTATCGTAGCCGGTTGCTGCCTGCCTTGCTCGTCGGGGCCGTCTTATTGGCGACCGGGCGCCCAGTACTGGTCCGCGCCCAAACGGCCGTCATCGCCCCGGTGCGCGGCGAAGTGACCGAAGCCGGCAAGGCCACTCCCCTGCCCGGCGCAATCCTGCGCTGGCTACCTGACGCCGCCGGGACCGATGCCCCAACGACCACCGCCGTTTCCGACGAAGCGGGGCGCTTCACCCTGGCCCGGCCGGCCCGGGCGGCGGGCCGACTGGTGGTCCAGGCTCTGGGCTACCGCGCTGATACCCTGGTGGTGGCGCCCACCGGCGCGCCCTACCTGCGCGTGGCCCTGCGCCCCGGCCTGGAGCTGGGTGAAGTGAGCGTCACGGCCCGCGCCCTGGCTTACTCGGCCCTCACGCCCGCCCACGTGCAGGTGATTTCGGCCCGCGACCTGACCAAATCAGCCTGCTGCAACCTGGCCGAAAGCTTCGAAACCAACGCCTCGGTGGAAGTAACGACCGCCGACGCCGTATCCGGCGCCAAGCAGATTCAACTTCTCGGGCTCGATGGCAGCTACTCGCTGCTGACCGTAGACAACCAGCCGGCCCTGCGCGGGCTGGCCGCGCCCTACCGCCTCAGCTACCTGGCGGGGCCCTGGATTGAGAGCATCGAGATTATCAAGGGGACGGGCTCGGTGGTGAACGGCTACGAGGCTATTTCCGGGCAGGTGAACGTGAAGCTCAAGGAACCCGAAAAAACGGATCAGCTGCTGTTTAACCTGTACGGCAACGACCTCGGCAAATTCGATGTCAACCTGAATAGCTCGGCCCGTATCAGCCCGAAGTGGAGCACGGTGCTGCTGCTGCACACCGACCATCTGGGGCAGCGCGTGGACCGCAACAACGATGGATTTCTGGATTTGCCGCTGGCCACGCAGTTTAATGCGTTTAATAAGTGGAAGTATATTTCAGGGCACGGCCTGGTGAGCGAAGTGGGACTGGGCGCGCTGCGCGAAACCCGTCAGGGCGGCCAGGTTGATTTTCGCGACTCGGGCGAGCCCGCCGCCTTTCTGCAACACTACGGCACCACGCAGGCCACGACCCGCTACACGGGCTACGCCAAAACTTCCTACACCTGGCCCACGCGGCCGTTCCAGAGCCTGGGCCTGCTGCTGAGTGGCACCGACCACGCGTTTACTTCGGCCTACAGCCCGGCCTACTCGCCGGCGCCCGCCACCGGCCCGCGCACCTACGACGGCACCCAGCGCACGGGCCTCGCCACCCTGCTCTTTCAGAGCGTGCTGGGCAATACGGCGCACGGCTACCGCACCGGCCTGAGCTTTCTCTACGATGACTACCGGGAGATTTTTCGCGATGGCCACCAGTATCCCACTGAAACGGCGGCCGAAGCCGACGCCCGCGAGCACCGCAACCGGCTGGAGCTGGTGCCCGGCGCTTTCGCCGAATACACCTACCAGAACAGTCGCAACCTGACCGTGGTAGCCGGCCTGCGCGCCGATTACCACAACCTCTACGGCTGGCAGGCCACCCCGCGCCTCAACCTCAAATACGACGCGGCCAAGAACACCGTGCTGCGGCTGGCCGGCGGCCGGGGCTTCCGGGTGGCCAATCCCATTGCCGATAATGCGGCCGTGCTGGCCAGCGCTCGGCAGTTCCAGATTGGCGGCAACCTGCGGCCCGAGCGGGCCTGGAATATGGGCGGCAGCGCCACGCAGTACTTTACGGTGCTGGGCCGGACGGCCACTTTCGTGCTCGATTATTACCACACCGAATTCCAGAATCAGGTGGTGGCCGATATGTACACGGCCAGCCGCTACCTTATTATCGACAACCTGGCGCCCGGCGGGCGCTCGTTCGCCCGCAGCTTGCAGGGGGAATTGCAGATTGAGCCCCTGAAAGGCTTGCAGGTGAAGGGCGCCTACAAGTACCTGGACTTGCGCACGACCTACGACGGGGTGCTCCTGCCCAAGCCCCTCACGCCCGGCCACCGCTCTTTCGTGAACCTGGGCTACGCCAGCGCCTTCGATAAGTGGCGGGCCGATTTCACGGTGCAGTGGTTCGGACAGCGGCCGCTGGCGCACATCCGCGACGACTACGCCCACGGCGGGACGGACTACGCGCCCACCGACGCGCCCCGCTACGCCCTGCTCAACGCCCAGCTCACCCGCGCCTTTAAGCGCCTGGAAGTGTACGCGGGCGTCGAAAACCTTACCAATTACCGCCAGCCCAACCCCATCGAAGGTGCCGCGCAACCCTTCGGCCCCACCTTCGACGCGGCCATGGTGTGGGGGCCGGTCTACGGCCGCCTCACTTACGCGGGCCTGCGCTACCGCATCGAATAGCGCAAGCCGCACCGGCTGGTGCGGGTCTGATCTTTTGCGGCAGCATGTTTGTTATCACAACTCCTACCCCCATTTTCCCTTACCCGCTTTCATCATGAAATTCCTCCTCCCGCTCTCGCTCTCGCTCCTGGCCCTGCTGAGTTTCTCCGCGAGCGCCCAGGCCCCGACGGCTCCCGCTGCTGCCAAGGCCAATTCGGCCACGGTTCAGTTCAAAACTTCCGCCGTGTGCGATATGTGCAAGGCCCGGATTGAAAAAAGCCTGGCCTACGAAAAAGGCGTGCAAAGCGCCATTCTCGATGTGCCCAGCAAAGTCCTGACCGTCACGTATCGCCCCGACAAAACGTCCGAATCCGCCCTGCGCACCGCCGTCCAAAAAACCGGCTACGATGCTGATAACCAGACCGCCGAAGCCCGCGCCTACGCCCGCCTTCCCGAGTGCTGCAAAAAGACCAACGCCGCCCACTAAACGCGGCCG
>JAYWCH010000135.1:0-11192 GCA_043780755.1 Hymenobacter sp.
ACAAGCTCAGCATGACGCGCCAACACCTCGTTTAGTCGTCTTGTGACACCGCTGTTTATAATGCTGCTATTTAAAAACTCAAAACGTCTGTCATCCTGAGCATTCCGCGCATCAAGCGGCGACGAAGAACCTAATCACGGCTGAGCGGTCATTAACCGAACTTGATAAGGTCCTTCGTCGCCGCTTGATGCGCGGAATGCTCAGGATGACAGACGTACTACAAAAACCGGCTCTTAAACAGGTTCAACACCGTTCAATTTTAACGCCTCATTATTTCCTTAAACCAGCAGCTCCTCAGTCGAATTTAATTGCAACTACCGGCTTGATGCGGGAGATGAGATAGGTAGGGATGAGCACCGCCAGCAGCGAGGCGCCGAAGGTGGCCACGTTGAGCAGGAGCAGCATCCGGGGGTCCCAGGCGATGGGGACGCGGTCCATGTAGTAGTTTTCTGGGTCAAGGGGAATGAGGTGGAAATAGTATTGCACGGCGCAGCAGCCCACGGCGATTACGTTGCCGATGAGCATGCCGCGCACGGTGAGTGAAAGGCCTCGAAAAAAGAACATCCGGCGAATCTGGTTATCGGTCGCGCCCAGGGCTTTGAGGATGCCGATCATGTTGGTGCGCTCCAGAATCATGATAAAAATGGTGGCCACCATGTTGAACGTGGCCACGAAAATGATCAGGATCAAGAAAATGATGACGTTGCGGTTGAGCAGTTGCAGCCAGTCGAAAAGCTGGGCGTACTGGTCGGTTATTTTGTCGATTTTGAGATCGTAGGGCAGGCGCTCGTAGAAGTTATCGGCGGTTTTGTCCAGGGTTTTGAAATCCTTGAGCACCACTTCCATGCCGCCAACCAGCGAATCGGGCCAGATGGGCGAGTTCAGGCCCCGGATCTGGCGAATATCGCCGATGACGTACACCTCGTCAAACTCATCGAGGCCGGTGGAATATATGCCGCTAACCCGAAACTGCCGGATGCGCGGCGGATTCTGAATGAAGTAGAACAGCGCCTTATCGCCCACGTTGAGGCGCAGCTTATCGGCCACTTTGCGCGAGAGCAGCACGTCGTTGCTGGCCGCCGAATCGGGGAAGCTGAGGAACTTGCCAGCCAGCAGATTCTGCCGCATGGGCGACGGCGCATCGGTTTCCGAAATCCCTTTCAGCACCACGCCCAGCACCTCATCTTTGGTTTTGATGATGGCCGTTTTCACGGCGAACGGCTGCGTGGACAGCACCTGCGGAAACTCGTGGAGCTGCGCCCTGAGCCGGGGACCGGCAATGGGGGCCACTTCCAGCGAGTTGTTGGTGTCGTAGCGCGAGATTTGCAGGTGCGAGCCGAACGAGAAAATCTTGTTCTGAATCTCGTTGCGAAACCCTTGCAGGATGGCAAATGAGACAATCATCACTGCCAGGCCCATGGCAATGCTGATGATGGCTATTTTTGTGACCGAGGACGTGAAGGAGCCGGAATCGGCTCCCCCGTCGATCTTCTGCGAAATGTAGCGGGCGACATTCATTATTGAATTGTAAAGCTACGTTTTGAACAGGTATTACGAACCGGTTTCTCCCCGCGGCGCGGCCCAACGCCGGTTTTCGGCTTTTCTTGTCTGCTTATGAAGGGCTTTTTCGCAAAAATCACGTTTTCTTTACTTTTAGTAACGTCGGCGCCTGCGCCGGAGCCGGTGCGTTTGGCAGAGTGCCCGCCCGCGCCCGCCCAGCTCACGGTGGGGGCCGAGCGGCTGGAAAAGTATTTGCCCCTGCTGAAAAATAAGCGCGTGGGGCTGGTCATCAACCAGACTTCCCGGGTCGGGTCAGCTTATCTGGTTGATACGCTGCGCGCCCGGGGCGTGAACGTGACAGCCATCTTCGCACCCGAGCACGGCTTTCGCGGGGAGGAGGCCGACGGCGCGACTATCCGCGACGGACGCGATGCCCGCAGCGGCGTCCCGGTGCGCTCGGTGTACGGCAAAACCAAGAAGCCCACCCCGGCCATGCTGGCCGATGTGGATATGCTCGTCTTCGATATTCAGGACGTGGGCGCCCGGTTTTACACCTTCATCAGCACGCTGCACTACGTAATGGAGGCCGCCGCCGAGCAAAACAAGCCCGTCCTGGTCCTCGACCGCCCCAACCCCAACGGCGATCTCATCGACGGTCCCATCCTCGAACCGGCCCACCAGTCCTTCGTCGGCCTCGACCCGCTGCCCATCGCCCACGGCCTGACCATCGGCGAGCTGGCCACGATGATTAACGGCGAAAAGTGGCTGGCCGGCCGCCGCCGCTGCCGCCTCACCGTGGTGCCCGTGGCTGCCGGCTACACCCACGCCACGGCTTACCACCTGCCCGTGCGGCCTTCCCCCAACCTACCCACCGACCATGCAGTAGCCTTGTATCCGAGTATCTGCCTGTTTGAAGGTACCAACGTGAGTATTGGCCGGGGTACGGCCACGCCGTTTGAGATCATCGGCAGCCCGACCCAGCCGGCTTCGCGGCCGTTCTCGTTCACGCCCCGGCCCAACGCCGGCTCGCCCAGCCCGCCGCTCAACGGACAGCTCTGCTATGGCCTGAATCTGGCCGGGGCGCCCGCCCGCGAGACGGGAGGACTGGTATTGAAATACCTGCTTGACTTTTACCGCCAAAGCACCGACAAGGAGCATTTTTTCGGAAAGTATTTTGAGCAGCTTTCGGGCACCTCGGCCCTGCGCGAGCAGATCATAGCTGGCAAAACCGAGGCTGAGATCCGCGCCTCCTGGGCACCGGGCCTGCAAAAATTCGAAACCTTACGCCGCCGGTATTTGCTCTATCCGGAGCGCTAGGCGGGCGGTTTCTGGCGTCCGGCAGTTTCTTTGCCCTATGAACACTCCCCTGCGCCTGGTTTTTATGGGCACCCCCGACTTTGCCGTGTCCGCCCTGGAAAGCCTGCTGGCCTGGCCCGACGGCCGGGTGGTGGCCGTCGTCACGGCGCCCGACCGGCCGGCGGGACGCGGGCGCCAGCTCCAGGCGTCGGCCGTGAAAGTGGTGGCTGAAGCCCACGGCCTGCCCGTGCTGCAACCCACCAACCTGAAAGCGCCCGAGTTTCAGGCCGAGCTGCGCGCTTACGCCGCCGATCTGCAAGTGGTGGTGGCCTTCCGGATGCTGCCCGAGGCGGTGTGGAACATGCCCCGGCTAGGCTCCATCAACATTCACGGCTCGCTGTTGCCGCAGTATCGCGGCGCGGCCCCCATCAACTGGGCGCTGATGAACGGCGAGACGGAAACCGGCGTCACCTCCTTTTTTCTGCGCCACGAGATCGACACCGGCGACCTGATCATGCAGGACCGCCTGCCCATTATGCCCGCCGATGATTTCGGCAGCCTCTACGACAAGCTCAAAATAACCGGCGCGGCCCTGGCCCGACGCTCGGTTGAGGCCATTGCCGCCGGCACGGCGCCCAGCACTCCGCAGCAAACCAGCGCGGATCTGCGGGCCGCGCCCAAGATTCAGAAGGAAACCGGCCGGCTCGATTTCCATCGCCCAGCCGCCGAGCTGGTCAACTGGGTGAGGGGCCTCTCCCCCGTTCCTACGGCCTTCGCCGCGCTGCCCGACGGCCGCATCCTGAAGATTTTTCGCGCCCAGACCCTGCCGGCTGACACCCCCGCCGAGCCCCTGGCCGCCCCCGGCACCTGGGCCACCGACAGCCGCCAGTACCTGCGCGTGGCCGCCGCCGATGGCTGGCTGGATTTACTCGACGTCCAGCTCGAAGGCAAAAAGCGGCTGCCGGTGAAGGAGCTGCTGCTCGGCTTCCGACTGCCGGCTTAATCCTTTCTAATCAACACCAGCTACTTACCTGATAATATGATTTCTTTCGTTGTTGCCGTGGCTGAAAACGGCGTTATTGGTTTTCGGGGGAAAATGCCCTGGGGCAGCATGCCCGCCGACCTGCAGCATTTCAAACGGCTCACGCTGGGCCACCCCGTTGTCATGGGCCGCCGCACCTACGACAGCCTCGGCCGGGCGCTGCCCAAGCGCCCCAATATCGTGGTCACCCGCCAGGCCGACTGGGCGGCGCCCGGCTGCGAAACCGCCGGCTCGCTGCCCTCCGCCCTGGCCCGCGCCGGGGAGCTCGACGCGGCAATCTGCGTCATCGGCGGCGGCGAAATCTACCGCGAAGCCCTGCCCGCCGCCGATGTCATTCACCTCACCGAGATCCACCACAGCTTCGAGGGCGACGCCTTTTTCCCCAGCCTCAGCCCCGCCGACTGGCGCGAGGAAACCCGCGAGCGCCACGAAGCTGACGAGCGCCACGCCTACGCCTACAGCTTCGTAACGCTGCGCCGCCGCTGATTTTTCGCCTTCACTCATCATGCAAAAAGGCCGCTCTTCCGGGCGGCCTTTTTGGTTTTTGGATCCTGGCGCGGGCCCTAGCGCATCAGTACCAGCTTGCCCCAGTCGCTACGGAACGCTTTGTCGCCGGCCGTATCGCGGTGGCTGAATTGTCCGCCCGGATCGTCGAGCGAGACGCGGTAGAGGTAGGTGCCGTTGGCCAGCCGGTCGCCGAACGAATCGGTGCCGTCCCAGGCAAAATCCGTGATGTTGTTGCCGATGTGCAGCGGCCCCAGCTCATTCATAAAAATCTCCCGCACCACCCGGCCGGTGATGGTCATGATCTGAATTTTCATGTTGCGCGGCAGCTCCTGACCGGTCACCGTGAACACGAAGCGCGCCTTGTTGATGACCGGATTCGGATACGGGTAAACGTTGGTGATTTTGGAAGCATTAACGACTTCAAATTTCACCTGAAAATCCTGCGAGCCGGCGCTGAAAGTGCCGGGGCTGGCGCCCTGGCCCTGCACCCGCAGCGTGTACACGCCGTCGGGCAGCGGGGCGCCCAGGCCGGGGTGATATTCCAGCCGGGCCACGCTGCCCTGGGTAACGTCGAGGGTGAATTTCACCTCGGGGCCGTTCAGGTCAACCAGCACGGGCAGGCTGGTCTGGCCGGGCTTGATCAGCGTCACGGTGAACACCGAGCGGTCGGTGATGTGCCGCAGCTTATCGCCGTCGTTGAGCTGGATGATAATGGTGGGCGTGGGCGACACCAGCTCCCCGTTGAGGATGTGCCGACCATCGAAGGCCACGTCCAGCGTCGGCGGAACGGTGTTGTCAGTGACCGTGAAGGGCGGCAGATTCAGCTCGTTGTTGAAGAGGTTGATTTCGGGCAGCGGACGCGGCGTCGGGTTCACGGTGACTTTCGTGGTGAAAGTCCCGAACAGCCCGGCCATCGGCACGCTGATCGGCAGGGACAGATTGGTGTCGCCCTTGAGTTGCCGGGGATCGCTGATAATAAGCGTTTTGCGCAGCGTGAAGGGCGAGGCGGCATCACGTAGCTCCACTTTGGCCCGAAGCGGCGTGCCGAAGTCGTAGGGCGTCACATTCTCAAAAACTACCGGGAAGCTGATCGTGCCCGGCGAAACGGCCTGTTGGGCCAGCAGCGTCGGGTCGTAGGCCGTGGCCACCACCAGGTCGCGGCGCACCACGCCTTCGGGCACGCCCCGGTAGGTCACGAACCATTCTTTGAGCTGCGGCGCGGTCCGGCTCAGCGTGTCGCGCATGGCCAGCTCCAGCTGCAGATAAGGGTAGCGAACCGCCGAAACGGTACTCAGCGAGAAGCCCGTGCGCCCGGAGCTGGCGGGCACGCTGGCGTACAGCACCGTGGCCCGGTTGAGGGTATCAATTCCCGTAACCTTGAGCGTATAGCTGCTGGTGGCGTTCGGCTCGCGCTGGATCCAGCTGTAGAGATTTTCCCAGCTCTGGGCCGGGCCGATGCGCGTGGACGTGATCACCCCGCGCGAAGAAGGCGTCCGCAGCGTATCACTCAGGCTGATGGTCTGGTTGTAGCGGGCGGGCGTGAGCACCGCCGGATTAGGTCCGGCTTCCCGAATGAGCCGGCCGCCACCGGCCCGTTTCTGGGCCAGCAGGGTAAACGGATCACCATTCTGCAATTGATTAACCAGCTGCGAACCCAGCAAACTGCTGAACGCCGTCCGTACTGTTGACAGGCTGGGCCAGCGCAAACGGTTCATACTCACAATGGCTACGTAAGCGCCATCGGGCACCGCGGCCAGAAAATTCGCCAGCTGCGTTTGCCGCGCTACGCTGCTATTGAGCGTATTGAGCGTATCGCCCCCGCTGGTGGGGTTCGTCCCGAAGATGTAAAATGGCTGCGTCCCCTGCCCACACCCGGCGGGCGCCGGCAGGCCGGCTACCGGGCGCAGCGTATACTGATCGTACACCGCCACCAGCAGGTTGGGCGTGTTCACCGCGCAGTTGGCTACCGTGGGCGGATCGGCAGCATTAGCCGTGATGCCGAAGCCAGTGCCGGTGCCGAACGTAGGGGCCGCCTGGGGCAGCCCCCCGCCCCGGGTGCGCAGAACCAACGCTTTATTCTCCGTGCTAAACGCCCAGCGTCCCCCCGGCACGCCCACGTCAACCCCCAATCGCTGGTCGCGCCGAAACTGCCCGTGGTGACTCTGCGACCAGCCCCCGGCGGTACGGCTCGAAATGATGCGGAATGAGCTCACGACCCAATTTGCATCTTCCCCCGAAGCCGGCGTCTGGAACCGCACGCGCCAGTACCAAACCACGCTATCGCGCCCCAGCGCGGGCAGCGGCGGCTGCCACCGGGGCGTCAGCGTCGCCGTGATCGCGCCCGACTGCAACTTCGCCGGGCTGTTGAATGCCGTGGTCGTATCCGCTTCGAACTCATACACCCGCGACGGGCCGGCCGGATCGTTGGTCTGCGCCACCAGACGCGGCGGGCTGTTGCCCACAATCGCAAATTCTACCGGGTTGAGCACCGTCAGCCCCCCGCGCAGGAAAGTGTAGGTGATCTGGGCAACGTTGTTGGCTTTGTTGCTTTCAACTACTTTGTTCCGGTAATCCAGCTCAACCCGGAACGTATTGGTCCCGAAGACATTAACCCCGGCCGGATTCGTCAGCGGGAAAAGATAGGTGGCGCTGCCCTGCGGGCCCTGGGCGAACGTTTTGGTCAGCACCACATTGGGTAACATGGGCGTCGTATTCGGGTC
This sequence comes from Hymenobacter sp., assembly GCA_043780755.1. GTDB lineage: Bacteria > Bacteroidota > Bacteroidia > Cytophagales > Hymenobacteraceae > Hymenobacter. Next base: position 7,066 of record JAYWCH010000135.1, read on the forward strand.
AAAAAGCCGGGTAAGCCGGATTTCAATGGAATCAGTGGTGACTTTACCCGGATTTACGACGCCGATACTCAGGAAAAAGTCGGACGTCGTGGCCGTAATCACCTGCCCGGCCACGGTGGGCGCCAGCGAGAGGGTGGCATTGCTCACCTGAAAATCGGGCAAGGGTGGCGCGTAGAGCGCAATGGTGGGGTCGCCGTGCCAGATGTTGCAAAGCATCTGTTCGACCGCCGTACCATCGTTGGGATTATTGAACAAGCCCCCGGGGGCCCGCTGCAGACGCCGTACAGTTTCATTATAAACCGCCGTCACGGGCTTGCCGTACCAGCGCGGATCATTAAAAAGGAGCCGGGTGAGGGTATCCTGCGCCACGTCCAGGTAAGCATCATAGCCAAAACCGTACTCCCCCAGCGCGCCTATGGCGCCTTTGCCGGGAGCAAAAAGCCAGCTTTCAAAAAACAGCGGCGAGCCCGCAGTGAACAGGTGCGAGGCGGCACAACCATCGTAAATCAGCACCGGATACTTGCCGTTGGTATTTTCGTAGCCATTGCTCGGGTCGTTGACGTCGCCAATGTCGAGGCTGAACGAGGTATTCGAGCCGTGCCCAAAATAACTGATCAGCCCCAGGCCCGGGTTGAGGTAATTGGCGATGTTGGTCCGCACGATGAGCGACGTGCCGGTGCCGTTCACCGTCGTGCGCTCAACCGTGGACACGCGCCCGCCGAACAGGGGTCGTTCCACGTGCTGCTTGTATTTATCCATGTACCCCCGAAACCGCACGAACTCATCCGGCTGGTTGCCACCCACCAGGTGCAGGACATTTTTGCGCCAGGGCTGGTCGCCGAGCGCGTCGTACTCGCGCACTTTGGCCAGGTAGGTCAGCACCTGCCCCGGATTAATGGCCGTAAGCCGGCCGGTATTCAGGCGCGCCACAAAATCGTTGGCCTGAAAATTAGCCGTTATCAGATTATCAGAAACCGAACGGGAATTGGTCAGTACCAGATTCAAGCCGTAGTCCCCGTTGTTACGGTACGCCACACCTTGTTCACTGGGCACAATGCCTTTGCCCATGAGCAGCAAGTACCGGTTGGTGGCGCCGGGCGTAGCCGCCGCCAGCCACCGCCCAAAATGACGCATGGCCAGCCACGAACGGTCGCCGTAAAAAAACTGATCGTAGAGCTGCCCCACCGTGACCACCAGCGTATCGTAGCGACCGCCCGCCGCCGAGGCGCGGTATTTGGCGTATTCCCGGGGCGCATTCACAATGCCCGTGGCGGGATCCCGCTGCATGAGTTGCGGGTGGGTGATGATGGTGAACGTAGGCACCGCCGGGTTGATGGTCCGAAAAACCACCCGCCGCGCCGGCAGCACCGGCACCGCCGGCTGTGCCTCGTCGGCGAGGAGCAGCCGGTGCGTGGCGCCGGCATTGGCATCGGGAAAAACGAACTGCCGGCGCGTCGCGGTGCTGCCCGGCGCACTCACCACGCGCTGCACATTATAGAGATCCTGCACGTCGAAGCCCACCACCGTAGCCGGAATCGAGTCGTTCTCGAATTCGTACGTCGCCGGCCCGGCCAGCAAAGAGTCGTTTTGGAATTTGATAAAATGCCGGTTCGAAAACCAACGGTTGATCTGGGGCGCGGTGAACCGATTGTACGATGCGTAATAATTATCGCCCGGGACTTTGGAAGCGTCCAGCCGGGTTAGCAGGGTTATTTTCCCCGTGCTGCTCACATCCGAGCGCAGCAGCTGGAATACCTTTCGGCCCCGGGTTCGGCCCGTCCACCGAATGACGCCCAGGCTGCGCGTCGCGCCCGTTGGCGGGGCCACCAGCACTTCTGTAGCGTGCGCCAGGTCATTCGCCCCAAACATCAGCACTTCCACCGTGGGCGGCGGCCCCGTGGTCGCCACGTTGCGGATAATGGAATCGCAGGGCGCGTTTTGGGTTCCGCCCCCAAAAAAACCTTCCCCGGGTTCCAGCCACGGCAAATAATTGAGCGCCACGGCTGGCGCATCGAGGTAGAAATTAACCTTCAGATTGAGCTGGCTGGTGAGCCGGTGCGGGTGCGGGGTGCCGCCCACGGCCGTGGGCTGGCTCATCGGGCGGCCTGGACGGGCAGCGACGCCCACGCTCCAGGTAATAAAATAACTGGCCGTATCGGTGTAAAAATTGTAGAAAGGATGGGGCTGGTCGAGGGCTTGCTTGTAAAGCTCCGCATCCAGCAGGCCGTCGTTGCGAATGGCGTAAAAACTAATAAAAGTGGTGGGGTCGAGTACCACTGGATTGCCTCCCACGTAGCGGGCCAGCTCGCGCCCGCGCCGCCAGATCTGCAGCTGGCTCGGCGCCACGCCGATAATCCCCGCCCGGGTCAGGTATTGGTAATCAAGCTTGTAAAGTCCATCTTTTAGGATCTTGACTTTGTAGTACTGCTGGCCGGGCACGATCCACTCGTTGCCGACCGGACCCGACTGGGCCCGGCTGGCCGGACCGCCCAGCAGGAGCCCGAGCAGCAGAAGTAACAAAGCCCAGCTTCGACTTGAATGCGCGTAGTGTAGCGGCATAATATTCTGAGGTTTCGTCTTTGGCACCGGGCGGGCCGGTTACCAACAATGCTTGATAATGAGGAAGTGGGCTATTTGAATCCGTAACCCAGCGATACAATCAGGGAGTTGGTTTGCGAGGCGCTGCCCAGCTTCTCCACGGCCAGGCGCGAGAGGGCCAGATCGACGCGCAGGCCGCTGATAGCCACGCCCGCGCCCAGGCTGTACTGGCCTTTCCAGCTGCGGTTGTAAGCCCCGCTGCTGTTGACGGTGAAGTCCTGAATTTTCTGGTAATTGCCCGCCCCACCGCGCAGAAACACCAGGTTCTTGTAGCCCAGCTCCAGGCCCAGGCGCGGATCCACGCTCACGATTTTGCTCGAAATAGGCGTGCCGCGCTGGCCGTCGGTGGTCGTTTCCAGATCCACGGCCACCAGGGCCGAAAACTGCTTGGGCAGCTCGAAGCGCCGGCCGACGCCCAGGATGAAGCGTGGCAGCGTGATTTCGGCGCTGCTGGTGGGAATGGCGTCGCCGTTGTTGGCAATGCTGCTGTTGATGCCCTTGAGGTATTCGTCGGAATTAATCGTCCACTGCGTGAACGTAGTAGTAATATCGCGGGCCATGAGGCCGAGCTTCCAGCCCTTGTGGTTGTACTGAATCCCGGCATCGATGCCGAAACCGTAGCCATGGGCGAATTTGCCGATGTTACGGTAGATAATCTTGGCGTTACCTCCCACGCTCAGGCCCTCAATCTGGCTCAGCTTGCGGCCGTAGGAGAGCAGCAGCGCATAATCGGCCACCGAAAAGTACTCGATTTTACTATAATCGATGTAGCCGTACTCGTTGATCAGGTTGCGGGTATCGGCAATATTATCAACCCCTAAGCGCATGACGCTCACACCGATGGCGCTTTTTTCGTCCAGCGGCATGGAGAACGCCGCGTAGTCGTTCTTCACCACGCCCGAGAATAGCTCCGAGTGCATCAGCACGCCGTCGTACTTATGGGTTTGGTTGACCAACCCGGCGGGATTCCAGTAGCCGGCGGTGGCGTCGTCGGCCAGGCTGGCTTGCACTTTGCCCATGCCCAGAGCCCGGGCGCCCACGCCAATATTGAGAAATTCGTTGCTGTACTTGGGCGTTTTCGTGGATTGTGCGGCGCCCGGCAACGCCGGGGCCACCAACACGCCCAAGAGAAACAGCCCACGGGCCACAGAGGAAAGCTGAACCATATCAGATAGTAAGGAAAGAATTGCGCCGACGAAACGCAAGTTACTGCACAATAGTGCGGCTGGCCCGCCAATTTCAAGCCAAAGTGCCCCGCGCCGGGAGCAAATGCCAGCTTTCGCGCCCAGCGCAGCTTTTGCGGCGGCAGGCCCCGCGCCCCGCCGGCCCCGCGCCGGATCAATTATCCAGAAGCTGGCGGCGGCGCGCCGATTTCCGGCCAAGTCGGGCTTGATGGCGACGACTGGCATTTTCAGGTGTAATTTTTTCTCCTTGATTATCAGCCATTAAGCAAGTAAATTGCTCAGATGATCGATTTTATTCATCCAGTACCTTGCGTTACAAAGTACCTACCATACATTTGTACTGTT
>JAYWCH010000136.1:0-7521 GCA_043780755.1 Hymenobacter sp.
GAAAAATACGGCGACCTCGTTCGAGGAAATGAATAACCTCTCGCTGCCCACCCGCGAGCTGCTGGCCGCCCATTTCGTCATCAACGGCGTGACGGTGCAAAACCAGCAGCGCAGCAACGACGGCACCATCAAATCGGCCTTCAAGCTCTACGACGGCAACATTGTGGAGGGCGTGCTCATCCCGCACGATACGCGCATGACGGCCTGCATCAGCTCGCAGGTGGGCTGTTCGCTGACCTGTAAGTTCTGCGCCACCGGCTACATGGACCGCAAGCGCAACCTCGATGCGGCCGAGATCTATGACCAGGTCGTACGCATCCGCGAGCAGTGCGAGAGCCAGTACGGCACCCCGCTCACCAACATCGTGTACATGGGCATGGGCGAGCCGCTGCTAAACTACGCCAACGTGGTGGAAAGCGTGCGCCGCATCACCGCCACCGATGGCCTGAACATGGCCCCGCGCCGCATCACCATCAGCACGGCCGGTATCGCCAAGATGATTAAAAAGCTGGCCGATGATGATATCAAGGCCAATCTGGCCGTTTCGCTGCACGCGCCCACCGACGCCAAGCGCAACGAAATCATGCCCATCAACGAAACCAATACCCTGGTTGCGCTGAAGGAAGCGTTGCAGTACTATCACGAAAAAACCGGCCGCCGGGTCACCTACGAATACATCGTATTCGACAATTTCAACGACACGCTGGAAGACGCCGCCAACCTGCTCAAGATCAGCAAGTGGCTGCCCTGTAAGGTCAATCTGATCGAATACAACCCCATCGAAAACGCCGACTATAAAAATACCGGCGACGACAAGCTCACCGCCTTCCACAAGTACCTGGCCGACCGGGGCGTGCAGACCAACGTCCGGCGCAGCCGGGGCAAGGACATCGACGCTGCCTGCGGGCAGCTCGCGGTCAAGGAAAAGAACGCCGCCTGAGGCTCCCCGCCAAGTACTTACCAACGCTAAGCCCCCGATCTCAACTGCTGAGGTCGGGGGTTTTGCGTTGGCCCGCCGTTGCCCGATTGGCCTAGTGACATATTGATTTACATTTACTTTTCCACTAACCTCCTTTTAGTCATGAACAAACTTTTCTTAGTACCAACCCTCCTCCTGGCCGGCGCGGCACAGGCCCAGACCAACGTCGTGAAGCTGGACATCTTTCAGCCGATTGTCAGCACCATCGCCCTTTCGTTCGAGCACAAGCTGAGCGAGGCCAGCAGCTTCCAGCTGGGCGTGGCGGGCACCTTCGGCTACAAAGAGGACTATTCGAGCTTTGGCAATACCAATGGGCGGAGCACCTCGGGGTTCGCCATCACGCCGGAATACCGCTTTTACCTCTCCGAGAAACATCCGGCTCTGGAAGGGTTTTACGTGGCGCCGTTCCTGCGTTTTCAGTACCTGAGTCAGACGGGCATCAACTACAATCAGAACATTCCCCAGCCCTACGAGGCCAGTCTCGTCGCCTTCGGCCTCGGGACGACGGTGGGGCGGCACTGGATTTTTAAGCAGCGCTTTTCGCTCGATCTCTTCGCCGGCCCCGGCTACACCTTTACCAGCGTATCCTCCAACCAGGCGGGCGGCCGGATCGATAAAGGAGATTTTTTGGGTTATTTCAACAATAATAATTACGATTTTCGGGGCGGCGTAACGTTCGGAATTGCGTTTTAATAGTTATACTATTTAGTACATTAATACAAATAATTTTATTTTATTCAAGATCCGGATCTTACATTCGACGCTTAATCCTTTCTCTTTTTTCTGCAATCATGAAAAGAATTCTATTTTCGGCTGGCCTGCTGTTAGCGGCCGGCTCGGCTTCAGCCCAGGACAATGTGGTCAAGGTCAACATCCTGAGTCCGCTGGTCAAGACTGGCTCGTTCTTCTTCGAGCACAAGCTAAGCTCATCGAGCAGTTTGCAGCTGGGCGCGCTGTTCACGAGCTGGAGCACGGGCGACACCAAGGTTTCCGGCTGGGCCCTAACGCCCGAGTACCGCTTTTACCTTTCGGAAAGCAAGGAAGCCCCGCGGGGCTTTTACGTCGCGCCGTTTGTGCGCTACCAGAACCTGACGCTGAAGAACTCCTACCTGGCTTACGACAACAACAACATGCCGTACACGGAAACTGCCGAAGCCTCGCTCAACACCTTTGGCGGGGGCATCCTGGTCGGCCACCAGTGGATTTTCAAGCAGCGCTTTTCGCTCGACACCTTTCTGGGTCCGTCGTATAATGGCGGCAGCATCTCGTACAAAAGCTCCAACGGCGAAAATGGCAACATCGATGCCGGCCCGTTCCGGGGTTTTGGCATTCGCTCCGGTATCACCTTCGGCCTCGCGTTCTAACACGACGCCGGCCGCTGGCTGATACAAAAGGCCCTTCCGAACACGATTCGGAAGGGTCTTTTATTTGCGGATTTGCCGGGTGGTTATGACCGCCAGCGGCCCGTGGCGCGGGGGCGGCCGGTGGCTTTTTCCTCGTCCGATTCGCCGGGGGCAAACTCTTCCAGCCGCACGCGCACGGCGTGGGCTTTGGGCTGCACTTTCTGGCCGAAAGCATCGGCGAATTCCTGAGTAAATTCGGCCCCGAAGAAGATGATGAGTGACGAATAGTTGACCCACAGCAACAGCACAATGGCCGAGCCCGCCGCCCCGAACGCCGAGCCGGGATCGGATTTAGCAATGTAAAAAGCTATGAGAAACTTGCCGATCACGAAGAGCAGCGCCGTAATAAACGCCCCCACGCCCACGTCGCGCCAGCGAATGATGGCATCGGGCAGAAAGCGGTAGATCAGCGCGAACAGCAGCGTGGTGACGCCCAGCGAGAGCAGGAAATCGACCAGCTTGATGGCCAGCACGCCCACTTCGGGCAGCAGCTGTTGCAGCCAGCCGGTGAAAGCGCTCAGCACGGCGCTCACCACGAAGGAGATGAGCAGCAGCAGTGCCACGCTGAGGATGAGCCCGAAGGAGAGAAAGCGCTGCTTGAGAAACGCGCCGATGCCCACGCCCTCGGTTTTCACCTTCAGGTTCCAGATGTCGTTGATGCTTTCCTGCAAGGTCACGAAGAAGGTGGTGGCCGCGAAAAGCAGCGTGCCAATGCCGATGATGGACGCCACGCCGCTCTTTTCCTGCAAGGTGAATTTGGCGATGCTGTCCTGGAGAAACTTGGCCGAATCGGCCCCGACCAGCCCTTTGATCTGCCCGTAGATCTGGCCCGTGATGGCCTCCCCACCGTAGGCTGCGCTCGCCACCGTGATGACGATGAGCAGCAGCGGCGGCAACGAAAAAATGGTGTAGTACGACAGCGCCGCCGCGTGCCGGAAGGAGTTATTACTGCTGAATTCCGAAGCCGAGGACTTGAGAACAGTCAGCACATCGGAAAATTTGTAGTAAGCCATGCTGCGAAATAATAAAGCGGTGAAAAGCGCGCGCGCGGCTTCTAGTACGGCCGAAACCGGAGCACGTTGGCGCGCCGCCCCAACTTCGGCCGGGGCTTGGTTGTATCTTGGCCGGTGGCCGCACCCGGCGGCCGGCCCCCTTTACTCAACCCGCTCTATGTCTTCCGTTTTCCGTTTTGCCCGCGTCACCCTGTCCGTTGCCATTGGCGTGCTGCTGCTGGCCGCCCCGGCCCAGGCTCAGAAACTTAAAACCAAGGAAAAAGGAAGCGCCACCGCTTCCTACCCCGCCGCCGAGGGCTTCGACGCCGCCGGGTCCGACCCCAAAGCCATTGCCATTGCCGACCGGGTGATGCGCGAGATGGGCGGCTACCAGGCCTGGCAGCAATCCCGCTACTTCGGCTGGAGCTTCTTCGGCGGGCAGTACCAGATCTGGGATAAGTATACCGGCGACTTTCACTGGGAAAAGGATACGCTGGTGGCCAATTACAACCTGAACACCAAGCAGGGCCACGTCTTCAGCCGGGGCAAGGACATTTCGGCTTCGCCCGCCGGCCAGAAGATTATCGACAAGCTCAACCCCATCTGGATCAACAACTCCTACTGGCTGCTGATGCCCTTCAAACTCAAGGATTCGGGCGTGACGCTGACTTACAAGGGCGAGGGCAAAACGATGGACGGCGCCGTGGCTGACATCCTGCAAATGACCTTCAAAAATGTGGGCGTGACGCCCGACAACCGCTACGAAGTGCTGGTCAACCGCGCCACCGGCCTGGTGGACGAGTGGGCGTACTTCGACAAAGCCGCCGATCCGCAGCCCGCCTTCCGCCGCCGCTGGAATGAGTACGCCAAGTTCAACGGCCTGCTACTGGCCTCGGGCCGGAGCGACGCCGCCAAGCCCGCCCACTTCGACAACGTAACGCTGGTGCAAAGCCTGCCCGCCGGCGTAATGAGCAGCCCCACGCCCGTCACCCGCCTCAAGTAAGGCCGCTGCTCACTTATCGGCCCGGCGCAGCTCCCAGCGCAGCAGCTCGATGGGCGCCGCGCAGAGCACGTCGCTCAGCTCGGCATCGTCGCGGTACTGAAGCTGGGTAAGCACACTGGCTTCGATGCTGACCTCGATCTCCTCGTCGCGGAACGGCCACGGGCGGATGAGCACCGGCCCGCCCGCCTCGGGCTGCGCCAGGGTATACACAACGCCGTCCGGGCCGTGGTAAATTTCCACGGCCCGACCCATTTCCGGGATTTCGTGCCGGCAAAGAATCAGCGACAAGCGGTCGCACCAGTGCAGCAGGTCGTAGGCGGCCTGGGCTTCGGCTTTGCGGACTTTGAGCCCGCGCCGCCATTGTTTTTGGTTGACTAGCTGCTCATCGAGGAAGGTATCGATTTCCTTTCTCTGCCCCCGCAGGCCCTCGTGGAGTACGGTCAGGTGCATGCTGGTCAGGAGGCTGCGCCAGCGGCCCTGGAAACGGGCAGCAGCCAGCACGCCGGCGGCCTGCTTCAGAGAAAATTCTTTTTGGGTGAAGTTGGCCGGGGCGCCGGCGGGCGTCAGGCCGTGGTGGCCGCCGTGGCCGTGCCAGGCGTCCTGCTCATCGTCGTGCTGGGCAATGGCGGCCAGCAGCCCCACCCAACGGTCGGGCGGCAGGGTGGGCGGCCAGTGCCAGGTTAGTTGGGTGGCCAACAGGGCGTGGGCCTGCTGGTAAATAACCTGCCAGCCGGTGGGCGTAGAATTGACAATCATGGCGGAGAGAAGAACGGGCGTACTGCGCCTCTCTCAACTGCAAAGGCGGCGGCGGGGTTGCCCGGCTAATGCCTCCCTCCGCAGCAGGTCCGCCCAAGGGCCGCAAACTTCTCCTCCGCACTACCCGAACCCCTACTCCGGCCCGCCGTATTGCGGCCATGCCCGAAATTTGGGAAAACCGCGTTTCTACCCCTCTCCCCACCCCTATTACGGTCCGCCTGCCCACGGGTCGCCTCCTGGGCCTGACCCGCTACGGCGATCCGACGCATCCGGCGGTGGTGTTTCACCACGGCTTCGGGTCGTCCGGACGGGAGCTGCCGGCGGTGCCCGAGCTGCTGGCGCGGCTGGGCCTGCAGGTGCTGGCGCCCGACCGGCCCGGCGTGGGCGCTTCGGATGTGCACCGCCAAATGACCTTTCCCTCCTTCGCGGCCGACGTGGCAGCGGCGCTCGATGCCCTGGCCATCGATCGGCCCGTGGGCGTTATGGGTTGGTCGGTGGGCGGCGTCCACGCCCTGGCGCTGGCGGCGGGCTATCCGGCGCGGGTGGCGGCCGTGCAGCTGCTCAGCACCTGCCTGCCGCTGGGTGAAGCCGCCGCTTACCGCCACTTGTCGCCCGTCTGGAAGACTTTACGCCGGGCTCAGCTCGATTGGCCGTGGCTGAACCGGGCCGCCTTCGGCTGGCTGAGTCAGCAATGGGCCCGGCATCCCGACCGCACCATCGACTGGTTTATCCGCCTGATGCCGCCGGCCGAACGGGCTGTGACGGCCCGGCCCGCCTTCCGGGCGCTGTTGCGCGATGCCGCCGTGCAGGGCTTCGCCCACGCCGGCCGGGGCGTGTACGACGACGCGCAGGCGTGGTGCCGCCCCCCCGGCTTTCGCCCCGAGCAAGTACTGGCCCCCACTACCCTCTGGCATGGCGTCGCCGATGGTGTGTGGGATCCGGCTAATATCCCTTACCTGGCCGCCCGCCTGCCCCAGGCGCGGGTGCTGCTGCTGCCCGACCAGGGCCATATGTTATACCTGCCAAACTGGGAAGCCATTCTCATGCTGATGCGCCAGCAGCTGGGCTAAACCTACCGCCTTACGCTACCGGAGCGGCTTGCAGCTTCCGCAGGTTCAGCAACATGTCGGTCGTCATTTTGGGCAGGTCGAAGTCGGGCTGCCAGCCCCAGTCGCGGCGGGCAGCGGTATCATCGATGCTGACCGGCCAGGAGTTGGCAATCTGCTGACGGCTGTCGGGCTGATACGTGACCCGGAAGCCGGGCTCGTGCTGCTGGATGCTGGCGGTGATTTCGGCCGGTGAAAAGCTCATCCCGCCCAGGTTGTAACTAGTGCGGACCCGGATCTGATCGGCCGGAGCGTGCATCAGGTCGAGGGTGGCTTTCAGGGCGTCGGGCATGTACATCATGGGCAGATACGTGTCTTCCTGCAGGAAGCATTCGTAGTCTTCGCCGGCGATGGCCTTGTGGTAGATGTCCACGGCGTAGTCGGTGGTGCCGCCGCCGGGCAGGCTCTTGTAGCCGATCAGGCCAGGGTAGCGCAGACTGCGCACGTCGAGGCCGTGTTTGCGGTGGTACCACTCGCACCACTGCTCCCCGGCCAGCTTGCTGATGCCGTAAACCGTGTTGGGATTCATGATGGTGAGCTGCGGGGTGTGCTCGCGGGGCGTATCGGGCCCGAAAACGGCGATGGAGCTGGGCCAGTACACCTGGGCCACCCCGTGAGCCACGGCGGCTTCGAGCACGATCAGCAACCCGTCCATGTTGAGCTGCCAGCCGAACAGGGGGTTCTTCTCGGCCGTGGCCGAGAGCAGGGCGGCGAGGTGGTAGATCTGGGTGGGGCGGTACTGGCGAATCAGCTTGTCGAGCCGGGCGCGGTCGAGCACGTCGAGCAGCTCGAAAGGACCGCCGGCCAGCAGGGCGGGGTTTTTCGGGGGGCGCACGTCGGCGGCCACCACCAGGTTGGGGGCGTAGCGCTGGCGCAGGGCGGCCACCAGCTCCAGCCCCAATTGGCCACAGGCGCCAATTACGAGCACGGAGCCGGGTAAAACAGAAGGAGCAGTGTCGCCGGGATAAGAGGCCATGCGGGAAATCGGTGTTGGGTGGGAGAATGGGAGTTATAGTGGCCCCAAAGATACCGGGGCGGCCGTGACCGGCTAGCGCCGGTTCGCGCAAACGGCCCGGCATTTTGCCCACGGCACATCAGCCGATGCTGCTGATTCTCTTCGTTTCCGAAGCGGTTTTCGGGCGCTGACAAGTTGTTTATTGGAGCTGATAAATCGTTTATCAGAGTGTAACCTTCCCTATTAAGTGAGCCAATCATAATCAGAGGTTAAGCGGCTTGACGGAACTCGATGGGGGTTAAGAAATTAAGGGCTTCGTGGGGGCGC
>JAYWCH010000137.1:0-2857 GCA_043780755.1 Hymenobacter sp.
AACCCTGCGCTCACGGGCGGGGAGATTAAGCAACTACTCTTCGGCAATGCGGTTTCCTTCGTCGTAGCGCTGATTGCCATTCGGTTGTTCGTGGGCTTCGTGACCAAATACGGCTTCCGGGCATTTGGCTTCTACCGCATCATCGTCGGGGGTATACTATTGATTATAATGGCCCTGGGCATTAAACTTCACCTGGCATGAGCACCAAAATCCTGGCCGATTTCGATTTTGAAACCGGCGAAGTCCTGCTGCTCGACAAACCCCTGACGTGGACTTCGTTCGACGTGGTGAGCAAGGTGAAAAACACCCTGCGCATCAAGAAAATCGGGCACGCGGGCACGCTCGACCCCCTGGCCACCGGCCTGCTCATTCTCTGCACGGGCCGGAAAACCAAGGACATCGACCAGATTCAGGCCCAGGAAAAAGAGTACACCGGCACCTTCCGCCTCGGCGAAACCACTCCGAGTTTCGACCTGGAGACCGCCGTGGACATGGCCCGCCCCTACGCCCACCTCGGCGCCGCGGAGATTCTGGCCGCCACGCTGCCCTTTATCGGGACCATCGAGCAGACGCCCCCGCTGTTTTCGGCCGTGAAAATCGACGGCAAGCGGGCCTACGAGCTGGCCCGCCAGGGCGTGCCGGCCGAGATCAAAGCCAAAACCGTGGAGATCAAAACCTACGAGCTGACGCGCATCGCGCTGCCCGAGGTCGATTTCCGGGTGGTATGCTCCAAGGGCACCTACATCCGGAGCCTGGCCCGCGACCTAGGAGAAGCCCTGGGCTGTGGCGCGCACCTCACGCGTTTGGTGCGCACCCGCATCGGGGAATACCGGGTGGAAGATGCGTATTCGCTGGACGCCATTGCGGCCCTGCGCCCGCCCCGCCCCGAGGGCGAGGAGGCGCCCACCCGCGGCAAGCGCCCGCGCATGGCGCCCAACCGCGTCGGCCTGCAGTACTACGCCGCTTTGCAGGCCGATGCCCTGGCCGCGCAGGCAGCAGGCGCGCGGCCCACTCCCGACGCTGCGGCCCCGACGGAACCCGCCTGAGTGCTGCCGCGACGGCGGTTTTTACCGTATGAGTGGCGCGGGCGCGGCGCCCGCCCCCAGTAGCCGCTTTTCTTCGCTTTCTTCATGCTCGTCGTTCGCCACCCCGCCGATTTTCCCGCCCTGACTAATTCCGTGGTTACCAGCGGCTCGTTCGACGGCGTTCACCTGGGGCACCAGCGGATTCTGGCCCGACTGCGGGAGGTGGCCCAAACCAGTGACGGGCCGGCGGTGGTCATCACCTACTGGCCGCATCCGCGCCTGGTACTCGGGCCGCCGCCCTCGCACCCGGAGCTACTGGAGCTGCAGCTGCTCAGCACGCTGGAGGAGCGCATTGCCAAGCTGGCCGAGTTTGGGGTTGACTACCTGCTAATTGTGCCCTTCACCCGGGAATTTTCGGAGTGGACGTCGGACGAATACATTGAAAACCTGCTGCTGAAAACTGTGGGCGCCCGGCAGCTAGTGATCGGCTACGACCACCGCTTCGGCAAAAACCGCAAGGGCGGCTTCGACTACCTGAGCGAGCACGCCGAACACTACGGGCTGACGGTGGAGGAGATTCCCCGCGAAGACGTGGACGCCGTGGGCGTGAGCAGCACCCGCATCCGCGAGGCCCTGCGCCAGGGCGACATCGCCACCGCCAACCGCTACCTCGGCTACCCGTATCCGCTCACCGGCACGGTGGTGCGCGGGCGGCAGCTGGGCCGCACCATTGGCTACCCCACTGCCAACCTCGCCCCCCCCGAACCGCTGAAGCTCGTGCCCGCCCGTGGCATCTACGCGGTGTGGGCCAGCACGGCGGCCGGCATGCGGCACCCGGCCATGCTCAATATCGGCGTGCGCCCCACCGTCGGCCACGACCTGCTGCAGACCATCGAGGTTCATCTGCTGGATTTCGCGGGTGATTTATACGAGCAGACCCTGACCGTGGAGTTCGTCGCCTGGCTGCGGGACGAGCAGAAATTCGACGGTCTGCCCGCCCTGCAAGCCCAATTGGCGCTCGATGCCCGGGCGGCCCGGGCGGCGCTGACGGCCGATTCCGCGCCTGACCGCCCTATTTCGTAAGGTTTGCAGGCGCAACGGACCGGGATTTCTTAAAATAATCCTGCCATCCCGGCGGTCTTTGTTGGAATCTGGCGTAACCTTGCGCTCATGATCAACAAAGTAGTCCCCCACGCCCAGGCGGCTCTGCAGGGCCTGACCGATGGGATGACCCTGATGCTCGGCGGCTTCGGCCTCTGCGGCATCCCCGAAAATTCGATTCAGGAAGTCCTGCGCCTCGGCGTCAAAAACCTGACCTGCATCAGCAACAACGCGGGCGTGGATGACTTCGGCATCGGCCGGCTGCTGCAAACCCGGCAGGTGCGCAAGATGATTTCCAGCTACGTAGGCGAGAATGCCGAGTTCGAGCGGCAGCTCCTGAGCGGCGAGCTGGAGGTGGAATTGATCCCGCAGGGCACCCTGGCCGAGCGGTGCCGGGCGGGCGGCGCGGGCATTCCGGCCTTCTTCACGCCCGCTGGCTACGGCACTGAGGTGGGCGAAGGCAAGGAAAGCCGCGAGTTCAACGGCAAGATGTACCTGCTCGAAACCGGCCTCACCGCCGATTTCGCCTTCGTGAAAGCCTGGCGCGGCGACACCGCCGGCAACCTGATTTATAAGGGAACGGCCCGCAATTTCAACCCCATGATGGCGACGGCCGGTAAAATCACGGTCGCCGAAGTGGAGGAGCTAGTGCCCGCCGGGGAGCTGGACCCCAACCAGATTCACACGCCGGGCATTTTCGTGCAGCGCATTTTTGAAGGGCGCGACTACGA
>JAYWCH010000138.1:0-5290 GCA_043780755.1 Hymenobacter sp.
AGACGCCACAATGCCCGGCAGGCAAATTCGGGCAGAAAAAAAGCCCCGGCGCTACGGGAGCATCGGGGCTTCAAAAAGATCAGGCCATTAGTCTGTTTAGGGATTTAAAACGTCTGTCATCCTGAGCTTGCGAAGGACCTTATTACGGCCGCTCAGCGGTGGATAAGGTCCTTCGCAGGCTCAGGATGACAGACGCTGAAAAAACGAATTCCTAAACGGGCGCTGTTCCTTAAACGGTTTCGGTCTGCTTTTCCAGGTCGAACATTTCGCCGAGCACGGCGACCAGCTTATCGGCTTCGTCGCGCTTGCAGGCGGATTTCAGGTGCAGCACGTGCTGCTTGAGAATCTTTTGCATCAGCGAGCGGGTGGCTTCGTCGAGGAGCTTGCTTTCGGCGGGGGTGGCGCGTTTCTGGTAGCGTTCGAGCTCCTCCTGCCGGAGGGTTTCGAGGCTGGCCTTCATCTTGTGGATGAGGGGCGAAACCATCATTTCCTTGGCCCACTCCTGGAGGCCAATGATGCTTTCGGCCACAATGGCCCGGACCTGAGGCACGGCATCGAGCCGGTTCTGGAGCGCGGCAGACGCCCGGCTCTGGATGGTGTCGATGTTGTAGACCAGCACGCCGGGCACCTGCTCCACGTCGGCGGCAATGCTGCGGGGGACGCTCAGGTCCACGAAGTACTTAAAGCTGACAACGTTCAGGTTCTCGGCCAGCGCGCGGGTGAAAAACGGCTCGGAGCGGTTGATGGACGAGATGACCACATCGGCTTCCCGCAGCGCGGGCATCAGGTCCTGGAAGTCGACCAGGCGCAGGCCGCATTCTTCGGCCAGGGCCTCGGCCTTGCCCCGGGTGCGGTTGCAGATCGTGACATCGCTAAAAACCTTGCTGCTCGCCAGGTAGCGGCACACATCGGATCCGATTTCCCCCAGGCCCACCACCAGCACACGGGGGTTGGCGATGTCGGCCGTCAACTCCTCGACCAGCTCCAGGGCGGCGTAGCTCACTGAGGCGGCGCCGTCGCGGAAGCTGGTTTCGGTCTGGACCCGCTTGTGGGTGAAGAAGATGCTGTGCAGCAGCCGGTGCAGGAAAGGCCCGGCCGCGTCGGCATCGGCCGACCACTGGTAGGCCATCTTCACCTGATTGCTGATCTGCTGATCGCCCACGACCTGCGCTTCGAGGCCCATGGCGACATCGAACAGGTGCTGCGTGGCGGCATCGGCATCGGGCAATAGATCGAAGTAGGGCAGAAAGGCGCCCACGTCGGGTCGCGCCTTCACCTCGCCCAGGGCGAGGATGATTTCGCGGCTGCGGTCGTCGTCGGCCGCGTAATAAATCTCGGTGCGGTTGCAGGTGCTGAGAACCAGCAGATCGGACAAGCCCAGATCCTGGTGCAGCGTCTGCAATAAGCGACGACAGGCGGCCTCGTCCAGGGAGAGAAGCTCGCGGATGGCGAGCGGGGCTTTCTTAAACGAGAGGCTGACAGCCTTGAACGGATGCGACATAGATGGGATCGGCACGAAACCGGGCTACAAAATTACGGCAGGATTCGGTAAGTATGAAACAGTCAGATCAAGGCTCCGGTTTGGACCCCGGCCCAATAGTCGGCAGACTGCCGTATCAGCCCTTTGTACCTTCGCCCCATGTCGATTAACAACCCCGCTCTTCCCGATCCGTTGCCTGTTCCTCCGCCCGTCGGCGGGGCGCTGGGCGAGGCGGGGGCGGGCGGGAAAACTGCGCCCCTGGCCGCGGGAGCCCCGAAATCAGCCCGCGCCGCCGCGCCCGCGCCGGGCACTACCGCGCCGGTAGCCTGGGCGCTGCTGCTGGTTTTGGCGCTGATATGGGGCACGTCATTTATTTTAATGAAAAAAGGGCTGGTCATTTTTTCAGCCCTGGAGCTGGGCGCGGCCCGGGTGAGCGTGGCGGCGCTGCTGCTGCTGCCCTTCGCCCTGCGTCACGTGGGCCAGGTCGAGCGGAGCCGGTTCAAATGGCTGGCATTGAGCGGTGTGGTCGGGACGCTGATTCCGGCTTTTCTCTTCGCTTATGCCGAAACCAAGCTGGCCTCCGGGCTGGCGGGCGTGCTCAACGCCCTCACGGTGATGTTTACGCTGCTCATCGGGGCGCTGCTGTTTGGGCAGCGGCTCACGGGGCTGCGGGTCTTGGGCATCGCGCTGGGGCTGGCGGGCACCGTGGTAATGCTGCTGCTGGGCGGCAGCGGCGGCAGCGATACACCCACGGGCGAGGGCAACGCCTGGTACGGGCTCTACATTCTGGCGGCCACGGTGGGCTACGGGCTGAGTGTCAATGTTATTAAGTACCACCTCGGGGGCCTGCCGCCGCTCACGGTGACGGCGGTGCTGCTGCTGCTCATCGGCGGGCCGGCGCTAGCTTATCTGCTGCTGGGAACGGCTTTTCTGCACAAGCTGGCGGTGGTGTCGGGGGCCTGGGCGGCGTTCGGCTACATCGCACTGCTGGCCACGATGAGCACGGCCGTGGCGATGATTTTATTTAATCGACTCATTCAGCAGTCCACGGCGCTCTTTGCCTCGTCCAGCACTTACCTCATTCCCATCGTGGCCCTGGCCTGGGGCGCGCTCGATGGGGAGTCGTTCAACCTCTGGCACTTGCTGGGCATGATCGTAATTCTAGCGGGCGTGCTCATTATTCATCGGGCCCGGTAGAGCTGTGGTGTACTTATACACACACACACACACTTTCTAGCCCATTGATTTTCAGCCTGATTATTCATTTTATGAATCGCCAAAACAGGTTGGAGCTGCTGCTGAAATCAACCTAAAAAGGGCTTCTCAAGGGTCTGAGGTAGCTTTTGAAGCTGCTGCTTTCTGCCAGTCAGATTTTGCTGGTCAAAACTTGACTATACACTGTAGGCCCGGCTGGGCGGAGGGATCAGAAAGTCCGCTTCAATTCCAGTACCCCCCAGCGGTGGGTACGCCCGCCCGTAAATTCCGGTGATACCCAGACCGCCGTTGCCGCGAAGCTCAAGCCCGCGTGCGCCAGCACTACGCCGCCGGCGCTACGCAGCACCGCCCGGCGCAGCTCGGTGGCGGCCAGGGTGTACGGATTATTGGTTGTAAAAATTCCGCCCTGGAGCGTGGCGTCGTAGGCGATGAGGCGGCCGTCGAGTGTCGCCTGGCCGTAGAGCTGCCAGCGCGGCTGCCCGGCCCGGCCCGCCGGCCCGGTCACGCCCAGATCGCCCAGGTACGGATTGAGCCGCCCGGCCCGGAGCCGCAGGCCGGCCCCGGCGTAGGTGTAGAGCGTGCCCACCGATGCCTCGGCGCTGCTCAGCAGCTCGACGTGGCGGGGAGCGGCCAGTAGCTTTTCCCAGGCTACGCGGTAACCAAGGATGGGCGCGTTGCGAATCTGATAATCCCAGCCGCGCGGCGGCGCGTTGTTGGTGAGCCGGTGGATGGTGGTCTGGACTTCCTTCCCGCCGGCGGCCGGGCCGATAAATCCGATTTCCAGCGCCGTCGTCAGCCGCTGGCGCCGGGCCGGCTGGCTGCTCACCCGAAAAAACGAAGCGTACAGATACGTGGCGTAGGGCCGGTCACCAACCCGAATAAAGGCATCCTGAATCCGCAGGGGCGTGAAGCCGTCGTAGCGCAGCGTAATGCCGTGGTACTGAGCGCCCGGACCACCCGGCAGCAGGTGATGCACCGGCGAGCGCGCCAGGACTGGATGCACCAGCGTGAAGGTCAGGCCCTGGGTGAAATAATAATCGGTTCGAAAAAACAGATCATTCGCGTAGCTGAAGCTTAGCAGGCGATCGGGGCTGATCAGTCGGAGGCTGTCGGGCGGGCTGACGCTGGCCCGGGCCGGGCCGGCGGCCAGGGCGAGAATCAGGCCAAGGCCGGGGGCGATCAAGTGGCGCATAAGCTGGGGCAACGGAAGAGGCTCAGCTACTCATACGAAGCGCGGGCTTTGGCGGAGTTCGCCCCGGCCCCGCCCGGCTCAGGCCGACCAGGTGCGCACGTAGCGGCCCTGGCCGTCGTAGCGCTTGGCCTGCTGCGGCACGTCGAAGGCCGTATCGCGCACGTCGGTACCGGTGCCGGCGATGTATTTCCAGTTGCCCCAGTTGGAGGCCGGGTCGTGGTCGATGAGCTGGTGCTCGAACCAGGCGGCGCCCCAGCGCCAGTCCTGGTGCAGGTCGTGGATGAGGTAGCTCGCGGCGTTCTGGCGGCCCCGGTTGCTCATGAAGCCGGTAGCAGCCAGCTCGCGCATGTTGGCGTCGATGAAGGCATTGCCGGTGCGGCCAGTGGCCCAGGTTTTAAACACGGCGCGGCTGGGCTTGATGGCTTTGGGCAGCTGATCACGCAGGCCGCGCCAGCGGAAGAAATCCGGCCCGCAGCGGTCGGCCAGCAGACGGAAGTAATCGCGCCAGATCAGCTCCAGGCGCAACTGCTGAGCGCCCTTGCTGCGGGCGCCGTGCTCGGCATCGTATCCCTCAATGGCCGCCCAGATCTGCCGGGCCGACAGGCTGCCATTGGCCAGCCAGGCCGAAAACTTGGTGCTATAGGCTTCCCCCAGCAGCTGATTGCGGGTGTCGTCGTAGCGGCCGATAAGGTGGCGCTCGACGGCATAATCGTGCAGGCGGGCCAGGGCCGCGGTTTCGCCCCCGCCCAGCGCGGGCAGGGCCGAGCGGCGGTCGCGGGGGTGTGAGCCGGGGGCGGCTTGTCCCAGGGTTTCGGCCAGCGCGGCGGCGGTGGGCAACGGGGCGAGGTTCAGACCCGCAGGGAGCGCCGGCAGCCGCGTGGGCGTGGGCAAGGGGGCCCGAACCGGGGTCCGATCAGCTACATCAAACCGGAACTTGCTGAAGGAAAGCGGCAGGTTGCGCACCGCGATGGGCAGGTCGGCGGGGTGCAGCAGCGACAGCGTTTCGAAGCGGCGCAGGGGAATTTGGGGGCCGAGGGCGTCGGTGAGGGCGGCTTCGGCTTCTTCTTCCTCGGTGGTGTGCTCGGTGCTGGTCCAGACGGCGCTCAGGCCCAGCTGCTGCACCAGGGCGGGCAGAACTTCCTCGGGCCGGCCGATGACGAAGTGAATGCCGGAGCCCAGCGCGGCGTAGCGCCGTTGCAGGTCGGCCAGGGTTTCGAGCAGGAAGGGCAGGCGGTGCGAGCCGGTGCGGGGCAGGTCCAGGTAGGCATCGGGGCCGAGGGCCACGGGGTCGAAGCAGTACACGGGGAGCAGGGCCGTGGTGGCGGGCGGCAGGGCCGCGAGCACCTCGTTATCGTGCAGGCGAAGGTCGTTGCGCAGCCAGTAAAGAACGGTCATAGCGAAGA
>JAYWCH010000139.1:0-3641 GCA_043780755.1 Hymenobacter sp.
GTCTTTTCCAGCCACTGCGTGCCCGCGTCCGTGATTTCCAGCAGCAGGGCTGTCTTGCCGTTGTTCACGAACAGCGAAACCAGCTGATTGAGCGGCTGGCTGCCCATGGCCCGCCACTGGTATTCGGCCGCCAGGGTGTCCAGGGCCCAGATTTCCTGCCGGTCGCTGGCCGTGGTGATGACCGCCTGCGCGCCCAGCACCCGCGCAATGCGGCTGGCCAGGGCATTGGCCCCGCCCACGTGCCCCGAGAGCACCGGCTGCACAAACTGCCCGTGGTCGTCGAGGTTAATGATGGCTGGATCGGTGGTTTTGTCGGCCACGTAGGGGGCGATGCTGCGCACGCAGATGCCCAGGGCGCCGATGAAAATCAGGGCTTCGTACTCGGCAAAGGCCGTCACCATAAAGTCGGCGATGGCCGTGATGGCCTGCACCCCGCCCGTGCCGTCGGTCGGGCGGGTCGAAAACACGAGGCTGCCTTCCAGCTCCCGGCGGAGCTGGTCGGCCAGCCGGACCCCACGGTCGGTGCTGGCCAGGATGGCGGTTGGCTTATTCTTCATTCTTAAAGGCAGTTAACACCCAGATTGGGTTGTGTTGATCCAGCTGAATTCGCTCGGGCTCCGGCAGTTGCCACCCCAGGGCGCGGGCCTGAGCGATAAATTGTTCGCGGCTGCGTTCCAGCACGGCGTTCAGCACGATGGTGGCCCCGGCGGGCAGCAGCGCATCGAGCCGGCTCAGGAGCTCGGGGAGCCGGTTGCCGTGCCCGCCGATAAACACGGCGTCGGGCGCGGGCAGGGCCGCCAGGTCGGCGGCGAAAAAATCACCCATCACCACCTCGATTCCGGGGGCCGACAGGCGGCGCGTGTTGGTCGCCATGATGGCCTCGCATTCCGGCCGCTGCTCGAAAGCCAGCACCCGCAGGTGCGGAAACAGGCGGCGGGCCTCAATGGCGATCGAGCCCGTGCAAAAGCCTATATCCCAGAAAACCCGCTTGGTTTCCAGCCCGAGCTGGGCGATGCTCAGCAGGCGGATGCTCTTTTTGGTTATCATGCCCGGCCGGCCCGGCAGGCCCACGAAGCGCGCGTCGTCGATACCCCAGCCCGGGCGGCGGGGGCTGGTCTGGCGCAGCAGCACGCAGTTCAGGGCGTGAAAATCCTGCTGGGCGGCCTGGGCCAGCTCATAGCAGCCCACGCGCTCCTGCGGGCCGTCGAGGTCTTCGCCGACCACCATTTCGTAGTGGTCGAAGCGGTAGTCGAGCAGCCGCTGGGCCACGGCGGCCGGGTGGCGATGAGCATCGGTGAGTACCGCAATCAGCGGCTCCTGACGGAGCAAAGCTTCATCCAGCTCCTGCCAGCTGCGGCCGTGCACGGACGTGTTTTTCACCTGCTCGTAGGGCTGGCTGATCTTGGCGCACAGCCGCTGCACACTGTTAAAAGCCGGATAAACCGCGATTCTCACCCCCGGCTCATGCGTCTGAATAGTGCGCACGATGCCGTAAAAAAGCGGGTCGCCGCTGGCAAAAACCAGGATCGGGGCCTGCGCCGCCCGGCACTGCGCAAACAGCGCGTTCATGTCGCCGGCGATGGTAATCCAGGTGTACGCCGCCGGCAGCAGGTGCCGCACCAGGGCGTAGTGCCGCCGCCCGCCCGCAAACACCGCGTGCGCCGCCAGCAGCCGGCCGATGGCCGCCGGCAGGGCTTCGACTTCCTGATTCAGGAGGCCAACGACGGTGTACTGCGAACTCATGCGGAGTTGGTTTTGGGAAATTGGAAATTCGGAAAATCAGTTATTTATAAAACCACTTCCGGCGTCATCGGCTCCCCGTCCGGCGGCAGCGTAAAGGCGGCGTTGACGATGCTGGCCGCGACGTTGCTGCCGCCCTTGCGCCCCTCGATGATAACCGTCGGAATGGTCCGGATGGTTTTCAACTTCAGCTTGGCTTCCACCACGTTCACGAAGCCCACCGGCGCGGCGATGATGCCCGCGGGCCGGCAGTGGCCGAGGTGGTACTGGTCCACTAGCTCGAACAGGGCCGTGGGCGCATTGCCGACCACGAACAAGGCCGTGGGGTGCTCGGCGATGGCCAGCCGCATGCCGGCCTGGCTGCGGGTGAGCCCTTCCCGGGCCGCTAAGTCGGCCACGCGCTCATCGTTGAGGTAGCAGAGCACGCTCACGCCGTGGTGGTCGCGGAAGGCTTTGGTAATGCCGGCCTGCACCATGGTCACGTCCGTAATCACGGTGCCGCCGCCGGCCAGGTAGGCGTGCCAGTGTTCCAGCGGCTGGCCCTGGGCGTAGTAGAGCTGCTCGTACTCGAAATCGGCGGTGCTGTGAATGCAGCGGATGACGGCCCACTGGTCGGCGGCCGATAGCGCTGGCCGCCGGAGTTGCGCCCGGATCTGCCGGAAGCTCTCGTCCTGAATCTCCGCGCCGCTCACGGGCTTGCGGGCCAGGTAGCCCCGGGGCGTAATCAGAAACTCCCCGAAGCGGTAAGTCTGCGAATTGCCGATCAGCACCAGGCAAAACATGTCCACCATTTCCACCTCAAACTCGTGCAGGGTGGTAATGAACACGGTTTCTTCCGGGCGGGTTACCTGGCGCACGATGGCGACGGGCGTCTCGGGCCGGCGGTGCAGCAGGAAGATTTCGCGGAGCCGGGCCAGCTGCCAGTTGCGCTTCTGGCTGCGCGGATTGTAGATGGAGGTCACGAAGTCGCCGGTCGCGGCGGCCGTCACGCGCTTCTCGATGGTCGTCCACGGCGTCATTAGATCCGAGAGCGAGAGGCAGCAGAAGTCGTGGCCGATGGGTGCCCCCAGCCGGGCCGCCGCCGCCTGAAAAGCGCTGATGCCGGGGATGGTTTGCAGGCGAATATCGGTCCGCTGCTCGCGGGCGGCGTACTCGTATACCAGCGAGGCCATGGCAAAGATGCCGGCGTCGCCGGAGCTGATCACCACTACGTGGGTGCCCGGCCGGCAGCTGTTCACGGCCAGCTGCGCCCGCGCTTCTTCCTCCGAAAGCTCGCGCCCGATGCACACGCAGCCGGGCTTGAGCAGGTGCTGGACGAACTGAAAATAGTAGTGGTAGCCGATGACGGTATCCGCCTCGGCCAGCACGCGCCGGGCCTCGGGCACCAGGTATTCATCCGAACCCGGGCCAATGCCCACGACACTTAATTGCATAGCAGACTCTTCAAAATGAGTAAAGAAAAATAGGGGGCCTCGCGGGTTTCCAGCGCCGTGAGGTCGGTAGTGAGGTACTGGTCGGTCGTGCCCAGCTTTTCGGCGTAGAGCAGCGTGGCCTGGCCCGCCGCCACCACCGGCCGCACGTAGTCCAGGGAGCCGCGCACTTTGATCAGCACCACGGTTTCGAAGTCGCGCAGGTACTGTTCCAGCGCCGCCCGGCTGGCCAGCAGCGGAATGATGGCCACCTTTTCGCGCAGCACCGCCAGCGGCACCTGGTGCGCCGCCGTGGCCAGCAGAAACGACGGCACGCCGGCAATGATCTCCACCGCCAGCCCGTGCGCCTGCACGTGCGGAAGTAGGTAGGCGAAGGTGCTGAAAAAAGTAATGTCGCCCTCGCTCACGAACGCCACCGTCAGGCCCGCGTCGCAGGCCGCTTTCAGCTGGTAAAAAGTCTGTTCGTAGGCT
>JAYWCH010000140.1:0-6848 GCA_043780755.1 Hymenobacter sp.
ACCATGAACCCGGAGGAAGGCAGCCTGCGCCCCCAGTTCCTGGATCGCTTCGGGCTGATGGTGGACGTGCTGGCCCCGCGCGACGTGGCCGAGCGCACCGAAGTAGTCCGCCGCCGGATTGCCTTCGAGCGCGATCCGGCCGCTTTTCAGGCGCAGTGGCAGCCCGCCCAGCAGGCCCTGCGGGAGCAGGTGCGCACCGCCCGGCTGCTACTGCCCACCGTGCAGATGCCCGACGGCCTGCTGACGCTCATCAGTCAGCTCTGCACCGAGCTGGGCGTGGCGAGTCTGCGGGCCGATATCGTGCTCTACAAAACGGCGCTCACGCTCGCTGCCCTCGCCGCCCGCCCCGAGGTCAGCGCCGCCGATGTGCGTCAGGCCGCCGAGCTGGCGCTGGCCCACCGTCGCCGCGCCCAGCCCTTCGACAACCCCACCCGCCCCGCCGACGAGCTCGACGAGTTCATGCAGCGCACGCAGGATTCGCCCCCGCTGCCCCCGTCCGGCCGCGATCAGCCCGAACCGCCCGGCCCGGAAGCGGAATCGGCAGCCCCCTCGGCGCCCCCGGCGGAAGATCCGCCCGCCACGTCCGCCGACGAGCCCGCCGCCGAACAGGTTTTCGGCGTCGCTCCGGCCCCGGTGGCCCGCTCCATCCGCCTCGAAACTCCTGTGGTCGCGAGTCCGCAACTCAGTGCGGCCGGGCGGCGGGGAGCCGTCACGCAGGGTGCCCGGGGCTACGCCGTGCGGGCCGTGCCCGATGCGGCCCCGTCCGAAATTGCCCTGGCCGCCACCGTCCGCCAGGCCGTGCTGCGCGATCCGGACAACGGCCAGATTACCCGGGCCGATCTGCATCAGCAGGTGCGCACCGCCAAAACCGGCACCTTTCTGCTGCTGGTCGTCGACGCCTCGGGCTCCATGAGCGCCAGCCGCCGGATGGAAGCCGTGAAGGGCGCTGTGCTCAGCCTGCTCACCGATGCCTACCAGCAGCGCGATACCGTGGGCGTAATCGCCTTCCGGGGGCTGGAGGCGCGGGTGCTGCTGCCGCCCACCCGCAGCGTAGCCGTGGCCGAACAGGCATTGCGCGCTCTGCCCACCGGCGGGCGCACTCCCCTGCCCCACGCCCTGCAACTGGCCCAACAGCTGCTGGAGCAGGCCGATTATCCGCCGGGCCTGCAGCCGCTGCTGGTGCTGCTCAGCGATGGCAAAGCCAACGTGCCCCTGGCCGGGGGCGGCGATGCCTGGCCCCAGACCCTCCACCTCGCCGGGCAGCTGCGCGAATACCGCATTCCCACCCTGGTCCTCGACACCGACAACAGCTACCTGCGCCTGGGCAAAGCGCAGGAGCTGGCCGTCGCCCTCGGCGCCCAGTACCTCCCGCTGGACGAGCTCTCCGCCGCCGCGCTCACCAGCGCCATTCTGACGGTGAGCACGCGGGGCGGTGGGAGCTAGGGCCGAGTGGAAATCGGGTTTATTCCCGATGAAACAGCGGGTTGTTGACTCGTGCTTTATAAATTATGAAGCTGTTTAGGAGGTCAAAAAACACCGTCATCCTGATCTGTCATCCTGAGCAGCGCGAAGGACCTTGTCACGCTCGACTAATGACCATTCCGCCGTGATAAGGTCCTTCGCAAGCTCAGGATGACGAACGCTTAAAAAAAGACTTTCTAAAAAGCTTCACTTTACAACTGACACCCCGCACCAAACTATCCAGCACCTTGGAAACACCAGTTTCGGCAGCGGCAAAAGCTGCTTTGCCGCGTCTTCAGCTACTCATCGCCTAACATCAGTTGTCTGATCTACCTCATGCCGGAAGCATTACAGCAGTATTTACGCACGACCGTTCATTTGCCGGACGCCGAATGGGCTTTTGCCACGCGTTTCATTCAACCCTTATCGTTGGCGAAGCAGGCGTTTCTGGTGGCGCCTAACTGCGTGTGCCGGCAGTTGGCTTTCGTGAAAACGGGCGTCCTGCGCTCATTCCTGACTACCGACGAACGAGAAATTACCAATGCGTTTTTCCTGCCCGGCTCTTTTGCCAGTGCCTTCACCAGCTTCATCACGCAAACTCCGTCGTCCTGGGCAGTGCAGGCCGTGGAAAGCTGTGAGTTAGTCGTCTTCTCCCACGATTTATTACAGACGCTTTATACCCGGCACCGGGCCTGGCTGCACTTCGGTAAGGCCCTGATGGAAGAGCAGTTTATCCAGAAATGCCGGCGCGAGCGTTCGTTACTGCGCGACACTGCCGACCAGCGGTACCAGGCCATGCTCCAGCAATACCCGTCCCTGGAACAGCACGTGCCGCAGTACCACATCGCCTCTTACCTGGGCATGCAACCCGAAACCCTAAGCCGATTGCGGGCCCGGCCCACCCCGCGCTTTTCTTGACTTACATCAAGGCATTCGATTCCGGCGCCGGAGACCTTTGGGGCAGTTATTTTTTCACCCCTAACCGGTCAGCCCCATGCCCATTTTGCAAATCAAACTCAGCGCGCACCCCACGCCCGAGCTCACCCGTCAGGTTGCCGCCACGCTGGTGGAGCTCACCGCCCGCATCCTGCGCAAAAAGCCAGAAGTGATCGCCGTCGCCGTCGATTATCTCGCCCCCGAGCAGTGGATAGTAGGCGGCACCAGCCTGGCGGAGCAGGGCAAAGTCAGCTTTTTTCTCGACATCAAAGTGACGGATGGGATGAACACCAAAGATGAGAAAGCCGCGTATCAGGCGGCGGTGTTCACGTACCTGGGTCACCTGTTGGGTAATTTGCACGAAGTGAGCTACATCTACGTGCACGATGTCCGGGCCGAAGCGTGGGGCTACGGCGGTCTGACCCAGGAATTTCGCTATATTCAGACCAAGGGTGGAATTTAACGGGGTAATTCAAAGCTGTGCGAGGGCCTTTTGAATAAATGAGCAGTTCTTACCCTCATCCCACGATCCCCCGCCAGATCCAGACCACGCCCACGGCAATGGAAATGACGCCCACGCTGGCGTTGATCAGCTTGAAAACCTGCTGGTTGCGCTCGATGAAGCGGGAGACGGAAAAGGCCATTACGCAGCTATAAGTCGTCATCGCCACGATGATGCCGATGCTTTGCAGGGCGATGATGCCGATGGCAGTGGACGTGTCCTTAGCCGCCAGAGTGAGGGCCACGGCGCAGGCCCCGCCGGTACCGGCCAGGCCGTGCAGCATGCCCACCCAGAACGAGCGGTTCAGTACGTTTAGGGCGATTTCTTCGCCCTGCCGGCCGTGCAGGTGCAGGGCGTTGACGAGGTGTTCGTGCTCGGCGAATTTCTTATGCTCGGCCATCATCTGCTTGAGCTTGTGGTTGCGCCGGATGGCTTCCCAGCCCAGCCAGATCATGATGGGGCCCACGGCCAGCTCGGCGTATTTTGAGAGGTTGAACGCCACGGTCAATTTCAGCATCAGCGCCAGCGCACTGAACAGGATCAGGGTCAGCGAGTGGCCCAGCGCCCACTGCGACGAGCGCCAGATCAGCCGGCCGTAGCCCGTGTTGTACTTCTTTTTTTCGGTGGCCAGCACCGAGACGGCCGCCATGTGGTCGGGTTCGAACGAATGCTGCACGCCGAGCAGCAGGGAGTCAATGAGAAGGGGATACATTAATCTTTAATGGGGAAAATCGGGGCGCGGGAAATCCGGCGCGGATTCCGGCGTACTGTTGAACTCGTAGATCAGGTAGTTTTCGGCGGCGTCGATGAGGACGAGCCGGCAGGGCCGGGCGGCCGTGACGGTGCTCATGACGGCGTGGCAGCGGCGGGCCAGGGCGTCGTAAAACGGTTCGGTGGCGGTGAAGGCGAACAGGTCGGTCAGGCTGCTGGCCATATTCAGCCGGGGGATGGCGGCGCAGTGGGCGGCCGGGTAGCCGGCGGCGCGCGCGAGCCCGGCCACCCAGTCTTTGTCCCAGGCCGATTGGTTGCTGTGGGTATTGAGGGCGCCCTGGGCCAGCTTCACGGCCTTGCCCAGCATGATGCCCATGGTGAAGGAGGCCAGGGGCGAGGTGCTGATTTTTTCCAGCGTTTCCCCAATCCAGTTGCCGTACTGGATGAAGCCCACGGCCGGCAGCTCCGGAAACAGGCGGCGCAGCAGCTTCTCACTCTTGCCGCCCGAGTTGATCACCACCATGCGCAGCTCATTGGCCAGCGCCACGTCGATGCCCTGCACGATGCTGGCAATGTAGGCTTCGGCCGAAAACGGCTTCACGATACCGGTGGTGCCCAGAATGGAAATGCCGCCGATGATTCCCAGCCGGGCATTCAACGTCTTCTGCGCCAGCGCCGCGCCGTTCACGACCGACACCCGCACCGATACGCCGCATTCGAGTCCGAATTCCGCCAGCACTTCGGCCACCGCCTCGCGGATCATCTGGCGGGGTACGGGGTTGATGGCCGGCTCGCCCACCGCAATGGCCAGGCCGGGCAGGGTGACCAGCCCCACGCCCTCGCCCAGCAAAAACACCACCGCGCCCGTGTCGTTCAACGATACCGCGCAGCCGATTTCCGCCCCGTGGGTCACGTCGGGGTCGTCGCCGGCATCTTTCAGGGTGGAGCAGTACGCTTCGTCGGGGCCGTAGCGGCATTCTTTTAGCTCAAATGCCACCGCCTCCCCGGCGGGCAGCCGGATGGTGACCCGGCGCACCTCGGCCTGCCCGAGCAGCGCCCGGAGGGCGGCCTGGGTGCAGGCCGTGGCGCAGGCCCCGGTGGTGTAGCCGGAGCGCAGATTACCTTCAGGAATCGGCCCTAAGCCCATGAATGCTCGCGTGTAAAAAGTCCAGCAACTCCGTTTCGCCCGTCAGGCTGCGGAAACCCGCCGGCAACGCCGGCCGGCGCACAATGAAGATAGCCACACCCGCCCGTTGCGCCGCCGCAATCTTCACCGAGAGGAAACCGCTTTCCCCGCTTTCCTTGGTCACCACGGCTTGCGCGCCGGTGCGCCGGATGAGGGCCACTTCTTCGGCCAGCCCCGCGCCCGGCAGCGCCGCAATGAGCCCCGCCGCCGGAAATCCAACCGCCCGGGCCAGCGCCGCCGACGAGTCGCGGGGCAGCACCCGGCAGAACATGGGCCGCTGCTGCCAGTACCCCCGCAGCCGCCCGATGGTCTGCACCCCGCTCAGGGCCAGTACGGATTCGTACCCCCCCGCCAGCAGGCGCGCCACTACTTCCTCGTAGCTATCGGCGTAGTGGACCAGCGGCTGGTCCAGGCGTTCGGGGTAGTCCCGCTCCAGCCGGCCGACGGGAATGCGTAGCCGCTGGCTGACCCCGGCAATGGTCGCGTGCAGCTCCTCGGCAAACGGGTGGCTGGCGTGGATAATGCTCCGGATGTGATTATCCCGGCAGAAATCAGCCAGCGAATCCTCCGTAAAGGCGCCCCAGCGGGCCCGGCCGTTGGCGGGTAGGGCGGTTGCCACGGCGGTTTTGGTCGAATACCAGAAGGCGTACGCCGTTTGGCCCAGCCAGTGGGCGACCAGCTTGCCCTCGGTGGTGCCGCCGAAAACCAGGACCGGGGGCCGCGCCGGCATTAGCTGAGCGGGGCGTCGTCGGCCCGTTTTTTGGCTTTCTTGATTTTGGGCGCCTGGCCGGTCCGGAAGATGTGCTTCCAGTCGGGGTGGTAGAGGTGCGAGCGATTTTTGCGGGCGCCGATGGCCGCGCCCACCACAATCATCACTGTGCGGGTCAGCTTGTGGGTGCGGATCAGGCTGGCCAGGTCGGCGAGCTGGCCGGTATAGATTTCCTCATCGTCCCAGGTCACCCGGTAGAGAATGGCTACGGGGGTATCGGCGGGGTAATGCTCGAGCAATTGCTCCTGCACCCGTTTGGCGATGGTGGCACTCAGGAAGATGCACATCGTGGCCCGGTGCCGGGCCATTTCCTCCAGCTTTTCGTGGGGCGGCAGGGGCGTATTGCCCGCGCCCCGCGTCAGGATGATGGTCTGCACGACTTCCGGAATCGTGAATTCCGACTTGAGGCTAGCGGCGGCGGCCTGAAAAGCGGAGATGCCCGGCACGATGTAATAATCCATGCCCCGGTCATCAAACTCCGACATCTGCTCCTGAATGGCGCTGTAGATGGACGGATCGCCGGACTGCAGCCGGACCGTGAGCTGCCCGCGCTGGTAGTAGGTTTCCATCAGCAGGAGCTGATCTTCCAGCGTCATGCTGGCCGAGTTTCGGACTACCGCCCCGGCCTTGGCGTAGTGGGTGAGGCGCTCGGGTACCAGGCTGCCGGCGTATAGAATCAGATCGGCCGCTTCCAGCAATTCCTTGCCTTTCACGCTGATGAGGCTGGCATCGCCGGGTCCGGCGCCCACGATGGCGATGACGCCCCGGCGCTCGGCCCGGGCGTCGAGGGCCACGGCCAGGGTGTGCTTCTTGCCGGAGGCCACCGTGATCTTTTGTTTCTCCACCAACAGCCCGGCGCTGCCGCTGCTGAGCAGGGCCGCCGCCTCGCCCACGCTGGGTACGCCGAGCTTGCTCAGCACCACGTCCGACGGGTTGGGGGCCGGGCGCGAGTTCAGCGCCTCGGCCGGGTAGGTGAGCAGGGGCACGCCCAGCCGTTCGGCCAGCGCCAGAAAGGCCGTCTCATCGTGCTTGATGTCGATGGAGCCGATGGATTTGACCGACTCCACCGCCAGCTCATGCTGACCAAGCTGCTCCCGCACCGAGGCTTCGAGTAGGTCGGCTTCAATATCGCGCGAGCAGCCCATGCCCAGGTGCAGCACCGGCGCATAAAAGAGCAGCGCCGGGACCGGTACCACCAGCGGGCGGTAGGTCACGGCCAGCACGAGCTGGTACTGGCTCCAGTCCACCCCGTCGCGCTGGTAGAAAACGTCGACAAACGGCGG
>JAYWCH010000141.1:0-21461 GCA_043780755.1 Hymenobacter sp.
TAAAGTAGCTGGCCGAGGCTATTGTGCAAAGCTTCGGCAATGCGCCGCCGCTCGATTTCCTGCGTGGCCAGCACGGCGGACAGCACTTCCTGCTGGCGCCGCAGCCGCAGCTGGGTGGCCACCTCCACCAGCTGATCCCGCTCCGTCACATCCCGAATAATGATCAGCACGCCGCTGATACTATCCTGCCGGAGCGCTTGCAGCGGGATGACGAACGCATCGTAAAAACCGGGGCGTTTCCGGAAGGGAATTCCCAGACTCGTAACCCGTTCGCCGGCCAGGGCGCGCTTGAGCACCAAGAGGCCCCGCTCGTCGATATAGTTCAGCACTTCGAGTACGGGCCGGGTCAGCACCGCCGCCGCCGCCAGGCCGGTGTAGCGGGTCATTTCGGCATTCCAGGCCGTGATGCACCCGTCCTGATCGAGGGCGATGATGCCGTCCACAGTATTTTCGAGCAGGCTTTGGGTGAATTCTTTTTCGCGGCGGAGCTGGTGTTTCTGCTGCTCCGCTTCCGTCACGTCCACGGCCAGGATGATGGCCTGCTGCTGCTGTTCGTCGAAGAACCCGAAGTTCTGGAAGGCTACCGGTCGGCCCGCCGTCACGGGCTGGGACAAAAAGTTGACCGCGGAGCCCCGCAACAGCTGCTGCATATCGGCCTGGGCGGCGGGAAACAGGTCCAGTACGTTGTGGCCCACCAGCTCGCTCGTGGCCATGCCCAGCACTTGCAGGCCCGCGCCCATCGCCTCCAGAAAGAGCCCGTCGGGCTGAAACCGGGTCAGAATAATGGGCAGGTGAGTGAGCAGCTTTTCCAGCACCAGACTCTTGTAATGGAGCTCCTGGGCGGCGGTGTGCTGCGCCGTCACATCGCGGACCACGCCGGCAAAACTATTCAGCACCCCGTACGCATCCGGGACGAGGTGGCCCGCGGCGGACACGAAGTGGACCGATCCGTCGGGCCACAGCACGCGGTGTTCCAGGGCAAAAGGGACATTCAACGCTAGTGTCGCCTCGAAAGCCGTCAGGACACCGGCCAGATCATCCGGGTGAAACCGCGCGTGCAAGTGTTCGCGAAGAAGCGGGCCGGGAGCAAATCCGCCCCCGTAAATCAGCCGGGAACGCTCATCCAGCTGCATCTCATTCGCAGCAAAATCGCAGGTTATCACCCCCGTCGCGGAAGCATTCAGGGCGATACTGAGCCGGGCTTCGCTCTGGCGGAGCTGCACGGTGGCCAGGTGGCTGGCCGTGATGTCGCGCCACACAATGTGCAGCAGCGACTGCGCCCCCCGCCGTTCGATAGTCGTCAGCACGGCCTCCACGCAGATTCCTTCCCCCGTGGCCCGGCACACGCGCATTTCGCCCCGGGCCGAGCCGTTGCTGATGGCCTCGGCTACCAGCTCACTCAGCATCTCGGCGCTGGGCCGGCCGCTGGGCTGGGGGTCGAGAACGAAAGCGGTAATGGGCTGACCCACGAGCTGACCCTTGTACTGCGCCCCGACCAGCCGCAAAGCGGCCTCATTACAATCCACGTAGTGCTGATCCAGCAACAGCAGCCCCGCATCGTTGCTGGCATCAAAGAGCTTGTGGAACCGCGCTTCGCTGATAGCCAGGGCTTTCTGGCACCCTTGCAGCTCCCCCAGGAGGCGCTGCATTTCCACGACTAAAGGAGCGGTCACCGGGGGTTCAGCCGCGCCGGGGGGCTCATTTCCCGGAGGCGGGGAAAGCAGCGCCTCCGGGGGGAGCTGCAAGGGGACCGAAGACGCCGGGAAAAGGTCGTCGCTATTCATGGACAAAAAAGACGAGGAGAATGACTTGTCAACCCAAAGTATATCCAAAGGTTGTCGCTGAACCCCGGCAAAAAAACCGGCGGGGAGTTGATTCGAATCCCAAAACCGCCGCCCGGCCGGACTCCGGTACGGACCCGCTGCCATCGCCCACCGGCTCCGGCCGCCGGTTAGGGCCCGGCCCGACCAGTCTAAACGGGTAAAACCGAGCGGCTACAACCCGATTTATCGGGCTGAAACCGGACTAATTAACTCATCATTTAAAAATATTATTGGCTGATATTTATTAGTTAACGGGAGCAAGGTAGCTGAATTCGGACTAGTGGCCACGCCGGGGTTGATGGGCGAAGATTTAAATAGACCGGATCAGAAAAAAGTACCGGACAAATGCAGTAATTTTGTTATTAATCATTAAATTGTTGTATAATTAACCAATGGCTGCTCCCTCGCACCTGATTGTTATTGGAACTTCGGCCGGCGGGATTCCGGCCCTGGTAAAGTTGGTGACCCAACTGCCCGCCACCCTGCCCGCCGCCGTGCTGGTGGTCCAGCACTTCGTGCCCGATTCCGACGGCCAGGAGCTGGTTGATCTGCTGGCCAGCCACACGTCCCTGATCTGCCGCCTGCCGGTCAACGGCGACCTGATTCAACCCGGCACTTTGTACCTAGCCCCGCCCGACCGCCACCTGCTGGCCAAGGACGGCAGTAGCGCCCACCTGCTCGTCAACAAAGGCCCGCACGAAAACCACTACCGGCCGGCTGCCGACGCCTTGTTCCGGTCAGCGGCCGTGGCCTTTGGGCCGGGCGTCATCGGCATAGTGCTCACCGGCCTGCTTTTCGACGGCACCGCCGGCCTGGAATTTATCAAGCGTTGCGGGGGCGTGACCATCGTGCAGGATCCCCTCGAAGCCGAACACCCGAGCATGCCCGCATCGGCCCTGCGCCACGTGGACATCGATTTTGTCGTCCCGCTGGCCATCATGGGCTCGCTGCTGGATGAAATCATGCGGGGCGTGGTGCCCGAGCGCAAAGGGGAAATTCCGGAAGATATCCGCCTCGAATCCATCATCACGGAGCGGGTGCTGGGCTCGACCGAGGCAGTGGCTCAGATTGGCCATCAGGTACCCCTGAGCTGCCCCGACTGCGGCGGCAGCCTCTGGCAGGTAAACGAGGGCAAGATCCTGCGCTACCGCTGCCACACTGGCCACGCTTTCACCGCCGACACCCTCCTGCACGACTCCCAACTGAACATGGAAGAGTCGCTCTGGATTGCCCTGCGCCTGATGGAAGAGCGCCGCAACCTGCTCACTGGCATGGCCAACCGGCAGGAGGCGCAGTACCCCGTAAAACAATCCCAGCGGCTGGATCAGATCAGCACGCAGATCAACCGGCTGCGCGAATTCCTGCTCACGGATACGGACGGGAGCCAGGATGCCACGGTGGCCTCACCGGAGAGTTAGCTTTTTCCAATCTGGTTTCCACTTTTATTTTTACCACCATGAGCCCCGCCGTCCGCAATACCGTCGCCTGGATTTTGCAGGTCCTGCTGGCTGTCGCCTTCATTTTTTCCGGGTTCACCATGTTGAGCCACGGCCCCGACAGCGTGAAGATGTTCGGCAGCATGGGCCTGCTGGGCTGGTTCGCCTATCTCATCGGCGGGGCCGAGCTGCTGGGCGGCATCGGGCTGCTGCTACCGCGCACCGTGCGCCCGGCCGCCCTGGGCCTGCTGCTCATCATGGTGGGCGCAGTGGTGCTGCACGCCACCAAAATCCCCGGCGGCCTGGCCAAAGGCATACCGGCTATTGCGATGCTGGCGCTGCTGGCCGGTGTGCTCTGGCTGCGGCGCCCCTCCGCCCAGGTGGCTGGCCCGGACCGCTGAGCGCACCGCTGAGCGAGCCACGGACGCCTCTTTCCGGCGCCGAACCCGAGTCGCCTTTCGCGGGGCAGCCCGGGTTCGGCGCCCACCCGTGTGCGGCGGGGGCCGTTTCTTTGCACCATGAAAATCCTTTATAGCTACTTACGCAACTACTGGGGCTTGCTGGTACTGGCCCTGGGACTGGCGGCCGTCAACCAGGTATTCTCCCTGCTCGATCCGTATATTTTTCGTAAAATTATTGATCAGTACGTCGTTAAGCCCGGCGGCGGGCTGCATCGCTTCGGCTTCTGGGAGTTTCTGGGCAATGGCGCCGGGCTGCTTATTCTACAGGCCATGGGCGTGGCCATGGTGAGCCGGATTGCCAAAAACTTCCAGGATTATTACGTCAACGTCATCACCCAGCGGCTGGGCGCCCGCATGTATTCCGACGGCCTGCGGCACTCGCTGGAGCTGCCGTATCAGGTTTTTGAAGACCAGCGCTCGGGCGAAACCCTGGGCAAGCTGCAAAAGGTGCGGGCCGATGTCGAAAAGCTCATTCAGTCGGTGGTGAACGTGCTGTTTACGTCCGTCGTCGGCATCGTGTTCGTGATGTGGTACGCCAGTACGGTGTACTGGCCCATTGCGCCGGCTTACTTCCTCACCATTCCCCTGCTGGGCTTCATCAGCTCGCTGCTGAGCCGCAAGATCAAGGTGGTACAGAAAACCATCGTGGCCGAAACCACCGCCCTGGCCGGCTCCACCACCGAGAGCCTGCGCAACATCGAGCTGGTCAAGAGCCTGGGCCTGGCCCAGCAGGAAACCGAGCGCCTGAACGCCACGACCGAAAAAATCCTCAAGCTGGAGCTGAAAAAAGTGCGCTACATCCGCTCCCTGAGCTTCGTGCAGGGCACTTTTGTCAATTTGCTGCGCAACGCCATTATGCTCATGATGCTGTTTCTGGTGGTGCAGGGGCGCATCACGGTGGGCGAATTCTTCTCCCTGTTCATCTACTCGTTCGCCATCTTCGGGCCCTTGCAGGAGCTGGGTAATATCATCAACGTGTACCGCGAAACTGAGGCTTCGCTGGCCAATTTCCAACAGATTCTCGACACGCCCAAGGACGTCAAGCCCGCCCATCCGCAGTCGGTGGCCAAGATTGAAACCCTGGCTTTTGAGGACGTACGCTTCAAGCACCTCACGGCCAACGTGCCGGCGCTGGCGGGTATCAGCTTCAGCACCAAGCTGGGCGAAACCATTGCGTTCGTCGGCCCCTCGGGCTCGGGCAAAACCACGCTGGTGAAGCTGCTGGTAGGCCTCTACCCGCCCCTGACCGGCCAGATTCGCTACAACGGCATCCCCGGCGCGGAAATCGACCTCGACGAATTGCGCGAGCAGATCGGCTTCGTCACCCAGGACACCCAGCTTTTTGCCGGCACCATCCGCGAAAATCTGCGGTTTGTGGCGCCCCACGCCACCGACGAGGAATGCCTGCTCGCCCTGCGCCAGGCCGCGGCCGACACCCTCCTTTCCCGCGCCCCCCAGGGCCTCGATTCTGTCATCGGGGAAGGCGGCGTAAAGGTTTCGGGCGGCGAAAAGCAGCGCCTCAGCATCGCCCGCGCCCTGCTGCGCAAGCCCACGCTCCTGGTTTTTGACGAAGCCACGTCGGCCCTCGATTCCCTCACCGAAGAAGAAATCGGCAAAACGGTGCGCCAGCTTTCGGGCTCGCGCCAGCACATCACCATCATGATTGCCCACCGCCTGAGCACCATCCTGCACGCCGACCGCATCTTCGTCCTCGAGCGCGGCCACATCGCCGAGCAGGGCCGCCACGCCGAGCTGCTCATCCAAAAAGGCCTCTACTACGCCATGTGGCGCCAACAAATCGGCGAACGCAAGGACCCGGCCAGCGAACCCATCGCCGTTTAGGCGGTAGTCTTATTTTCAAATAACAGTAACGAACCGTCATGCTTCGCTTACGCTCTGCGTGACGGTTTTTTAATTTAGGCAAAACCTAGTCAGTTAAAAGCCGAAAATCCGCCGTTCCTGCCGCATTGCACAGGAACGGCGGATTTTCGGCTTCCAGCCTAATTATTTAATAATCTGCTGCTTCGGGTCAAAGTCAACCTTGAACGGCTGCGGATTCATCTCCTCCAGCGTGGCCACTACAATCTCGGCAATGGCCAGATCCCGGGCCCATTTATGGTTGGCCGGCACCACGAACCACGGCGCGGCGGCCGTCGAGCAATTGCGGAGTGCGTCTTCGTAAACCTGCTGGTACTGCGCCCAGTGCGCCCGTTCTTTGAGGTCGCTAGGCTCGAATTTCCAGTTTTTGGCCGGGTTATCGAGCCGGGCTTGCAGACGTTCGGCCTGCTCATCCTTGGAGATGTGCAGAAAAAACTTGATGATCCGGGTATCGTTGCGGGTCAGCAAATCCTCGAAGTTATTGATGTCCTGGTAGCGCTGCCGGCAGGTTTTCTCATCGATCAGCCCGTGCACCCGGGTAACGAGCACATCCTCGTAGTGCGAGCGGTTGAACACCCCGATGTGCCCGCACTTGGGCGTCTGGGCGTGAATGCGCCAGAGAAAATCGTGGTTCATCTCCTCGGTAGTAGGCACTTTGAACGTGGCGACCTGCACGCCCGCCGGGTTCGTACCGGAGAGCAGATTTTCAATGGCTCCGTCCTTGCCGCCGGTGTCCAGGGCCTGAAATACGATCAGCAGACTGCGCGTATGCTCGGCGTAGAGCAGCTCCTGGAGCTGATCCAGCCGCTCGCGCAGCTCCAGCAGCCGCGGCCGGGCCGTTTCCCGGCTAATCCGTTTGTGCGCAAAGGGCGCGATGGAATCGGGATCCACCTCCGCGAGGCGAAAAGCTTTGCTTCGGACGCGCACGGCCGGGGTCTTGGGTTCTTTAATTTTCATCGGGACGGAACAGCGACACGGGCCGCCCCGGCCTGTACGCAAAGCCGGCCGCCGTGGCCTAACCGCGCACCAGCCGCGCCACGCCAAACGCCGCCGCCGCCGCCAGGGCGCCCACCACGGCCATTTTAATGGCCCCGGCCACGGCCGGCTGCCCGGTCAACCGGCTCTTAAAAAAACCGAATACCAGCAGGCAGACCAGAGTGATGACTGCCGACCACTCCAGCCCCTGCGTCGGCGTGTCGGTAAAAAAGTACGCGCTCAGCGGAATCAACCCGCCCACGGCGTAGGCCGAGCTGATGGTGAAGGCGCTTTTTGGCGCCTGCTTCGGATCGGGCTCTTCCAGGCCCAGCTCGTATTTCATCATGAACCGGACCCACTGCTCGGGATCGGCGGTCATCTCGGCCACGGCCAGGCGGCGGGTGGCGGCCGAAAGGCCCATTTCGGCCAGGAGCTCGTCTACTTCGGCCCGCTCCACGTCGGGTACTTCGCGGATCTCGCGCCGCTCCCGGGCCTGCTCGGCGGCATAATGCTCCACCTCGGTGCGCCCGGCCAGGTAGCCGCCCAGGCCCATGGCAATGCTGCCCGCCACAATTTCGGACAAGCCCGCCGTGATGACCAGCCCCGACGAGGCGACGGCCCCGCTCAGCCCCGCCGCCAGGGCGAAGGGCACGGTCAGCCCATCCGAAAGACCAATGACAATGTCCTGCAACATCGCCGAGCTGCTGAGGTGATGCTCAGGGTGTAAAGCCGAAGCGGGAGCGATAAGCGTAGGTTCAGTCATGGCGGAAAACGAGTGGAAACATTAACCTGTAAGATTGCTTTACGTACGAAGCTAGAGCCTTTTGGATCCCGGATTGTTTCGGCTACACTTTTCCACACTTCAACCGTTTTCTCCCCTATGGCACCTCTTGCCAAAGCCCCGGCCCTCAAGGGCGCGACCTCCGTCACCAAAAAGGCTGCGGCCGCCAAAAGCAGCAGCAACGGCCAAGTTGCCGGCAGCAATGCGGCCGTCAATATTCAACCCCACCTGGACCAGCAGATCCACGCGCCGGCCCCCACCCAACGCTTTGGCACCGTGAGCCAGCGCCTGCCCATCGGCCTCGATGAGCAGACCCGCCACAGCAGCGTCACCATGCTCAATCAACTGCTCGCCGACACCATGACGCTGCGGGACATGTACAAGAAACACCATTGGCAGGTGGTTGGCCCAACGTTTTACCAGCTGCACTTGCTCTACGACAAGCACTACGAAGAGCAGGCGACACTGGTCGATCTGATTGCCGAGCGCATCCAGATTCTGGGCGGCGTGGCCGTCGCCATGGCCCACGACGTGGCCGAGCTGACCAGCCTGCCCCGCATTCCGCGCGACCGCGAAGAGGCCCCGGTGCAGGTTTCCCGCCTGCTGAGTGCCCATCAGTCCATTCTCAAGAACTGCCACGAATACGCCAAGACTGCGGACAAAGCTGGCGACGATGGCACCAACGACTTGGTTGTGAGCAATCTCATGCGCACCAACGAGCTTCAAGTTTGGTTTATTTCGGAACACGTCGTCGATTCGCCGCTGATTGTGGCCAAGTAGTCAGCCGGTTTTTCTTCTACTGAAAAGCGCCGCCGCAATGATTGCAGCGGCGCTTTTTGCTTTTAAACAGCCGGGACGAGCGAAATTCCGGCGGCAAGCGTCGCCGGGGTGCCCCAATCACCGCCCTTGACCCCGTTCTGCCCCGGGCCAATTAGCTGAACGGGCGGCGATTGGCGGAAAAGATGCTCTGGGGGTTGTACGGGCAGAATTCGCCTTCTATCTTTGCACTCGCTTCGCCGCCTCAGCGAAGCCGGTTCCGGCCGAATCACCTGATGTAGTTGCCCAATTTGCGCACGTGGTGAAACTGGTAGACACGCCATCTTGAGGGGGTGGTGCCTTCGGGTGTGGGAGTTCGAATCTCCCCGCGCGCACGCAAAGCTGAAAAACCCGATCCAATTAGTTGGATCGGGTCTTTTGCTTTTAATGGGTACCGGATCGCCGCCGGGCGTCAGGCGGTATCAAAGGGATTGCCGGGCTTGACCAACACGACCCGCTCGCGCTCCACGATTACCTGGCCGGGACGGGCGCCCTTGGGCTTGCGCACGAATTTTTTAGGCGTCACCGTCACCGGGCACAGGGAGTCGTTCTGGCGGCGGGAATACCAGCCGGCCAGCTGCGCCGCGTGCTCAATAACGGGCTCGGGAATGGGCTGCCCGGCGCGGTGCCGGATAACCACGTGCGAGCCGGTGACATCCTTGGCGTGCAGCCAGAGGTCTTCCTTGTGGGCGTATTTCTGGGTTAGCAGGTCGTTGTTCGCCGCGTTGCGGCCGACGAGAATGGTAAAACCCCGGTCCTCAAAGACTTTAAACGGCAGCTCCGTCGCCGCCTTGGCCGCAATGAGCGCGGGATCGAGGCCGTGCTGCTTACGCCAGACGCGCAGGCCGCGCAGCTCGGCCAGGGCGGGCAGCTGGTCCAGCTCTTCGAGGCGTTCCAGCGCGACCAGGGCCTCCGCTTCGCGCCGGGCGATGCGCTCGGTGAGCTGGCGCTCTTCGATCTGCTGGTTTTTTCCCTTCCGGTAGAGGTTTTCGGCGGTATGCTGCGGCTTTTCCGTGCGCTTGAGCTTGATGAGCCGGGGCAGGTTGGTGTAAAAATCCACCACTTCAATTTCGGTGGCGCCGGGGGGAATCGCGTGCAGGTGCGCCATAATCAGATCGGCCGTGTGCCGGTAGCCAGCCTCGTGGGCCAAGGCGTGGAGGCGCTGCCGGGCGTGCGCCGCCGCCGTGCTGCCCTCCCCGGCCCGGCGCTCGAGTAGCTGGCGCAGCTGCTTGGTTTCCATTTCCAGGGCGCGCCGGCCCAGCGCCATAGGAATGAAGCGGCGAATGGCGCCGATGGCATCGGTGCCGGGCAGCGTTTCCAGCCGCTCGCCCAGCGGCAGCAGGCTGAGGCGGGTGCGGCCATCGAGCTGAATGAGGTAGTACTGCGGGGGCGTTTCGAGTTGGGCTAATACCTGGTGAACCAGCCGGGTTTTGACTTCCGCCGTCGCCTCGTCGTAGCCCTGCGCCCGCAAGTGGCGGGTGGGCACATCGGCCAGGGGCGGCGGCAGTTTGCCCGGGGCGAGCGGTGCGCTGGCCGGACCGGGCTGCAGCTCGGCGTCGGCCAGCAGCTTTTGCTGGAACAGCTGGGCCGGCGAATCCGGCGCCGGGCGGAAAATGGCATTCGGCCGGGGGCCGTAGAGCTTGAAAATGAGTCGGGCGCCACTCCGGAAATTAACCTGCAACACCCGGTCCTGCGGCCAGGCCACCACCGTTTCGACCTGCTGCCCCAGCAGCTCGGGAAACAGATCGACGGAATTGGCGCGGGCCCGCTGGAAAGTTTCGGGCAGCGCCAGGGCGGGGAAATTGGCCCCCAGCTGCGCTTTCAGCCAGAATTCTTTGGCTCCGTCGGTAAGACCGATGACCAGCTCATCTTTTTCCTGCGTGAAACAGACGGCCACACGGTAGCCCCGCAGCCGCTCGGTGAGCGCGGGAGCCAGCTGGCGCAGGAAGTAGTAATTGGTATGCATAAAACCGGGACGGATCGGGCGGCGAAGCTACGGGATCTTCCCAACGACCGCGATTGCTCGTACAACAGCGCCAGCCGCCATTGCGCTTACCGGCCCGCCACCGCGCCCCCTTCAAAAACGGGAATGCCGACTGCGGGCGCAGCAGCCAAAACCGCTTTAAATCGTGAGCTGCAGCCCGTCGTACGCCAGCCGGATCCAGTCCGGCAGCTCGGCTTCTACCGCCTGGTGCCGGCCGAGCTGGTGGCTGATGTGGGTAAGAAAAGCCCGCTTGGGCTGCACTTCCTGCAGGACTTCAACGGCCTGATCCAGCGT
This sequence comes from Hymenobacter sp., assembly GCA_043780755.1. Classification (GTDB taxonomy): domain Bacteria; phylum Bacteroidota; class Bacteroidia; order Cytophagales; family Hymenobacteraceae; genus Hymenobacter. Next base: position 10,449 of record JAYWCH010000141.1, read on the forward strand.
AAAATGCGAGATGTGCTGTTCCCGGCGCAGGGCGTTGAGCACAATGACCTCGGCCCCGCGCAGCTGGTCCAGGGTTTCGGAACCGATGTGGTTGGCATCGGTCAGGTAGCAGAAGCCGCCGATGCGAAAGCCCAGCACCGGCAGCTTGTGGTGCAGGGCCCGCAACGGCTGCACGGCCACGCCCAGCACGTCGAAGGGTTCGTCGTCGCGCTCAATGGGGTGCAGGCGCACGCGAGGCACGCCGGGGTATTTGTGCTCAGCAAAAATGTAGGAGAACTCCTGTTGCAGCTGGTGCAGCACGCGGGGCTCGCCAAAGACGGGCATATCCGTCTGCTGCCGGAAATTAAAGGCCCGAATGTCGTCGAGGCCGGCGGTGTGGTCCTTGTGCTCGTGGGTGAAAAGCAGCGCATCGAGCTCGGTGATGCGGGCCCGGAGCATCTGCTGACGGAAATCGGGCCCGGAATCAATGACGAAGCTGCGGCCCCCCACGGCCACGTGGACCGACACGCGCAGGCGGTGATCCCGGTGGTCGAGCGAGCGGCATACCTCGCAGGTACAGCCAATCATCGGCACACCGGAAGAGGTGCCCGTACCGAGGAAGGTTACTTTCACTGCAATCCAATAATAAAATGTGAATTAAAAATTAAAAAGAACTGAATCGGTGGTCAGCCGCGGCATCGTCGGGACAAATTCAGCGCGTGATTATTTTTAATTTCTAATTCACATTCTTGAATTTTCACCCCACGTACTGCTTCACGACGCGCACCAGGGCATCGAAATCGAGCGGCTTGGGGAGGTAATCGGTTACGCCGGCTTCCCGAAACTGATCCATCGAGTAATTGTTGGCATTGCCGGTGATAGCGATAACGGGGAGCGAGTTGATCTTCGGATCGGCATGGGCGCGGATTTCGCGGGTGCACTGCATGCCGTCTTTGATGGGGATGTTGATGTCCATCAACACGCAGTCGACGGCATTGCTTTCCAGCTGCTTAAGCACTTCACCGCCGTTTTTGGCCAGCACAATCTTATACTTCTGCAGCTCCAGAATTTTACGGGTGAGGTTAAGGATAACGGAGCTGTCTTCAGCAATGAGAATGGTTTTGGGTTGGGAGTCGGCTGACATGAGCGTGTAGCGTTTGGAGTGGATTGCAGAGAAAGAATATGAGTAGCAACAAGAGCGGTTAAGCTGGCTATAGCTCGGTAGCTCGTTTAACCGCGGCGGGGTATTCAGCCACGAATTGCGCAAAGTAATGTTGCAGAAGTTGAAAACCCGCGGCGCCCTCTTCCGTATCGCCGGCTTTGAACTGATGCTCAAGCAGACGCGCCTGCGCCGCCAGGGCCGCGCCGCCTAATGTAGCCGCCGTTCCCTTGAGCTGGTGAAGCATCGGCAACAGCTTGTTGAACTGCGCGGCGGCGGCCAGTGGCGCCGCATCGCGCAGCAGATCGCGGACTTCCTGCTCAAATTCCTGATAGAGATCGATGGTGAATTCGGCGCCCCCCAGCTCCACCAGATGGCGCAGAATACTGTCATCGAGCGTGGGCTCGCTGGTTGCAGACGCAGCGGGTCCCGCCGGTTCGGCCACCACCGACGGGACCGGCGGCGGATCGGACCGGAACGGGGGCTCGCCCGCGCCGTGTCCGGCCCCGACCCCGGGTAGCGTGCCGGGCCGGGGCCGCAGCCAGCGGTGCAGCACTTCGTAAAGATGCCGGCTCTTGACGGGCTTGCCCACGTAGTCGTCCAGGCCCTGGCGCATGAAACGGCCGGCGTCTTCCTGCATCGAGTAGGCCGTCATGGCCACCACGGGCGGGCAGAGCGGGCCGAGCAGCCGGCGGATTTCGGCCGTAGCCGCGATGCCGTCCATCTCGGGCATCTGGATGTCCATGAAGATGATATTATAGGCGGCGCCGGGGGCCACGGCCAGGGCAATGGCCTCGGGGCCGCCGCTGGCCACGTCCACGGCGCAGCCCAGCTTGGTGAGCAGCCGCTGGCCCACTTTCTGGTTGATGGCGTTGTCGTCGACGAGCAGCACGCGGGGCGGGGCCTCGAAGGGCTTGAACACGGCCTCACGCACCGGGGCCACGGCCGGCCGGTCCTGGGGCTGCACTTCGCGGGTGCGGATGGTGAACCAGAACACACTGCCTTCGCCTTCGTCGGACAATACGCCGATCTCGCCGCCCAGCAGCTCGGCCAGCTGCCGGCTGATGCTCAGACCCAGGCCCGTGCCGCCGTACGCCTTGCTGGGCGTGGTGTCGAGCTGGGTAAAGTTGGTGAAGAGCAGGCTGGCATTCTCGGCCGAAATTCCGATGCCGGAATCCTGCACGGCGAAGCGCAGGGTGTGTAGCCCCCCCTCGGTGCTGACCGACGAGACGACGATGCTCACGGTACCTTCGTTGGTGAATTTGATGGCATTGGCCACCAGATTGGAGAGAATTTGCAGCAGCCGCACTTCGTCCGTCATCACGAAAGGCGGGGTGTGCGGCGTGATGTGGTAGGTAAAACGAATATTTTTCTGCTCGGCCCGGTAGATAAACAGCGCCCGGATGCGCTCCATGACGGCGACCAGCTCCAGCGGCGATTCGTGCACCTGGAGCTTGCCGGCCTGCATTTTCGACAGGTCCAGAATATCGTTCAGGATGGTGAGCAGCGCGTCGCTGCTCTTGCGCAGCGTGTCCACGTAGTCGAGCTGCTCATCGGTGTCGACCGTCTGATCCAGCAGATCGATCATACCGATGATGCCGTTCATGGGCGTGCGCAGCTCGTGGCTCATGTTGGCCAGGAACTGGGTCTTGGCTTCGAGCGACGCCTCGGCCTGATCTTTGGCCTGGCGCAGATCGTCCTGCATCTGCTGAATTTCGGTAACGTCGCGGGCGATGCCCTCGGTGCCTAATTCACCGCTCAGGACGCGGCGGGCATTAACCAACATACTCACCGCCCGGCCGTCTTTGTGCCAGAGCCGGGTTTCGTAGTTGCGCAGCCGGCCGCTCCGCTCCAGCTCGGCATTGACTTTCTGCACTTCTTCGGGATCGACATAAAAACTCAGCACCGATTGCCCCACGACCTCCTCCGGATCGTAGCCCAGAATTTCGCGCACGGAGGGACTGACGATGGTGAGCAAACCCGCCTTATCGGTCCGGTAGTACACATCCTGAAACGACTCGAAGATGGAGCGAAATTTCTCCTCCTGGGCTTGCAGCGCCAGCTGGGCGCGTTTTTGCTCGGTGATATCGTGGGCAATAGCCGAGATTTCCTCAAATGAGCCGTCGCCCAGAAAGATCGGGTTGAGGTACACATCGGTCCAGGCATCGCGGCCCTGGGTGCCGCGCAGCCGCACCTCGAAACGCTGCGGCTGCCCCAGCACGGCCGCCTCGTAGTGCTGCACAAACGTATCGCGCTCGCTGGCCGAAAGCCGGGCCAGGTCCGCATCCCAGAGATTGAGGCCGCGCACCGGGTAGGAGCCGTTGCGCCGCAGGAACAGGGCCGCGTAGTTGCGGTTGAAATCCATGAGGTGGGCGCGGGTGTCCACGGTCCACATCACGTGCGAGCCACTTTCGAAGATGGCATTCAGGCGGGCGGTTTGCCGGCCAATCTGCTCCTCGTTGCGCTTGCGCTCGATGGCCAGCGCCACCTGATTGGAAATAAAGTGCAGCACGTCGAGGTCGCCGGGCGTGTAGGCGTCGGCGCGGGTGTAGTCCTGCACGGCCAGCACACCGATAATCCGGTCGCCGATACTGAGCGGGGAAGCCAGCATGACCTCGGGCACCAGGCCGTACGCCTTGATGGCCCCGCTGGCGAGCAGCTGCTGAAAATCGGCGTGCGTGAGGTAGCGCGGCTGCCCGCCGGCAATGATGTACTCCGACACACCCGACGAGAACGGGCGCGCCGCCTGCGGCCGGTGCTGCGGGTGCTGATCGACGTGGTAGGCAAACTGCAGCTGGGTCCGGCCTTCGTCGCAGAGGGCGATAAAGAGGTTGCTGGTTTCAATAATCTTGCTCAGCTCGCGGTGAATGGCCCCGTAGAGACTAGGCAGGTCCTTGGCGCTGATGGCCAGGTTGGCAATGCTGTAATAGACTTTCTGGAGGCGCTCGGCCTTGATGCGGTCCGTGATATCGTGCAGAATGGCGCGGCTGCTCACCCGCTGGCCTTCTTCCCGCACCACGCTCATGCTCCCGATGAGGTGCACGGGCTTGCCCATATTGGTCAGAAACACGGTTTCGACTTTGTTGACCGGCTCGCCGTCGTAGAGATTGCGCAGCTGGTAGAGCAGCTTGGCTTTATAGTACGGGTGCACCACGTCGGCCAGCGTGCGGGTGGCCAGCTCGGCATCGGTGTAGCCCATTTTTTCCTTCCAGGCCTTGTTCACGAACAGAAAAGCATTATCCGAGCTCAGGTGCTGAACCAGGTCCTGGGCATTGTCGAGAAAGTCCTGCAGGTGGGTGCTGTCGCCGATCAGGTCGGGGCCAACCAGACGGGCGTTGGGCAGCTCGTGGGCCACCATCCACACGCCGGTAATAGCGTCGGCCGGGTCGCGGGTGAACCCGACCTGCCAGAGCAGCTGGCGCAGCTCGCGGCCGGCCGTGAGCAGGGTCAGCTCGTAGCTGGCATTGATCTGCTCCCGCTCGATGCACTCCCGGAATTTATGCCGCCGAAACTCCCGCTCGGCCAGCGGGGCAAAGAGCTGATGAAAAGACTGACCGATAACCTGTTCACGGCCGTACCCCGTCAGCGCAAGGAAAGCTTCGTTGATCTCCACAATGATTCCCTCCCGATCAACGAGCAGATAGAGCTGCCCGAGCTGATCGAACAGCGTCGCCGGAGGCGGCAGCACGGGGCGGGTTGAATCAGCAGCCGGAGAAGTAGCCATAAAACGGACGCGTACTGCTGGTAAAGTTCGGATTTTCTACAATTGCCGCTAACCTGCCGGGCGGCGCCGTAAATTTGGCCAAAATAAAATAATTTAGGTCCACTACCCAAGTGGACCAGTACACCCGTGCTGCCTCCCTCCGCGCCGCTGCTTCTTTTCGCCGTCACCACCGACCTGGGTTTCGACCAGCGGATGCAGCGCATTTGCGGCAGCCTGGCCGCCGCCGGCTACCGGGTGCAGCTCGTGGGCTGGCAGCGGCCGGCCTCGCCCCCACTCCCGCCTCAGCCCTTCGCCCAGCACCGGCTGCGCGGCTGGTTTCAGCAGGGCAAATTATTTTACCTGGAATACAACCTGCGCCTCTTCTTTTACCTGCTCAGCCAGCGCGCCGCCGCCTGGTGCGCCGCCGACCTCGATACTGCCCTGCCGGTCTGGCTGCGGGCCCGGCTCGGCGGCCAGCCCTTCGTCTACGATGCCCACGAGCTGTTTACCGAAGTGCCCGAAGTCGTGGCCCGGCCGGCCGTGCAGCGCGTGTGGCGCTGGGTAGAAGGCTTTATCGTGCCCCGCGCCCAGCTAGCCTACACCGTGGGGCCCGCCCTGGCGCGGGTGTTCGAGCAGCGCTACGGCCGGCCCTTCGCGGTAGTGCGCAACGTCAGCCGCCTGCGGACGGCAGGGCTCCTGCCGCCCACCCCGACCGCCGCGCCGCCCGGCGGCTACATCCTCTACCAGGGCGCGCTGAACGTAGGCCGGGGCCTGGAAAGTCTGCTCGACGCCATGCCCCGGGTGGCCGGCCGGCTGGTGATTTGCGGCGAAGGCGATCTGTCGGCCGCCCTGCGCGCCCGGGCGGCCCGGCTGGGGCTGCTGGCCTCGGGCCAGGTCGAGTTCCGGGGTTTCGTGCTGCCCGAGGCGCTGCGTGAGGTCACGCGTCACGCTGCCGTGGGCATCATGCTGCTGGAAAATATCGGCCTGAGCTACTATTATTCTTTGGCGAATAAATTCTTCGATTACGTGCATGCCGGCATCCCGCAGGTGCTCATCGATTTCCCCGAGTACCGCGCCCTCAACGACCAGTTCGACGTGGCCGAGCTGGTGGCCGACCTGCACCCCGCCACCCTGGCCACCGCCCTCAACCGCCTGCTGCGCGACGACCCCGCCCGCTACCAGCACCTGGCCGCCAACTGCCGACGCGCCGCCCCCCAGCTCAGCTGGCAGCACGAGGAACAGGAGCTGCGGCGGCTGTGGGGCGCGGTGGTGCCCGTGGCGGAGCCACGGCTGTAGCCTGAAGTTGCTCAGGATTCCATGCTTGCTTCGCGCAACCGCTGGCAACGGGCTGACTTCAACCCCCAGCGGTACTGGGCCGTGCACCGAAACTGGATGGTTTTGCGCCGGTGGTCACCCCGGCCGAACAGTTGGTCAAACTGATTTGACTGGTATCCTGCGAAAGGGGTGCTTTGCCGGTCGTTAATCCCAACTCTTCCGGCAGCCCAGCCCATGAAACTACCGCTTCGCCAAACCTATCTCGACTGGCTTCGCATGCTGTCCATTCTGGCCGTGCTGTTTTTCCACGGCGCGATGCCCTTTGCCACCGGCGAAACCTGGCACATCCGCAACGCGGAAAGCAGCAACCTGCTCGATGAGCTGGTCGTCAACCTGCACCTGTTTCGCATGCCCCTGCTGTTTTTCATCTCCGGCACGGTGAGCTACTACCTGCTGCAGCGCCGCGGCCCTCGCCACTTCATCGGCCTGCGCGTGCGCCGGTTGCTGATCCCGCTGCTCTTCGGTATGCTGGTGGTGGTGCCGCCACAGGTATACATGGAGCGCCTCACGCAGGGCTTCCACGGCAATTTCTGGCAGTTCTACCCAAGCATTTTCACCACCGGCCCCTACCCCCACGGCAACCTCAGCTGGCACCACCTCTGGTTCGTGGCTTACCTGTTTCTCTACGACGTGCTGTTGATGCCGGCGTTTACCTGGGTTAGGTCATCCCGCAGCCGGGCCGGACGCACGGGGCTGGGAGCGTTGACCCGGGGCTACCGGGTGTACGGACTGGCCTTGCCCGGCGTGTTGTGGTACGCCGCTACGGCCCGGGCCCTGCCCGAAACCAACGACGTGGTGCACGATGGCGGCTTTTTCGTGTACTGGCTGCTGTTTGTGCTGGCGGGCTTCCTGTGCGCGGCCCAGCCGGCCCTGCTGGATAGCCTCGAACGCCTGCGCCGCCCCTCTCTCACGCTGGGCTTTGTGGTGCTGCTCGTTTTCAATTACGTGCGGTGGAATAATGTTGACCTCGGCGCCCTGCCTCCTTTCCTGACCCCGTTGGCCGGCTGGAGCCTGGTGTTTGCCGCCGTCGGCTACGGCAAGCGCTACTTGCAGCGGACCCACAGATCGCTGGCTTACCTCAATCAGGCAGCCTACCCTTTTTACATCCTGCACCAGACCGTCCTCGTGGTGCTGGCCTACTACGTGGTGCAGGTACCGCACGAAAGCATTTTGGGCAAGTACCTGTTTCTGGTAGCTTTGACTTTCCTGATATCGATGGCTGGGTTCCACTTGTTCATCCGGCCGGTGACCGGGCTGCGGTTCTGTTTCGGCATGAAGCCCCTGACCTCAGAGCTAAAGCCAAGCCCGAAACCGGTGGAAGCGGCACCGGCGCCACGACGGGCGGCGTAGCCATCACCTTCCTTACCTCTCTTTTGGGGAGGAACACCAGGGGAAGAAAATGCGGAGGATGACTCCGGACAACCAGCCTGTTCCCGTAATTTGCGCCCATGCCCATTCTTCGCCGCTGGCTTTTCCCGGCCTGTTTCGGTTTGCTCATCTACGCCACCGTCCGGCTGCTGAATGATACAATTTCGGGCTTCCGGTTCTGGCACCGGCCGTGGGGCCTCAACCTGTTCGAGCTGGCCGTGAGCCTACTCATGGGGTACGGCGTCCTGGCGGCCTGTCACCGCGTACTGCGCCATTTCGACCAGCAGCACGCGGCCGGAAAGCACGCGCCGCGCCTCGTACGCGAGGTCCTGGCCGTGGCCGGCCTGACGCTACTGCTCGTCAATGTCACCTTCATGCCAATGGCCGCCTTTACCGACGACGGCCTTTCGTGGGGCGATGCGGTCACTATCAGCGTTATTCCCCTGCTCTACACGCTGGCTTACTACGGCTGGGTGCGCAGCCGGCATTTCCTGCAAGCCTACCTCGACCACCAGTTGCAGCTGGAACGCGCTACCCACGAAAACGTGCTCACCGAACTCAAGTTCCTGCGGGCCCAATACCACCCGCACTTCCTCTTCAACGCCCTGAATACCGTGTATTTTCAGATGGACGAGGACGTGCCCGCCGCCAAACACAGCCTGGAGCAGCTTTCGGCCCTGTTGCGCTACCAGCTCTACGACCAGCAGCGGCCCGTAGCAGTGGCTCAGGAGCTACAGTACCTGCGCAGCTACCTGGAGCTGCAGCGGGTGCGGAGCTCTGAAAAGCTGCGCCTCACCGTCAGCCTGGCCCCGCAGCTGGAGGCCCAGCGCCTGTACCCGCTGCTGCTGCTGCCGTTGCTCGAAAATGCCTTCAAGTACGTGGGCGGGGCCTACGAGATCGAAGTGCGGGCCATCCTCACAACCGACGGCCTGGTCTTCGAAGTGCGTAATTCCGTGGGTTTTGCTATCCCGGCCCCGGCCCCGAGCGGCATTGGCCTGGCCAACCTGCGCCGCCGCCTGCACCTGCTCTATCCGCAGCGCCACGCGCTCCACACCGGGTTGGAGCCCCCGTACTTTGCCGCCCGCCTCACCTTGCCCCTCCTCCAACCGTGACCCGCCCCCTGCGCTGCCTGATTATTGACGACGAGCCTTTCGCCCGCAAAGGCCTGCAGCGCTACGTCGAAAAAATTGCCTTCCTGGAGTTGCGGGGCCTGTGCGCCGACGTGCCCGAACTCGACACGCACCTCCGTGGCGAGCCCATCGATTTACTGTTTCTCGACATCGAAATGCCGCAGCGCAGCGGCCTCGATTTCCTGCGCCTGATCTCCCCCGGCCCGCGCCCCCAGGTCATTCTCACCACCGCCTACGAGCAGTACGCCCTCGCCGGCTTCGAGTTCAGCGTGCTCGATTACCTGCTCAAGCCGATTTCCTTCGACCGCTTCCTGCAAGCCACCAACAAAGCCTACGATTACTTCCGCCTGCGCGACCAGCCCGAAGCCCTGCCCACCTACTTCTTTGTGAAAACCGAAGGGCGGCTCGAAAAAGTGGTGTTCGCGGACATTCTGTTTGTTGAGGGCCTGGAAAATTACGTGACCATCTACACCCCGGCGCGCACCATCGTCACCCATTCGACCCTCAAAGCGCTTCTGGCCCGCGTGCCCGCCGGCCTTCTTGTCCAAACCCACAAATCCTACGCTGCGGCCTTGGCGCACATCGGGGCCATTGCGGGCAATCTGCTGCACATTGGCCCGTATCAGGTGCCCCTCAGCCGGCTGTTGCGGGCACCGGTACTGGCCCAGCTTAGCGGCGGTGGAGAGAAGGCAAAGCAGTGAGTAAATGCAGCCATTCGGTCCGTTACCCCGGGCCCCGAAGCCCTCATACAGGGCAGTCTGAAACAGAACCGGCCCGCTGGGGCAGCGGGCCAGATAGGCCGCCTCAGTATTGAAATAGCTCCTGTAGCCGGTCAAAGACCGTTTGCGCGGTGGCTTTGGACAATCCGCCCAAGCGACGCACCAAATGGGTTTTGTCCACTGACCGGATATGGTCAAGCGCAACCTGACCTTCTTTGCCCTGGAAGGTACAATCCACCCGGGAGGGATACTCGCGCCGGGTGCTGGTCAGGGCCGCAATGGTCACCGTGCGCAGGTAGCGGTTCATCTCATCGGGAGAGAGCACCACGCAGGGGCGGGACTTGTTGATTTCGCTGCCCTGGGCAATGGCGTAATGGAAGCGCTCGTCCCAGCCTTAGCGGCGGGGCCACGACTTTAGCGCTGAGTTGCTTAGGCTTCATTTGCCTTTAGTATAGCTGTAGGCGCACATTTTTCATTGGGGGTGACAGCGACCTACATAATCGTTTCGCTGAATAGTCAGGATGTGCGTCGCCCCGGTGCTTGTTGGGGCCTAATACCCAGCATGCTTGCCGCGTGGATGCGTCGGAGAAGTTGCTGTTAATAATCTGTTTGCCAGATCATTGCAACGTTTTTCAGCTATTATCAGGTTGTTTGCAACGAGCCTAAAAACGAGATCCGGCCGATGCGTGCTTCGCCCGGATCTTTATTTTCAAGGTATAAAATCCACGTTTTCATCCTCTCATCCTGCTTTTTATGAAACGTATTTCCCTTTTCCTGCCGGGCTTGGCGCTACTGGGCATCTGCTGGTCTGCTCAGGCGCAAACAGTCCCCGCCTCCCCACCCAAAACCCAGCCGGTGAAACCAGTGCCTCGCCCTAAAGTATCAACTCCTCAAAAGCCCGAGATGTATACCCCGCCTTTCGCTACGGACACCGCCGCCTTTCGGCGCTCCGGCCGCCCGGCGGACAGAATACCAGCCCGGCCAATCCCCGTTCAGCCGAAAAACTAAAACGAAAGCGCTGAGGTGATGTTGGCGTTCACCTCAGCCAGCGGCGCGACAGTGTCCCGCGCCCAACAGACGCGTACCGGAGAACCGCTCTAGCTTTGCTGCTCATCCCCGTTTCTGTTTCGCATGAAAAAGCTCTTACCCGCACTGCTTCTTGGCGGTGCCTGTTTCGCCGGCGGCGCCTTTGTAGCCCGCCCCACAGCCCCCGACGAAATCTCGGTGCCGCTGATCCGCGCGGCCCAGGAGCTATTCGGCCTTCGCTTTACCGACGCCCAGCTCGACTCTGCCCGCCGCAACCTCAGCGGCTACCGCGACAGCTACGAGGCGCTGCGCAAAATTGACCTGCCCAACGGCGTGGCCCCGGCCCTGGGCTTCGACCCGCGCCCGCTGCGCCTGCGGCAGGCCCTCATCGCTCCGGCGGCCAGCAACCCCGGCAAGCTACCCGAAATTGCCCGGGTGACCCTGCCCGCCAACCGCGACGAGCTGGCCTTCTACACTGTGCGGCAGCTGGGCGAACTGCTGCGCACCAAACAGATTTCTTCCGAAGAGCTGACCCGCTTCTTCCTGGCGCGCCTGCGCAAATACGATCCCCGGCTGCACTGCGTCATCACCCTC
>JAYWCH010000142.1:0-14678 GCA_043780755.1 Hymenobacter sp.
AATTTCCAGAAAAATCTCGATCTGGTGGCCCGGATCAACGATCTGGCGCAGCAGAAACACTGCACGGCCAGCCAGCTGGCGCTGGCCTGGGTTTTGGCGCAGGGCAATGACATCGTGCCGATCCCCGGCACGAAGCGGGTAAATTATCTGGAAGAAAACCTGCGGGCGCTGGAAGTTGAGCTCTCGGCTAACGAACTAGCTCAGCTCGATGAAATTGCCCCCAAAGGAGCCGCCGCCGGCAATCGCTACCCCGTGGCCATGATGAACACAGTGAACGGCTAATTACGACCGTGCGAACAAAAAAGGGGAGCGGGAGCGAACAACTGTTAGCTCCCGCTCCCCTTTTTTGGGCTGAAAAATCAGCTGGGCAATAAATCAATCCAGCCGTCTTCGCTCACCACCACGGCCAGCACCGGGTACTTGCTGCTGTTGACGTAGCGCAGGGCCGAATTGTAGCGCGAGCCCCGCGAAGAATCCCCCTTTTCGGTAGCCAGCCCATCGAGAATGGCCCCGATGGCGTGGCAGATGCCGTTGGGCTCGATCAGCACCGCCCCGTCGATGTTGGTGATGAGGCGCAGCACGGAGGGCGTCATGATGCGCGGCACCACCCGGAAACACTGACGGGTCAGGCGTTTAGCTTCCTGCGCCGCGCCGGTGGAGATGACCAGAATTGTACCCGTGGGCTGCGTGCTGGCCTTACGCGCCAGATCCCAGAGATACTCCACGCTGTCGGCGTTGAGACTGGGAAAGACGATGCGCACGATGCGGGCAAAGTTATCGGCCGCGACCTGGCCCTGGGGTAGCCGGGGCGTATTGCTCACCACGCGCATGAGTACGTGCCCGCCGTGGCTCATTTCCCAGGTGTAATGATTGGTAAAATGCACGGTAACGAGCGGCTCAAACTGGGCATCCGACTCGGGCACGAGCTGGCCGAGGCCGAAGACGTGCGAGGCGTCGGAGATCAGGGAAGTGTGGCCTTCACTCAGCTCCAGCAGCTTGCGGATGGAGCGGTGATCGCGCAGTGGCACGGGCGTTTCCAGCGTGAGCACGGGCACCACGGCCGCGTGCAGGCGCCGGCTGATGAGCATGGTGCCGATGCCTTCGTCGCCCTCGTGGCGCAGGGCGGCCACGCCGTTGCAGGCGTCGTAGAGGCCGTGGGTGCCGGCGGGCGCCACGCGCAGCATCAGCCGGCGGCCGGCCGAGCGTAGCACTTCGTTGTAGTCGCGGTCCAGGACGGGCTGGTCATTATCGGCCGTGTCGGCTTCGCGCAGGGCGCGGGAGCAGTCGTGCAAAAACTCGGTCACGGCCGCGTCGGGCAGGTTGGCCGTGCGGCCGCCACCCGATTTGGGCAGGGTGTAATAACCTTCGTAACAATCGGCGGCGAGCTGCAGCACCACCGTCACCAGGTAGCCTTGCAGGCTCACGGGCACGGCGCAGAACGAGCGGCGGTTTTCGGAACGGGCTGCCGTCAGCTCGCGGAGCGTGGTTTCAGTGGCTTGGCTCACCAGCTCGTACCAGTGCTGTTTTTCTAGTCGGTCGTGGTCGTTGGGATGCAGGTGATAAACGTAGCCCTGCGGTCCGGCATCGGCTTCGAGGGTCGCCGCCACGGCCTTGACGCGTTGAAAATCGGCGGGTAGGTAGCGTGACGTAGTGGGTTCGATGGCAATCGCCCCGGGGTCGTCGGGCTCTTTGGCCGAGGCGAAGCCCAGCAGAAAAACTTCGGGCCGCAAATTGCGGTCGAGCAGATTAAAAACTCCCTCGGCAAAGAGCTGGGCCGAGACGCGAAACAAGCTTTGGTGCTCCCACATGGACAAGTACAAACCGGCCGGCGCCCGTTGCGGCCCCGGCTTTGCCCCGAACTACGGAAAAAACCAGCGGATAGTGCTGCGCCGAAACAAAATTCATCCCGTCAGGCTTCAGTCCCTGAACAATAATTTGTATCTTCGAATCAGAACCGGCCGTCGTAGCCGGCTCGTCCTCACCCTTCCAACCTCGCAAGCTTATGCTCTTTGTCGACATGCTTTTTGTGATGGTGGTGGCCATTTCTTTTATCCCGATCCTCACCGGCTATTGCGCCCACAGCCGGGGCCGGTCGTTCTGGCTGTGGTTTGTCTTGGGCTGGGTGCTGCCAATCGCTTCCTTCCTGCTGCTCTTCGCGCTCATCGCCCGCAACGAGCTCAACCCCGGCCGCCGCCTGCTCGGCGACGCCCGGCAGATCCTTCGCGACGCCGAAGCCGATGAGAAAGCCAAAGCCGTGAAGAGCAAGCGCTAAGCGCCGCTCTCACGCCCCATACTACCCGTCAGGCTGCCAAACGGGAGTTTCAAAGTAGCTATGTTTCCTGGCAGTAGCCTTGGGTAACTTACTGCCCAACAGCAGGTATGTGGGTTTAGTCTGATATTGAACAAGCGCCCGAACGGCCCGGACGCCGGGGCGCTAAGGGTAACGTCTCTACAGCGAACGCCACTTTCCGCAGGTCATTCTATGTTTCAATTCAAATAAAAAGCCGGGTTTATCGCTTGACCATCAGCCCAATTCCCCGCGCCACCCACGCGCCGGTGCTGAAGCAGCCCTGGAGTAAATAACCGCCCGTGGGTGCTTCCCAATCCATCATCTCGCCGACTACGAAGGTGCCCGGCCGTTGCCGCAGCATCAGGTTTTCGTCGAGGGCGGAAAAGGCGACTCCCCCGGCCGTGGAAATGGCCTCGTCCAGCGGGCGCAGGGTGACGACGGGCAGTGGCACGGCCGTCAGCAGCGCCGCCAGGGCGGCCGGGCCGAGGGTAGCCACTGCGGGCGCGGCTTCGTGCAGCAGCGTGGGCACCGGGGGGCCCAGGTGCAGGGTGTTGCGCAAAAAATCGGTTAGGGAAACGCCCGCCCGGCGTAGCTGCACTTTCGCCAGCAGGGCGGCGGGCGCCAGATCGGGCTTGAGGTTGAGGTAGAAAACGGCGGGCTCTTGGCGGGCGAGCGGCGGGCGCAGCTGGGGTGTCAGGGTGTAGACCGGCGTACCCTCCAGGCCGTAATCAGTGAGCATGATTTCGCCGCGTACTTCGGGGCTGTCGTTTACCCGCAGGGCAATGTTTTTGAGGGGAAACCGGCTGACTTTCTGTTTGAAAAAAGCCGACCACGCCACTTCCGCGCCACAGTTGGCCGGCTCGAACGGGGTGACGGGGATACCGATTTCCCGCAGCAGCGGCGCCCACGCCCCGTCGGATCCGGTTTTGGTCCAGCTCGCGCCGCCCAGGGCCAGCACCGTGGCGGCGGGCTCAATCTCGAATTCCGACTGCGTTTCCCCACCGCTATTTTCCACCCGCAGCCGCAGGCCGGTGGCGCCCACAAAGCCGCACCAGCGGTGGCGGAGGTTGATTTCCACGCCCAGCCCGCGCAGCCGGTTCAGCCAGGCCCGGAGCAGGTCGGCGGGCTTGTGGGCAACCGTCGGAAAAATCCGTCCGCTCGTGCCCACGAAGGTTTCAATGCCTAAATCAGCCGCCCAGGCGCGTAAATCGGCGGGGGAGAAATGGTGCAATAATTCCCGGAACCGGCTTTCGGCCGGGCCGTAGCGCGTGGCAAACCGGTCGGCTTCTTCGGCATTGCTCAGGTTGAAGCCGCCGTGCCCGGCCACCAGAAATTTCCGCCCCACGGTGGCCTGCGCCTCAAAGAGCCGCACGTAGTGCCCGGCCTCGGCCAGGCGCTGGGCGGCCAGCAGGCCGGCCGGCCCGCCGCCAATAATGGCCACGAATCCCGTCCTCAAACCTCGCTCTCCTGAATGAGCTGCCGCCGGTACCGGGCCAGAATCGTGGATTTCAGGATAAAGCCTAGGTAGCGGCCATCTTCCTCGCACACGGGCAGCGCCCAGGCCCCGTGCCGGTCGAGTAGGCTGAGGGTGTGCTCCAGATCGTCGGCCGGACCCACCACGGCGGGGGCGGCCTGCATCAGCTCGCCCACGCGGATAGTGGCGTAGTGTTCGTCATCAAACAGCACGTCGCGCATGGAGTCGAGGCTGATGACGCCCAGCAGCCGGCCCCCGGCCGCCACCACTGGAAAGAGGTTGCGGGAGGCGTGCCGGAAAATGTGGACCAGCTCGCCGAGCGTAGTGTTGGGCCGCACGGCGATGAAATCGGTTTCGAGCAGCTGGCGCGGATCGAGCTGGGCGAGCAGGCCCCGGTCGCGGTTGGCGTACACGTCCATGCCCTGCAGCACCAGCTTGCGGGTATACACCGAATAGGGTTCGAAGTACTTGGTAATGAGGTAGGAAGAGGAGCTGACCAGCATCAGCGGCACAAACAGGGCGTAGCCGCCCGTGATTTCAGCAATGAGAAAGATGGCGGTGAGCGGCGCGTGAATGACACCGGCCAGCGTGCCGGCCATGCCCAGTACCACAAAATGCACTTCAGGAATGTGAATCAGCCCGCTCAGGTTGATCAGCCGGGCGAAGAAAAAACCCGCCAGGGCGCCCGCAAACAGCGACGAGCCGAACATGCCCCCGTTGCCGCCGCCGCCCACCGTAATGCTGGTCGCCACTACCTTCAGCATCATGCTGAACAGCACCAGCACCAGCAGCAGCCAGGGGTTATTATCCTGATAAACTGAAAAAATACTGCCGTCGGTGATGCGCTCGGCGTGGCCGCGCAACAACAGCTCCACGGTGTTGTAGCCCTCGCCATAGAGCGTGGGAAACAGGAAGATGAGCCCGCCCAGCGCACTGCCGCCGATGAGCACTTTGCGCCAGTTCAGCCCCGGCCACCGCTCAAAAAAATGCTCGAACCAGTGGTAGGTTCGGATCATGTAGACGGAGAAAAAGGCCGTGAATAAGCCCAATAGTACGTAAAACGGCACGGCATCGACCGGCCAGCTGGTAGTGATGAGCACGAACGGCTGGCCCGCGTACAGGGCCTTGGAGATGACCGTGGCCGTGGCCGAAGAAATCAGCAGGGGAATAAAATACTGCGCCGGCAGCTCCAGCAGAATGGTTTCGACGGCGAACAGCACGCCGGCGATGGGCGAGTTGAAAATGGCCGCGACGCCCGCCGCCGCGCCGCAGCCGGTGAGCAGGCGCCGGCGCCGGCGGTCGAGGTGCAGCACCCGGCCGGCATTGGAGCCAATGGCCGCGCCGGTGACGGAAATGGGCGCCTCGGTGCCGGCCGAGCCGCCAAAGGTGACCGTGAGAAAAGCGGTAATCAGCTGCGAGTAGAGCTTGGAGCGCGGCACCACGCTGCCCTCGCGGGCAGTGTTGTAGATGATCGGCCCGATGCCCCGGCCCAGCTGCCCGCCGAGAAAAAATTTCGTGACCAGCACGGTGAGCGAAATTCCAATAATGGGATAGAGCGAGAGCGCAAAAACCCTCTTGGGCTCGGCGATTCCCATCCGCAGCATTTCCTGCCCCCAGCGCACCGAAATTTTGAGCAGCACCGCCGTCAAGCCGGCCGCCGCGCCAACCAATACGCTCAGGATGAGCATGTACATCCGTTCGCTGATGTGGTGCGCCCGCCAGATCAGCAGCGGGCGCAGCAAGCGATGGACGGCGTGGTGGGGCATGGCGGGAGCGGGGAATCAACGCTTACTCAGCAACGCAAAAACGGGGCCGGGAGGTGAATAAGTCCTAAAATTAAGGAGCAAATCCGAAGCGCAGGGCCGCCAGCCCGTCGGCGGTGCCGATAATTCCCTGATCTGGCAGCGTCCCCGCGCCCGTCCGGCGGCGCCGCTAGCGGTGAACCAGCGTCAGCTGCTGGTGCCGGGCGCCCTGCTCAATCCGCACAAAGTACAGGCCGGCCGGCCGGCCGGCGGCTTCATCGAGCGTCAGGACGGTGGGGCCGAAGTGCGCGCTCAGCTCGCGTTGGCGGAGCAGGCGGCCCTGGGCGTCGAGGAGCTGGACGATGACGGCCGGGCCGGCGTCGGCCGTGATTTGCAGGCTGAGCTGCTGCTGGAAAGGATTGGGGTAAGCCCGCAGCTGCAGGCCGGCCCCCGGGAAATCGATCAGCCGCCGTACGGGGGAGAACGTGGCGGTGCCGTCGGTATCGACCACGCGCAGGCGGTAGTAAATGGCCGAAGTCGCGGCGCGGTCCGGCTGGGGATCGCGCCAGGTGTAGGTGTGGGCCAGGACGCTGGTGCCCTGGCCGGGCACCCGCCCAAGGGCCGTGAACACGGATCCGTCGGCGCTGCTTTCGACCGTGAAATAAGCGCAGTTCTTTTCCGAAGCCGTCGTCCAGCTTAGCTCGGCGTCGGGGCCCTGGCGGTCGGCCGTGAAGCTTGTCAGCTCCACGGGCAGGGGGCGCTTGATCTGCTGGTTGGTGACGCGGTTGTTGTAAGTGGAAATGGCCCCGCTGATGGATAAAGCCTGGCCGTTGAGCGAGACGCCATCGGATAGATCGATGGCCCCGTTGGCCAGGATGACGCCTGCAAACTGCGACTGCGCGGCAATGCAGGCCGCACCATCGACCTGCCAGAAAACATTGCTGGCCATCGCTCCGCGAATCAGGTAAATGTGCGATATGGCGCCGGCCGAAAAAGCGCCCCCGATTTTGAAGATGAACAAGGCGTTGGGGTCATTTGCGCCATCCAGATACAAGTCCCCGCCCACCGAAGCCGCCCCGCCGAAGCAGTATATGTTGGCAGGCAGCGTCTGGCCCGCGCCCATGGCGGGGGGCAACGCTGCCCTTTTGGGGCAGGGAATGGCCTGCACATAATTATAGGCCGTGAGAACGTCCTTGGCTGCCTGGTTGGTCAGCCCGTCGGCCAGGTGAATGGTTCCGCCCACAATGCCCAGGTAGCCGCTGATGGCCCCGACATTGGTCCCCACATCGCCGTTGATGAAGCTCAGCGGGCCCGTATTGGCCACGGCGCCGACGGCGGTGAACAAGGCAAACCCCGCCGCGCTGCCCAGGCTCGGGGCCTGAACCTGTGACCGGCTAGTCCGCGCAGTGCCCAGCAGGAGCAGCAATAGCATCAGGTTGCGCAAAAGGCTTTCCACCCCAACATACCTACTTGTCTTCATTCGACAAAAGTAGATTAAACTATATATAATATAATAAATTTAGTTTGCCGGAGGATTAAAATTAATAGTTGGCAAAAACTAATTATCCGCTCGAATGGCCTTTTAAAGAGGAATCTTCTATGATTTTACTAAAAAAATCGAATTGATAATTTAATAAAATCCTGCTAGAAGTCAGGCTGAGTCCCGCGCCGCCGCCCGCGCACTCCCGTCATTTCATGAGTTGAATACGCGACGCCTGCGCCCGGCGGTGCCGCTGCTCAATCCATAGATTGCCCGGGCGGAAGTCTGGAAGCGAACTACTGAAAAGCCCCGCTTTCGCAGTCGGTCTTGTTGACCCGCGCAATTGGCTGGCCGGCGCGATGCAGGTCAGTGGTATATTTCATACGGGCCGGTTACTGCCGTACTACGCGGAGCGTCCGGTGCTGGCCGGCCTGCTGAAGATCCAGCAAGTAAAGGCCCGTGGGCAGGCTCTGAAGTTCATCAAGCACCAGGAGCAAGCTGCCGGCGGTTACCTCCAGCGTGCGTTGCGCTACTACGTGCCCCAGGGCATCGGTCAGCCGCACGGTAGCGGGGCCGGTCTGGGTGGTCGCCAGCCGCACGTCGAGCTGTTGCTGGAAAGGGTTGGGATAGGCCTGCAGGGCCAGCTGGTCCGTGGCCGCCGATGTTACCACCGTGCGCACCGGCGAGTAAGTGGCCGTGCTATCGTTGTCGACCTGCCGCAACCGATAGAAAAGGGTTGTTGCCGACTGTTGGGCCCGGGCGTCGGTCCAGGTATAGGTGTGGGCCTGGGCGGTCGTGCCCTGTCCCGCCACGCGTCCCAGGCGGGTGAACGTGTGACCATCGCTGCTGCGCTCGACGGCGAAGTAGGCACTGTTTTTTTCCGAAGCCGTTGTCCAGCTCAGCTGGGCCTGCTCTGCTTGCCAAACGGCGGTGAAGCGGGTCAGCTCCACGGGCAGGGGCCGGGTGCTGGAGTTGCTGCTGGTTACCTGGGTGTTGTAGGTATTAACTGCTCCGGCGATCGATAGCCCTTTTCCCTGCAAACTGGCCATGTCCCCGAAAGAAACTGCACCATTAGCAACAATAATACCCGCGAAGGCTGTATTGGCGGCCATGGAGGCGGCGCCATTAACTTGCCAGAAGATGTTATTGGGGGTGGCTGAATTGATCAGAATTACCTGCGAGGCCGCGGCGACGGTTAATGCTCCGTTGATCTGGAACACAAACACCGAGTTTGGATTATTCTGACCATCCAAGATTAAAGTCCCATTCACGGAGGCTGCTCCGCCGAAGCGGTACATATTGGGTGTCAGCGTCTGGCCATTGCCCATGGCCGGCGTAATCGCCGGAGCAGCCGGACCCGTCAGGCTGGTTAAGTAGTGGTAGGCGGTTTGCACATCCGTAGCGGCGCTGGCCGATACACTGTTGGCAACCGCAGTTTGCCCCACCACGCTGTTTTGTGGAAACCCCGACATGTCACCGACATTGGTGCCTACATCGCCAACGACGCCGGTTAAGCCGCCCGTATTACTCAGGGCCCCGGCCACCGTAAATAACGCAAAGCTGGATGCCGCTCCGAGATTGGGCGTTTTGGATTGACCTAAGGTGATAAGCGGACTCCCCAGCAGAGTCAGCATCATTACCAGGTAAATGCAAAGATTGATTTTCATAGCCAGAGGGATTTCTAGCTACAAAATTAAAGCGTTGGTGATCTAGTAGTATACTATAGTAGACGTTGAATAGGTGAATGGTAGCGCTTACTCTGCGAACGTCCGATTTTGACGGTCCAAACCGCGGGGCCGGATAACGGTCGGAATGGGTTGTCCCGGACCTTGCCGGAATATTGCGCTGCACCTTCTGCCGCGCATTGTTCCATAGTACTTGGTAAAAGGCGGCTGCCCTGGCAAGGTGTTTATGCGGAAAATTATATCAAGTAAGCAAATAGCGTCACATTCTATTTGGGCGGGCTGTTGTTAGCCGGCGGGGTATAGTAGTCCGGAAGTGGGGCAATAGTGAATTCAGAAAACGAAGGGAAATACAGCTTACAGAATAATAATTATTCCGTCCCTTTTCATCGTCAAATCCAATGCATAAACAAAAGAAGTTAAAGGGACTAATCAAACGAAAATTGGCAGAAAAAATCGTCAGCTAGTGCGCATTAACGGGGCGAAAATTAAGCACTCAATCTGACCGAAGCCATTTCCAGCGCCATGGCCTGCATTCCTTCCAGGATGCGGGTCTTTTGTTTGGCGCCGGGCTTTTTCACGCCTTGGGCGTAGTGATTCAGGAGCGTATTATTCATGCCGATGCGTTGGGCAAAGGACTTGGCGTTGATGAAATTAAAGGCGTCGAACAAAGCCGGCACGTCGTACACCAGCACTACTTTGAGTTGCTGCACGTCGGTGCCCAGGTTTTCACACTGCTGGTCCAGAGCAGCGGCAATGTCACTTTTTAATTCCTGCAGCGTATCGGCTTCGGTCATAATTGCCCGTTCCTGCGCGTACGCCGAATAGCCCCGGGCTACTTTTTCAACGATAAATTTAATAGTCTTCATGTCGGTGTGAGGTAGGTAAGCGGTGGAATTTAGCGGGTTTGAACAAGCCTCGCCCTGATGCTGATTAATTTATGATTGGCAGAAAAATAAATAGGGAGCTGCTGTATATTCCGGTGCGGTTGCAGCCGATTTACCGTATTTCAAAACGCCCTGTTTATTCAAAAAAGAATTACCGTAGTAATGAAATAAGTGATTCGGGGAAAGGCATCGGCGACTGCTGCCGGGCCGGTTGAATTCACGTTATATTCTTTACTTAATGCGGTGCTTTTATCCTTTGTACCATACAAAACTAGTCAGTCATTTCCCGCGATTACGCTGCCCCGGCCGCAAATACCGTGAACAGGTGCAGTTGCTGGGTGAACACGGACTTTTCATGTGCAGGTTATGCGCCCGGGAACTCCTTGGCAGGCGCCGGATGGTAGATAAGGGGTGACTTTAGGGCGGCCAGGCGGGCAGCGTATCCTCCGCGCTCGCGTCAGTGAGTACCGAATAAGTAGCCCGCCCGCGCGCCCTACCCAACTATCTGCCGGCCCTGCTGTTAGAGGGTCATTTATCGCAAAAGCGGCTGGATCTCCCACCGGATCATTATTTTACAGGGTAATGGAAGAACTAAAATCATCACTGGGTCGGGTTTACCTGACGATTGAAACTGATACGGCCAACCGCTGGATTATCACCGACTGGCAGGGTTACCTGACGGCCGACAATATCAAGGAAGGGGCGCGGGCCTACACGGCGGCGCTGGCCAAATCCGGTTTTTCCTGCGTGCTCAATGACACCCGCTCCGTGCGCGGCCCTTGGGATCATTCGATGAGCTGGGTAATTAATGAATGGGCGCCCAGCGCTTACAAAGCGGGGCTTCGCCATTTCGCGATGATCTCCACGCCGGAGACGCTGGCGGATGGGTCGGCCGCGAATTTTTACGCCCAGCTCACCGATTTCACGGGGCAGGTATTTGATAACATGGTTGATGCCCGGGCCTGGCTCCGTCAGCACTAACGGAGTAGCAGTGCCGGATTTAGCTCCGACTCATCAGTGTTTTTTCAGGAATTTCAGTCGCTGAATTTCGGAGGCTGAGTTCAAACAAGCTGTTTAAAGCTCCATGATGTCTTCGTTCCAGAGGGTGGGTTCGGCGGCGATGAATTCCTGCATCATCTGCACGCACTCGTCCAGGTCGAGAATGATGACCTGCACGCCGTGGCTTTCGAGGAATTCGCGGGATTCGCCGAAAGTGCGCGCCTCGCCCACCACCACGGTGGGGATTTTGAACTGCACAATGGTGCCCGCGCACATGAAACACGGCATGAGCGTGGTGTATAGCACGGTGTCGCGGTAGGTGCGCTGGCGCCCGGCGTTCATCAGGGCATCCATCTCGCCGTGTTTGATGGCGTTGTTTTCCTGCACGCGCCGGTTGCGGCCGCGCGCCACAATTTGCCCGTCGCGCACGAGCACGGAACCAATGGGGATACCGCCTTCGCGGCGCCCCAGCCGGGCTTCATCGATGGAAGCCTGCATGAATTCGTCTTTGGTGGCGGGGAGATTAGCGGTTGACATGGAGCGGTTGAAAGAAGAAAGTTTGGAAACAGCGTTTTGATTCCCGCGGATCTGCCCGCAGTTAATAACCACTCAACGGGCGCAAATTCCGCGGTACGGACAATACTCACACTTTTTAAAGTCATCGGTTTTGCGGATGGGCTCCGCCGGATCCAGGATGCGGAGGGCGATTTTACGCACCAGCTCCGCCGAAACCTGCTCAAAATCCTGCCCTTCGCTGGTCAGGAAATGAAGGTCGGCCGAGAGCAGGCCCTTGTCGAGGCTGCGCATGGAGACGATGGCGGTGTTTTCGGTCTCGCGCTTTTCAGTGGTGGCCAGCATGAAGCGGTAGAGCCAGAGCTGGCGCACCTTGTCAGCACTGGAGGAGGCTTCGGTGAGCAGGCGCGCGGTGGCTTCGGCGGGCGTGAGGCGGCCCCGGTTGGTCAGGTTGAGGTCGTTGGCTTCGACGAGGCCGGTTTTGTAGTCCACCACGCGCAGGCGGCCATCGGGTAGCTGGTCGATGCGGTCGGCCTTGCCGAAGAGGCGCACCGCCAGCGGTTCCGAGCCGGGCACGTCGACAAAGACAGTAGCGGCCAGGGGCTTTTCCAGGCCGAACAGGCGCAGGGGCAGGCCCTCGCGCTGCTCCAGCCCTTCGAGGTAGCGGGTGATGAGGCGCGCCGCTACCTGGCCGTAGACGTGGTTGAGGCCCTCATCGGGGCGGGCGTACTTGTCGGTTTCTTCCTGGCGCAGGGCTTTGCGCACTTCCCCGGGCACTTGCTTGAGCAGGGCGGGGATATCGTCGGCCGTCAGGGGCCGGGCCTGCTGCTCGAAGGGCCGCAGCAGATTTTCCAGCGCCGCGTGTACCATGGTGCCGAAGCTGCCGGCTTCCAGGGTTTCTTCCACCGCCTCGTTTTCCTGGAAACGGGCCACTTTGGAGAAGTAGAAGCGCAGCGAGCAGGCCAGAAAATCGTTGAGGCGCGAGGGGGAAATATTGCGTTCGAGGACCCCGCGCAGGGCGGCCAGCATCTCGGAATCCTTTTCCAGCACGAAGTCGCCGGCCGCCGCGCCGGGCAATGCGGTCGCCCGGGCGCCGGGCGCCGCCGTCGCCACCGAAACTGTCAGGTCTTCCAGGGTCAGGGCCGGATTCTGGGGTTTGAGGTCATTTTCCAGTTGCAGGAGGAATCGGCTGCGCTCCCCGCTTTTCATGCCCTCGGCCCCCGGCAGCACGTGGATGAGGTCGACGCGGGCGGCGCGTTGGAGCAGGCGCCAGAAATTGTAAGCCGTGACGGCCTCTGCATCGGCGTAGGTGGGCAGGCGGAATTCCTGCAATACATCGTAGGGAAACAGAGACTGCTGTTTTTTGGCGGCGGGCAGTACGCCCTCGTTGCAGCTCAGGATGATGACGTGATCAAAGTCCAGGGCGCGGGTTTCGAGCAGGCCCATCACCTGCACTTCGGCCAGGGGCTCCCCGCTGAAGGGCAGCCGGGTGCGGCCCATCTGCTCGTACAAAAATCGCCGGAACGAGCGCACTGACAACCGCTGCTCGCGGCAGTCGAAGGCCGAATCAAGCTGTTTGATGAGCGTGTAGAACAGGTACAGATACTCCGCTTCCAGGCCCGATTGCTTGTCCGAATACACCTGTTTCAGCAGCTCAATCAGCGCATGGCAGGCGCGGATGATATCATCGCAATTGTCCCAGGTTTTGAACAGCGCCTCAATCAGTGGGTGGTGCGCGCCGAGTTTGAGCAACTCGCTGGCGGGCAGCAGCACGGCGTTTAGGCGCACAATTTCGCGGCACACGTGGTCGAGAATGCCGTGGAATTCGGGCTGATCCTCCTGCTTGTCGAGCCACTGCTGGTAGCGGCGCAGAAAAGGGTGGCCCAGCAGCTTGCTTACCGCCAGGTGGTGGTAGCGCGGCACGCCGTACCCCGTTTCCGCGCTACCCTCGCGGATGCCGGTGAGGTGCACTTCAAACAGCAGATCCACCAGATTGAACAACGGTGTGGACTGAAAGCTCAGGCCCATGGTCACATTGTATTCGGGTACTTCGTCGGGCGGCAGGCCGTGGAGCACGGGCAGTAGCAGCGTCTCGTCGGGCAGCACGATGGCCACCGAGGCGCCGGGATACTGACGGCGGGCTTCGGCCAGGAGCTGGCCGGCCAGCTTGCCCTGCATGCTGGGGTTGGCCACGCCCAGAAACCGGACGTGGTGGGGCTGGCCCCGCAGCCACTCCACGCCGCCCCCCATGTTTTCGCGGGGCAAATTCCACTGCCTGAAGTAGTGGCGGAGGTGCTGCCCGGCCCGATTCTGCGAGTCGGGATCGAGGTAAAAAGGGTCGGCATCGAAGCGCACTTCGGCCCGGCCGACCCCGATCAGGAGCTGGATGAGCCGCTCTTCCGCCCGCGAGAGGCTGCCCAGACCCACAAATACGTGGCGGGCGGGGAGAGGCTGAGCAGGGTCGGCCAGGCTTTCTTCCAGCCTTTCCACCGCCAGCCGGTAGGCCAGGCCGGGGTAAGCCAGGTGCTGAAAAAGCATCCGCCGCCGCAGCTCGCGGTACACCTTTTGGAGCTGATCCCAGAAGCTGAACGAGTGCGCCGCCGCCCGGCTATTGTCGGGCAGCACTTCGAGTTGCCAGCGTTCCAGCGCCTTGGCCTGACTCAGGTATTCGAACACCTCGCGGGTGGGCGCCAGGTTCTGGTCGAGGTTGGAAAAGTCATTCAGCAGCAGCCCGGCCCAGCCTACGAACCGGTCGAAATGCAGGCTGGTATCGATATTTTTGAGAATGTCGAAGAGTAGTAATTGCAGGGCAATGGGCTCTTCCACCTGTACGCCCGCCATGTCCATCATGTAATCTTCCATGGCCGTCACGCGCGGGGCCCACAGCGGCTCGCCGGGGGGCAGGGCGCGGGCCAGCTCGTTTTTCAGGTACACCACGGCGCGGCGGGTGGGCACCACGACGATGATTTCCGAAAGCTCATCGAGCGGCCCGGCGCCGTAGCGGTCGAGCAGTTCGCGGGCGGTGACGCCGAGGAAGGAAACGGATGTTGTCGTCGGCTCCACGGGAGCCGGCAGCGGGTAGGAAGTGGGGCGGACAGGCATTGGGGTAAAGATACCGGCCGCGAACCTGCAGTCGTCCGCCGTGTTATCGGCGGCCGGTAGTTATTCGTAGGGAAACATTCGGCCGGCGTGTGATTAGTTGTTCCATCCACTTTTTTATGGAGACTGTTTGGGGATTTAAAACGTCTGTCATCCTGAGCTTGCGAAGGACCTTGTCACGCGCGACTAATGACCGCTCAGGCGTGACAAGGTCCTTCGCAAGCTCAGGATGACAATCGCTAAAAAATGAATTCTTAAATAAGCTCACTGCCCATGAAATCACTCTTTTACTTCCTGCTACCCGCGCTGCTGACGGGTTCCGCCGCTGCTCAGACCGTCCTCCCCGCACCAGCAACCGCCCTCGCCCCCGTACCCGCGCCGGACCCGCTCTGGCACAAAACCGTGAAAACGGGCCTCGGCCTCAACGAGTCGCTGCTCAGCAGCAACTGGCGCGGCGGCGGCGTGAATACCATCGGTTTCAATGCCCTGACCAATGTGCGCGCCAACCGCCT
>JAYWCH010000143.1:0-2820 GCA_043780755.1 Hymenobacter sp.
GGGTTGTAGTCGAAGCCCAGCGAATAGCCCACCGTGTTCAGCCCGCCCGCGCGGGTCGGGGCCAGCACCCCGGCCGGATCGCGGAAGTACTCCACCCGGCCCACCATGCCGGCGCGGCTCCAGAGCCGGCGCCGGGCGATGAGCGCCGCGCCCTGCCAGTTGTCGTAGCCGCCCGCGTGCTGGGCGTGGGCCTGCCAGCCGGCATCGAAAGCGGCCGCCAGCTTCCACTTCGCCGAGGGGTCGTAGGTGACGTAGAAATCGTGGAAGTAGCGCAGCTGCCGGCCCACCGAATCGGGCTGGTTGTAGCCTTCCCCGACGAACGTACTCGAATTGAACAGCCATTTCGCCGAAGGCCGGAACTGAATCTGAGTGCCCACGGCCTGGTTCTGATTCCGGTCGCGGATCACCTGCCAGCCGTTGAGGACCAGGGCCGAGAACAGCCACTTCTTGCCCGCGTCGTAGGTGAGCTTAGCTCCCGCTTCGTAATAGGGCGAGTTATCGGCCATGATGGAGCGGGTCAGCGTCAGGTCGTCGCGGGAAATCGGCCCTTCCAGCCCGATGTGGGAGAGGAAAATGCCGGCATCGAGCCACAGGTTTTTGGCCACCCGTACCCCGCCCCAGGCTTCGTAGATATTCTTGAAAATGGCCGGCTCGGCCGCGTAGTTGGCATCGGGGTAAGTGCCGGTCTGAATGGCGAACGTGCCGCGCACCCGGTCGCTGGCGTAGCGGGCGCCGAGCAGGGCAATGTTCACGGCAATCTGATTGTGCAGATTCTCGGAATAGATAAAGCCCGGCCGGGTGAGGCCGGGCGGGTTGTTGAAATCATAGCCGTAGTACACGCCCACGTAGCCGAAAAAGACGGGTTTGGGGTCAGCTACCACGCTATCGGCGGCGGCGGTGGCGGCCGTGGTGGCGGCGCCCGGCGTGGTGGGCGCGGCGGGCGGGGCCGTG
Organism: Hymenobacter sp.; assembly: GCA_043780755.1. Taxonomy (GTDB): domain Bacteria; phylum Bacteroidota; class Bacteroidia; order Cytophagales; family Hymenobacteraceae; genus Hymenobacter. The sequence goes on from JAYWCH010000143.1 coordinate 952, forward strand.
GTGGTCGTGGTGGTGGGCGCGGGCGCGGGGACGCCCGACTGGGCGCGGGCGGCGGCCCCCGGCCAGATCAGCGCCAGGCAGGTGGCCGTGCGGAGAATCGTTGTTTGCATAATCGGTAGGGTAACGGAGGGGGAATTAAATTGAAAGACATAGCCCGGCCGGCCCGGGGCAGACCGGCCGGGAAAGCGGGTTTCAGAGCCGGAAATTGACGGCGAGGATGATGCGGTTTTCGTAGTCGCGCAGGTCGGGGCGGTAGTCGGCGGGCAGGGGCTGGTCGGCGTAGCCCGAGGGCGAGGTGGTGCCGCCGGGCCCGGCGAAATAGGGCACGTTGGCCGAGCGGTGCAGGTATTCGAGGCGGAAGGTGACGAAGTCGCTGGGCATGATATCGAGGGTGCCGGTAATTTCTTTGGCCGTGAGCTTGCTGGCGTCGGTATCAGTAAAGCCCACCACCGAGGGGTTGAAGCTCAGGTAGCGCGAAGGATTTTTTACGAAGCCCACCCGCGTGGTGAAGGCCATCTTGTTCTTCGCAAACCATAGCCGGTTGGCCAGCGAGGAGCCGACCATGTAGTTGTCGCGGGCCTTTACGGCATTCCCGGCCGCATCGGTGCCGGACTGGAAGCCGTAGTGCGTATTGAGGCTGAAAGCGGCCTGGGTGATGCCGTGCAGCGCGTTTTTCGGCTTGTGATAATAGCGCGCCACCACGGAGTTGTCGTGGTGAAAGCGCTGGACGCCGGGGTAGGCCGCCCGGCCGCCGGCGGTGCTGCTAGGGTCGGGGCGCGAGTCGTTGCCGTAGTAGAAATTGGCTACTAGCTGGAGGTTTTCGCTGGGCCGGTAGTAGTTGGAGTTGCCGAAGGCCGGCCGGTTGTTGAACGTGTGGTAAGTCTGCCAGCCGTTCATTACCCACACCTCGGTTTTGAATTTCTTGGTGGGATAAAACTGCACCCGCGCTCCCTGAAAGTAAAAGGGTGTAAAGTCGCAGACCAGCGAGCGCTGGTAGCTCCAGTTTTCCTGGGTCACGTAGCTTTCCAGGCCGATGTAGCTCATGAAAATGCCCAGCTCCACGTTCAGGCCGTAGGCCACGTTGAAGTGGTAGCCGGCCGCCGCCTCGCGGATGTACTTGAGGTTGTTGCCCGTGATGCCGGAGCCGGCGTTCACGCCGTTGGCCCCGATGCTGGAGCCCGTGTTGCGCCCGCGCAGCACCGAGGCGTCGGTTTCCTGCACCACGTTGAGCATGGAGCCGGTTTGCAGCCACAGCCTGCCGATGATGTTTTTATAATTCGATTCCAGGCCAATCGAAGCCAGCGCCAGCGAAAACTCCTGGGCCCGGCCCGTCACGGCGGAGATCGTCTGGGTGTGATCCAGCGGCCGGGCGAAGTTGTAGTTGTAGTAGCCGTCGAGCAGCGCCGTGGCGGTGAGCACGGTTTCGCCGTCCTTGTCCTTGACTTGCAGCGGGAAATTCTGCTGGCGGTTCTGGCCGTTCACCCAGCTCAGATCCATGCCATCGAAGGGGATCTTAGCGGCGGTCGTGGCGGTGGTGTCGGCTTTGGCGGCCGGTTTCTGGGCCGTAGCCGTAGCCGTTTCAGTGGATTGGGCCAGGGCGGGGGCCGTGGCGGCAGTGGCTAAAAGGGCGGCTACTAAAGAGAATCGCAGCGCCAGCGGCGCCGAATGAGAGAGGTTTTTCATGGAGAAAACCATTGGGAATAGCGTTCCCGGGCCAGCCGCGCGAGCGGTCGCCTGTGGAGCGGGAGGAAAAGAAAGAGAGTAGTTGAAAACGACTTATTGGCGCCCGGCCAGCGCATCCAGCGCCAGGTTGAGACGCAGGATATTCACCCGGTCGGGGCCGACGGGGTTGGTTTCGATCTGCTGCTG
>JAYWCH010000144.1:0-2573 GCA_043780755.1 Hymenobacter sp.
CTTCGCACGGCTACGCAAACCATCACGAACGCTCAAAAAATCGACTTTCTAAACGACTTCACTTTCAATCCGCTGCGCATGGCTACTCTCGACCCGGGTATTGGGGAAAAATTCTCGCGCCGCACCAAGCGGGCCATTAATCACGACGGCTCTTTTAATGTGCGCCGCCGGGGTGGGCCGCACCAGCGCGATCCGTATCAATGGTTGATTCAGATGGACTGGGGGCCTTTTTTCGGCGTGGTCGTGGTGTTCTTCAGCTTGTTGAATATCCTTTTTGCCCTCATTTACCTGGCCCTGGGTCTGGACAGCCTGCCCGGCGTGGGCCTGCCGCAGGGCTGGGGCCAGAACCTGTTGAGCACGCTGTTTTTCTCGGTGCAGACCTTTACTTCCGTCGGCTACGGGCACGTTTACCCCGGCAACAATGCCTCCGGTCTGGTGTCGAGTATCGAGGCGCTGGTGGGGGTGCTCACGTTTGCGCTGGCCACGGGATTGCTGTACGGGCGGTTTTCGCGGCCCTCGGCGCGGATTCATTTCAGCCACTCGGCCATCATCAGCCGGCGGGCCGATGGGGCGCCTACCCTGCAATTCCGCATTGCCAACCAGCGCTCCAATATTCTGATTGACCTGCAGGCCCGCGTCCTGGTCAAAACCGTGGCGCCGGGCACCAACGACTACAAATACGATCTGCTGGCCCTGGAACGCGACACCATCAGCTTCTTCCCCCTCAGCTGGACGCTGGTTCACGACATTACCCCCGACAGCCCGCTGCACGGCCTGGATCCGGCCGATTATGCAGCCCGGGACCTCGAAATCATCATTCAGCTCAAAGGCTACGACGATACCTTCGCCCAGGATATCCACGCCCGCAACTCCTACACCCACGACGAAATCGACTGGCATCGCCGCTTCGTGCGCGCCTACGAGGTGGCCGACGATGGCATTGCCGTCATCGACCTGGACCTGCTGCACCGCACGGAACCGCTCTGAAAGCCGGCCGCTTTATTCGTCGTGCCCCGGCGCACTCGCGGGGGGCGCGGCGGCAGTTTCCTTGGTTTCCAGTGCCAGCCGCTGCTTTTCGGTGGGGGAGGACGTGGGCGGGAGCTGGCTCAGGTCGGGCGAGCCGGCATCAACCCAGCAGGTAAACCAGAAGTCGCCGATCAGGGCGGCGGCGTAGCGTAGCTGGCGCTCTACCTGGCCGTTGAGGCGGGCGTGGTAGGCCCGGCTGAACTCCCGCGAATACGTGCGCACCGTCTGGTTGCCGCGCGGCTCGTAGCCAAACTTCCGGTCCTCGGGAAAGTGCGCCGTGAGCTCCCGTTCAAAGCGCAGCACCGAATCCACGGCCGCGTGCGAGCGGATCATGGCCGTCCAGATGGCATCGGCGGGCTTTTCCAGGTATTCGGCGGGGCCGGAAAACAGGTCGTAGTCGGCGCTGAGCAGCTCGGGCAGGCGCGATTCCCAGAGGCCGTGAATGCCGCGCTGCCCGGTGAGCTGCCCGTTGTAGTTGCGGGTGGTGTGCAGCGGCACGCAGGCATCGGCAATGTAGTGGCCGAGGTCGGCCGAGAGGTGCAGAATGCGGTCGGTATCGCGGGTCCGGAAGGCGGCGGTGAGCTGATTTTTCATGCTCGCAACGTGCCAGGGAACGATGCCGTGGCGCAGCAGCGAGTCCTCGCCGTAGCGGGCCACGGCGTCGGCGTAGCTGCGCGGCAGCCGGTAGGCGGCGCTGTCGCCGTAGCGGTCCACGTCGAGGAAGTGCCGGGGCGCCTCGCCGGCCACCACCATGCGCCGCGAATCGGGCCGGGTGGCGTTCACGGTCAGGTACTCAATATTGGCCTTGTAAAAGCCCAGCATCGCCGGCGGCAAGGTGTACACCGCCAGCCGGTTCAGCAGCCGGTGGCCGAAAAATCCCCACGCCCGGGCCGGCCGGGATTCCCCCAGCAGCAGCAGCCACACCAACAGCAAACCGTATTTTTTCACGGGCCCCAAGGTACAATTCCGATTGGTAAAATCAAATTACCAATCGGAATTATCGCATTGACTGCCCCGCCAAAACGACATTTACCGTCGCTTATCGCCCACGAATTTCATGCGGTAATCGTGCTTCACCTCACCCTTGCTGATACGCACCAGCTTGCCCTTGAGCAGCTGCTTTTTGAAGGCCGACAGCTTATCGGTAAACAGGATGCCTTCGAGGTGATCGTACTCGTGCTGAATAATGCGGGCGGCCATGCCGGAAAAGGCTTCCTCGCGGGGCTGGCGGTTTTCATCCTCGTAGCGCAGCAGGATGTCGGCGGGGCGGTTTACCAGCTCGCGCACGCCGGGAATGCTCAGGCAGCCTTCTTCAAAGCCCCATTCTTCGCCGGTTTCGCTCACCATTACGGGGTTGAGAAAGGCGCGCTTGATGGGCGCCTCCAGGATTTCGCCTTCCTCCCGGTCTTCCTCGTCCACTTCCACCATCGGCCCCGAATCCATCACGAACAGGCGCACGCCCTTGCCAATCTGGGGCGCGGCCAGCCCCACGCCGTGGGCGAAATACATGGTTTCGTACATGTCGGCAATCAGCTGCTGCAAGTCGG
>JAYWCH010000145.1:0-8220 GCA_043780755.1 Hymenobacter sp.
GTAGTGGCGCGAAGCCCATCTTGCCCACTGTGTAGGCTAGGGCTCCGCCCACGCCCAGCGGCGCGAAATACATTACCACGTTGGTGAATTTGAACATGACTTCCGACAGGCTCTCGCAAAATTCCAGCATCACGCGGCGCGGCCGCTCGGGTGTGAGGGCTAGGCCAATGGCGAAGAGAATGGCGAAAATGACGACCTGCAGCACCTGGCCCTCGGCCACCGACTTAGCAATGTTTTCGGGGAAGATGTGCAGGATGATATCGGCTGCCGTTTGGGATGGGGCGGCGGTCAGGGCCTCTTCCTTCACGCCTGCGCGGCTGATACCCACGCCGGCTCTGGTCAGGTTGATGGCCCCCAGGCCGATAAACAGAGCAAATGTGGTTACGATTTCGAAGTACACCAGCGCCTTGATGCCCATGCGGCCCACCTGCTTCAGGTCGGCGTGGCCGGCAATGCCCACCACCAGCGTCGCAAAAACCAGCGGCGCAATAATGGTTTTAACCAGCCGTAGGAACGCATCACTCAATACTTTAAGGTGAATGGCCACGCCCGGCGCATCGTGCCCCAGCTCGATGCCGACCAGCATGCTGACCACAATCCAGGCGGTGAGCGAGCGGCGCGGGGCCACGGCGACGGCCACGGCTAGCAGGGCCAGCCAGCGGACGCCCACCGGCACGGCGGCCGGTAGCGCCACCTGGCCGTAGTGTAACAAGGCAGTAAGCAGGGCAGCCAGCAGGATCAGTACGGCCGGCACCAGGGTACGCATCAACTTCATAAGCAAGGGAAAAGGCGGTAATAGGGTTCGGGTGGGAGAGGGGTAAGGTAGTAAAGGTAGCCGTTTGGCCGGCAGCCCCGGGCGGCGGCGGCGGGGCGACCGGGCCGGCGGGGAGCGGACCCGGGCCGAAAGCGGGAGGTTTTTCGCCGCATCTTCGGGGCCCCGCCCGGCGGGCGTTCCCGTTTCCCCCATGCTTCACTGGTCCCTCCAACCCCTCGATCTGGCCCTGCGCTACGTCTGGAAAATTTCCCGCAATACTTCCACTACCAAAACCAATCTGCTGCTGCGCGTGGCCGGGCGCGGCCACGTCGGCACCGGCGAGGCGGCGCCCAACGTGCGCTATGGCGAGTCGCCGGAGCTGCTGCAACAACAGTTTACAGCCCTGGAAGCCAGTGGCTTGTCAAGTGTTCAGTCGCTGCCGGAGCTCGATGCGCTGCTGGCGGCCCGCCCCATCGCCCACGCCCTGCGTTTCGCCCTGGAAGCGGCCCTGGTGCAGTGGCTGGCGGCCAGCGCCGGGCAGCCGGTGTGGCAGTGGCTGGCGGTGCCGCCGCCCGCCCGCCAGGTGCCGACGGCCTTTTCCCTGCCCATCATGGCGCCCGGGGCGGTGGCCGGCTTCCTGCGCGAGCAGAACGCGGCCCGTTTTTCCCTGCTTAAAATCAAAGTCAATCAGGCCGATGGGTTCGACCTGCTCCGGGAAGTGGCGCGGGCGCTCCCCGGCCACTCCTTATTAGTGGACGGCAACGAAACCTGGCCCGATGCCGACGGCGTGCTGCGCTTTCTGGAACAAGCGGCCACCCTGCCCGGCCTGCACCTGCGCCTGCTGGAACAGCCGCTGCCTGCCGCCTTGGCCGCCGAATACCGCTACCTGCGCCCCCGCAGCGCCGTGCCGCTGGTGGCCGACGAATCGGTGACCGACACGGCGGATTTTGCGGAAATCGCCCGTCAGTTTCACGGCGTCAACGTGAAGCTGATGAAGGCCGGGGGCTTCCGGCGCGGCATCGAGCTGCTGCGGGCCACCCGCGCCCACGGCCTGCGGCCCATGCTCGGCTGCATGGTGGAGACGAGCGTGGGGATTGCGGCGGCGCTGCAAATCAGTGCTTTGGCCGACATTCACGACCTCGACGGCTTTCTCATTGTCAAAGACGAGCCGTTTGGCTTGGTGGCCGAGGCGGGCGGGCAGCTCGCGGCCGCGAGCTGAGGCCCGGCTTATTTCAGGATCGTGAGCTGGGCTTCGACTTGGGCAAGCTCGTCGTCAATGGCTTTGGTGGCGGGCAGATCGGTCCGCCCCTGGCTGAGCAGCGTTACTTTTTGGTTGAGCAGCTCAATTTTTTTGGTGAGCAGCGGCACTTGGCCGGCGGGGTCAGTGGTGCGGCTGCCGCGCTGCACGTAGGGCGTAAACCGGGCGCTGGCGCCCGGGGCGGTTTCGCCCCGGGCGGCGGCGGCGCTGGCCGGCGTGGCGAAAACCACGCCGCCATCGGCGCGCACGTAGTCGCCTTCGCGCAAAGTCAGCTTTTTGCCGGAGGGATTGAGCTTGTCGGCGGGCATTTCCACGATGCCGCTTTTGTAGTTGATCTTGGTGCCGTTGGTCAGCTTGATGTTCTGGGTGAGGGCGGTGGTCTGGCTACCTTCGCGGCGCAGCACCTCCCCGTTCAGGAATACAAACTGCGTGCGGGCGGTGGTCTGAATGGGGTAGCCGCCCGCCTGCGCGGCGGCCGGACGGGGGGTAGTGGCCAGGCCGGCGGCCACGAAAGCGAAAAAAAGAATCCGGTGCATAAACTGTCGAAAGAAAGGTTGGTGCGCGGCAGTACGAGTTTGGCGCGGCTTAGGTACTGCCCGGTAGGCCGGGCAAAGCCGATTTTCATAATAGTTGGGAACAATGTTGTGACATTAAATGTACCTACATATATTTGTACCCGATACCATTGTCTACCATGCGCATCGAAGACGAAATAAAACAGCCCATTTTCCGCAACGAACACCACAAAGCCCACATCAATCTGGTGTACACGGCGGGGTGGCTGCAACTGCGCAAGGCCCTAGCTTTTAAACCGTTCGGCCTGACCTTACCGCAGTTTAATATTCTGCGAATCCTGCGTGGGCAGCACCCGCTACCAGCGACGGTGGCCCTGCTCATCGACCGGATGCTGGATAAAACCAGCAACGCCTCCCGCATTGTGGACCGGCTGGAGGAAAAGCAGCTCGTGACCCGCACCGTGTGCCCGGCCAACCGCCGGGCCGTGGATATCCGCATCACTCCGGCCGCGCTGGCGCTGCTCAGCCGCATCGAAGAATCCGGCATCATCGATTCGGATGGCCTCAACCAGCTCACCGAAGCCGAAATGCAACAGCTCAATAACCTGCTCGACAAGATCCGCTCCGCCGACTGATCCGGGTTCGGAATCAGCGGGTTAAAAACTATTCCGGCACCATTTTTCTTTACGGCCCGGTCCTAATCTTACTTTCTTTTACGCTTCACTTTTTTCCTAAAATTCTTTTTACAAATGAAAAATTTCCTCTTACCCGCTCTGTTCGCCGTTGCCGTGCTCGGTGGTGCTCCCGCCGCTTCGGCCCAAAAAATGAACAGCGAGAAAATGGCCGCCAACGCCCCCGGCTACAAGCTGCAGCCGCAGCTCAGCACCCTGGGCTGGGAAGGCAAAGCCGTCACCCACGGCCACAACGGCACCATGCAGTTCAGCAATGGCGAGCTGTTGGTGAAAGGCGACGCCGTAGTGGGCGGCACCGTCACCGTCGACATGAAAACGCTGAAGGCCACCGATATTAAGGATGCCGAATCGCAGGGTAAATTCGTCGGTCACATGACCAGCGAAGATTTTTTCGGCGTGGAGAAAAACCCCACCGCCACCTTTAAAATCGTGAGCGTGACGCCCATCAAAGGCGCCGCCAAGGATGCCAACAACGCCACCATCGCCGGCGACATGACCATCAAGGGCGTGACCCAGCGCATCACCTTCCCCGCCAAAGTAGGCGTGAAGGACGGCGTGGCCGCCGCCAGCGGCAAAGTCACCATCGACCGCACCAAGTACGGCCTCAAGTACGGCTCGAAAACGTTCTTCGACAGCATCGGCGACAAGGCGATCTATGACAATTTCGACCTGAGCTTCAACGTGATCGCTAAGAAGTCATAAGTGAAAAGCCGGCGGCGTGGCCCGCGCCATCCGACGGTTATTTCTCCATAATAAAAAAAGTCCGCCGGGTTCCGGCGGACTTTTTTTATTATGGAATAAGGAAGGTTCGGGGGAAATCGAATTTCAGCAGGTGGCTTTTCTTGCGGCTGTGCAGCGCGTGCAGCACGTCATCGAGCGCCGGCTTGTATTCAAGCCAGAGATCTTCGTGGAGACTTTTGATAATCAGGGCGGGCAGGCGGGCGGCGAGGCGGGCCACGGCGTTGTAAAAACCATCGTACACGCTGTCGAACTGCCCTGAATAATTGTCGAGGCATTGCCGCAGGACGTACACCAGCAAATCGATTTCCAGCTGCTTGCTTTTGGTAATGCGACGGGCGCGGGCGGCCTCCTGCACGCTGGCCCGTAGCGCTTTTACGAGGCTGCGATTGAGCAAGCGGCCCGATACGGCCAGGTTGAACAGCTCGTGAATGCGGTCAGCACTTTCCTCCTGAATTTGGGCCAGGCTCACGTCGGCCAGCAGCTCGAAGCGGAAGGTTTCGTACAGCTCCGCGTCGCGGCGCACGGCGCGCAGCAGCAAGGCTTCCTTTTCGCTTTCGCTGAGGCGTTTGAGGGCTTTTTTAAATTCGGCAGCGGGGACGGGCATGGGGCAGCGGGCGCGAAGTGAAAAATCCGGGGCGGATTCGGGGAGCGGGAAAGCAGATTCTCTGTCTTTCTCCGAAGCCGAAAAATACGCCCTAAACCGGCGTGAGGACCGGTCTGCCCGCTGATAATCGCGGCGCTGCCCGGCCTAAATCGGCGAAATTTAGCGAAACGAATTGACCCGGTTGTGGGTTGATACGAGCGGCCCCGCGCGGGCTTTTGCGTAAATTTGTCCCTATGAACACCCGACCGCAAATTGATTTTGATGAGGAAGTACTGCTGCTCGAACAGGAAGTCGAGCTCCGTAACCTCATCGTGTACAACGATGAGATCAACACCTTCGACCACGTCATCAAGACCCTGATCGACGTGTGTGGGCACCAGCCCGAGCAGGCGGAGCAGTGCACGCTGCTCATTCACCACAAGGGCCAGTGCGCCGTTAAAATCGGCACCTTTGAGGAATTGGAGCCGATGTGTACCGCCATTCACGACCGGGGCATTTCGGCCGAAGTAGTTTAATACGCTGGCTATCAGCGGTCCGGAGTCGTAGTGCCAGGCGGCGCGCAGCGGTCCGGCCCTCCGGTCCTAACCAGATTTCTGATAATTATTTCCGAATGGAGTTTCCCTCAAAACTGATTGAAAATGCCGTGGGCGAGCTGGCCCGCCTGCCCGGCATCGGTCGTAAAACGGCCCTTCGGTTGGCCTTGCACCTGCTCAAAGCCGAAATGGACACGACGGCTTCGCTGGCCGAAGCGCTGGCCAAAATGCGTTTTGAAATAACTTACTGCCACACCTGCCACAGTATTTCCGACGCCGAGCAGTGCGGCATCTGCGCCAACCCGCTACGCGATCACAGCCTGGTGTGCGTGGTTTCGGACGTGCGCGACGTGATCGCCATCGAGAATACGGGGCAGTACAAAGGTGTTTACCACGTGCTGGGCGGCGTTATCTCGCCCATTGAAGGCGTGGGCCCGGCCGATCTGCATATCGATTCGCTGGTGGGCCGGGCCGCAGCCGGAGATTCGGAAGTGCGCGAAATCATTCTTGCCATCAGCCCAACTATGGAAGGCGATACGACGGCTTTTTACCTCTCGCGGCGCCTGCGCGATGTGCCTACCGTCCACATCAGCACCATTGCCCGGGGCATTCCCATGGGCGGCGAGCTGGAGTATGCCGACGAAATCACGCTGGGCCGCAGCATTGTAGACCGCTTGCGGCAGGCCCGGTAGCGGATTATTCAACCCGGAGCTTGCGATTTAAACCAGCAAAATCCCCGGCGCCGGAAAGGGCGTCGGGGATTTTTTAGTTCCGGGGATTTTGCCGGCCGGCCGCCCGGTTTTTGGTACTGACGGCGGAGGCGTTTGGCCGGTCGGCTTTGGAATGCTGGTTAAGACTGTAATTTCGCCTGCTGTGGTGAAGCTCTCCGTCATTATTGTCAATTACAACGTCTGCTATTTTCTGGAGCAGGCGCTGCTTTCGGTCCGGCAGGCGGTGGTCAAGCTGGGGCAGCCGGTGGAGGTGTTTGTGGTGGATAATAACTCGGCCGATGGCTCCGTAGCCATGGTGCGGGCGCGTTTTCCCGAGGTAATGCTTATCGCCAACCACGATAACCCCGGCTTTTCCAAGGCCAATAACCAGGCCCTGCGCCGCGCCACCGGCCAGTATCAGCTCCTGCTGAACCCCGATACGGTGGTGGAAGAAGACACCTTTCGGGCCTGCTGCGTCTTCCTGGACGCGCACCCCGACTGCGGCGGGTTGGGTGTGAAAATGCTGGACGGTCAGGGAAAATTTCTGCCCGAAAGCAAGCGCGGGCTGCCCACGCCCACGGTGGCGTTCTACAAAATGTTCGGCCTGGCGAAGCTGCTGCCCCGCTCGCGCACCTTCGGCCGCTACCACCTCGGCTTCCTGAGCCCCGATGAAACGCACGAAGTAGCGGTGCTCAGCGGGGCGTTTATGCTGCTGCGGCAGGCCGCCCTGGCTGAAGTTGGCCTGCTCGACGAAGACTATTTCATGTACGGCGAGGATATCGATCTTTCGTACCGCCTCACCCAGGGCGGCTGGAAGAATTATTACTTCCCCGGCACCCGCATCATTCACTACAAGGGCGAGAGCACCAAGCGCACGAGCGTGAACTACGTGTTCGTGTTCTACCGGGCCATGGTGATTTTTGCCCGCAAGCACTTTGCCCCGGGCCGGGCCGGGCTGTTTTCGCTGTTGATCAATGCCGCGATCTGGCTGCGGGCGGGCGCGGCGGTGCTGGAGCAGCTGGCGGTTCGGGCGGCCCCGCTGCTGCTCGACGCCGGCCTGATCTGGGGCGGCATGTACGGCCTGAAAACGTACTGGGAGCAGAATCATAAGTTCATGCCCGGCGCTTATCCGCCGCAGTACATGCTGGTGGCGGTTCCCGCTTACATTCTGGTCTGGCTCACGTCGGTCTACCTCAGCGGCGGGTACGACCCGCCGGTGAAGACTTCGCGGGTGGTGCGCGGCATTTTCGTGGGCACGCTGCTGATTTCGGCGGCTTCGAATTTTCTCGATACCTGGCGGTTTTCCAAGGCCCTGATTATTCTCGGCGGCGTGTGGGCCGTGGCCGCGCTGGTGGGCCGGCAGCTACTGACGCATTTCATTAAATACCGGGACTTGCGCCTGAGCGAGCGCCGCCAGAAAAATATTGCCATCGTGGGGTCGGGGGCCGAAAGCCACCGCGTGCGCCGGCTACTGGAAGCGGCCGACGTGCCGGCCCGCGTGATTGGCTACGTGAGCGTCGCCGCCGATACCGCCATCCTGCCGGTAGAAACGCCCGCCGCCCGCTCGCTGCACGCGCTCACCAGCTCGGCGCTCGCCGAGCCGCTGGGCGAGCTGCGCCAGCTCGCCGAGATCATCCGCCTCTATGCGCTGGACGAGCTGATTTTCTGCGGCAAAGATCTGCCCGCCAGTCAGATAATCACCCTCATGCTGAGTCTGCCCGCCGTGCCCCCGGTGGCGTATAAAATTCTGCCCGAAGACAGCCAGTACATCATCGGCAGCAGCAGCAAGGATTCGCCCGGCGATTATTACACCCTCGACATTGCCTTCAACCTCTACCAGCCCCGGCCCGCCCGCGTCAAGCGTCTGCTCGACGTGCTGAGCAGCGTGGGCCTGCTGCTGCTGGCGCCGCTGCTCATTGGGTTTCAGACCCGGAAAGCCGGGTTCCTGCGTCATTGTCTGGCCGTGCTGCTGGGGCGGCGTACGTGGGTGGGGCTGCGCACCATTGCCGGTCCGGCCCGGGCCGTGCCGGCGGTGCTCTCGCCGGCCGACGCGGCCGTGACCACCGTCCCGCTCAGCGCGGATACGCGGCGGCGGCTGGAATTGATTTATGCCAAAGAGTACGAGCCGGAGATGGATCTGAGCGTGCTATGGCGCTGCTGGCGGCGGCTGGGCGAATAAATAGTTGATCTGCTATAGTTAGCGCCCTGATTGCGGCTTAGCGCCCAGGGCGTAGCTTTACTACCTCAGTTATTCCTCCATTTTTATGTCCAGTACCGCCGCGCTCACCGTTGTCACGCCGCTCTCCGATCGCCTGTTGGCGATGAACGAATCTGCCACCATTGCCATGGCTAAAAAGGCCCGCGAGCTGGCCGCTAAGGGTTTTGATGTTATCAATCTGAGCTTCGGCGAGCC
>JAYWCH010000146.1:0-3364 GCA_043780755.1 Hymenobacter sp.
CTACGCTCTGTATGACCTTTTCTTGACATGACCTTTTCTTGTATTATTGAACAGGTTCTAAAAATTAATCGGAACCACAAAAAATCCACCTCGCCGTACGCGGCACGGCTTCGCGCCACGGCCGGACGCCTAACTTGCCGTCGTGCCCCGCTCCCTGCTGCTCCTGCTCTCGCTGCTCGCCCTGTTCAACCTGAGCAGGGTGCTGCGCGAACCCCGGCCCGATGCCGACCGGCCCATGGATTTCCGCACCTGCTACGTGGGCCAGGCCGTGCTGCGCCAGGGCGGCAATCCCTACCACGACGCCACCCTAAAGCAGGGCTGGCAAAGCATCGTCGGGCAAGAGCACCTGACCAGCCGCACTCAGCCCGGCCTGCCCAACCTGCCGTTTTTGTACCCGCCGTGGGCGGCGGCGCTCTTCGGCCTCACCGTGGGCCGGCTTCCATACGCCGTGGCCGCCCCCCTCTGGTCCATTCTGGCCGGCCTGAGCCTGGGGCTGCTGGCCGCCCTCTGGCCCCGACTGTTGCGACCCGCACCGGCCCGGGCACTGCCGTGGTGGCACTTTCTCATTGCCGCTCTGGCGCTCAAAGGCACGGTGCCGGCGCTGCTCACCGGCCAACCGACGTTCCTGGCGCTGGCGCTTGGCGTTGGGGCAGTGGTCGTGGGCGATACCTCGATCAGAGATCATTTTTCTGGAAGCGCGCTTCCTGGTCAGCAAGTACCTCCGGCAAGTCCCCCGGGCCCCGGGACGAGCTGGCAACCGCTGCTGGCCGGGGCGCTGCTGGGGTTGGCGGCTTTCAAAATCACGCTGCTGCTGCCTTTTGCCGCGTGGTTTCTCTGGCAAAAGCAGTGGCGGACGCTGGCGGTGGCTGCGCTGGTGGTAGCGCTGCTCAGCGCCGTGGCCTGGCGGTGGGTAGCGGTGCCCGGCGATTTACTCCCCAGCTACCAGCACCTGCTGGCCCAGGTGCGCGCCCAGTCCTTCGACCCCACCGATCCGGACTACCCCCTCACCCAGGGCCTGACCCTGCGCCTGGAGCTGGGCAATGTGCTGGAATGGCTGCGGCCCGGCAGCAGCGCCTGGCACCCGCTGCTGCACGGGGCGCTGTGGCTGGCGGCCGGCTGGCGGCTGGCCCGGCTCCGGCGTGCGGGGGAGCCACTGGCGGATTGGTACATTTTCCTCATCATCAGTACGCTGACGCTGCTCACCACTTACCATTTGTATTATGATGCGGTGCTGCTGCTACCGCTGCTGGCCTTCGGGCTACGGCTGCCGCCACGTTGGCAATGGGCGCTGCTGGGGCTGCTTTTACCGCTGCTGTTGCCGCTCAATGGCCTGGCCGGGGCGCTGGGCAACCCGGCGGGACTGCAATTTGTCTATTTTCTGATGCCACTAGCCCTGCTCGGAGTGCTGGGGCTGCTGCTGGCCCGACCGGTGCGACGCGCCCAGCCAGCAGGCTAAGTGGGACGGCGGGTGGCGGGGCGCATACACCGTTGGAGCCTGGTTTTACGTTCAGGCGCACGACCACCCGTAATTTGCTCTATCTATGAAACGTCTCTTGCTTGCGCTGCTCCCCTTGTTGCTGGCCGGCGCCGCCCGCGCCCAGCGGCCTACCGATATCTGGTATTTCGGCCAGCAGGCCGGCCTCAGCTTCGCCGATGGCAACATGCCCAAGCCACTCAACGATGGCAAAATGAGCACTTACGAGGGCTGCGCAGTGGCCACGACGGCCAAGGGCGAGCTGCTGTTCTACACCAACGGCGAAACCGTGTGGAACCGCCGGCATCAGCCCATGCCCAACGGCCGCAAGCTGATGGGCAGCGGCAGCAGCACCCAATCGGCCCTCATCGTACCCGACCCCGGTGCCGGCAACGTCTTCTACATCTTCACCGTGGCGCCGCAGGGCACCCCCAACGGCCTGCGCTACTCCATCGTGGACATGACCCGCGACGACGGCTTCGGCGACCTGCCCCGGGTAAACCTGCTGCTCATTCAGCCGGTGGCCGAAAAGCTCGCCGCCGTGCGCCACGCCAACGGCCGCGATACCTGGGTGGTGGCCCACCGCTGGAATTCCAACGCCTTCGTCTCCTACCTCGTCACGGCCGATGGCGTGGGGGGCAAACCGCTGTTCAGCAACGTGGGCAGCATGAACGCCGGCCCCGGCCGCAACGCCATCGGCGCCCTGAAATTCTCCCCCGACGGCCGCCACCTCGCCTCTGCCCTCTGGCGCGAATCCAACAGATTTGAGCTCTACGACTTCGACCGCAATACCGGCAAGGTGAGCAACCCGCGCAGCTTCGGCCCCTATGCCGAAGCCTACGGCGTGGAATTCTCGCCCGACGGCTCCAAGCTCTACGGCACCTGCAACGGCGTGGGCGGCGGCCAGACCGAAATCTGGCAGTTCGATCTTAAGACCAAAGCCAAGACGCTGGTCGGCAAGTCGGCCAACCGCAAAATTGGCGCCCTGCAGCGCGGGCCCGACGGCCGCATTTACGTGGCCCGCGAAGACAACCCCAACCTCGGCGTTATTGAAACCCCCAACGCATTGGGCAAAGCCTGTAATTACGTCGACGAAGGGTTAAAGCTCGGCGGACGGCGCAGCAAGCTGGGACTACCGGGCTTCGTGGTGGTGCCGGATTAGCTTTTGCCCCCCAGCTTAAACCGCAGAAAACCCAGCGCCACTGAGTAGTAAGGGTTCTTTTCGCTAAAATAGCCCAAAACATCGCGGGAGCTGAGCCCCGCCTCCCACACCGGTGTCACCAGCGTGAGGCCCAGCGGCAGGCTGGTGCCGTACCCCGCCCCGCCACTCACACCGCTGCTGAAACGAATCCAGCTCAACGGCCGGAAATCAACGCCCAGCCCCAGGAAAGGGGCTGTCAGGTTGCCCGCCACTTTATTCAAAGGAGCGGTGAAATCGACTCCGGCTTCGAACAGGCTGCTCAGGCGCACACCGGCCCCCAGCCGCAGCTTGGCGGGCAGCGCGGCCCGCCGGTCCTGAGCGGCCTGGTAGGTAAACAGGTTGCTTTGATTGGTGTCGAACTGCTGCGCGATTTCCTTCACCACGTTGTAGGTATCAACGCCCGGCGAGCTGGTACGCTGCAACTGCTGGTCGGACGCGGTGACCACGTTACCGGTCCAGCTCATCGATCCCAGATCGGTGAGGGAAGCGCCCAGGCGCACTATTTTACCTACTTCGGCCGCCACCCCGAAGTCATAGCCGTGGCCCTTGCCCACCGGATGCAGGCCCGAGCCAGTGGCGTAGTTGAACTGCGAGCTGCCGGCCAGCTTGCCATAATCGATATTAAAAATCGGCGATAGCGCCGTGTAGGCCGATAAATTTCCGCCGCTGACCCGAATATCGGCAATGCC
>JAYWCH010000147.1:0-3029 GCA_043780755.1 Hymenobacter sp.
CCCGGGCAGCTTGAGACGAATAATTACTCGTCTCAAGCTGCCCGGGCCGTCCGTTTTTTTAGTCGCAGAAAGGTTCCGGATTTGGCTAAAAGCTACCGCCTTACGCCAGCGCCTGCGCCAGATCGGCCAGCAGCTCCTCAATCGGCTCGATGCCCACGCTCAGCCGCACCAGCCCGACTGTTATGCCCAGATCGGTCCGCTGCGCATCGCTCAGCGCCCGGTGCGAGGTGTAGAGCGGGTGCGAGCACGAGGAATCAACCCCCGCCAGCGAAGGCGCGAACGGGAACCGCTGGGCGCGCTGCATGAAGGAATTAACCACCGCCGCATCATCGGCCAGCCGGAACGAGAGCATTCCTCCGAAGTGGGCGCCGCCCTGAGCCAGCGCAAGCGCGTGCTGCGGGTGCGAAGGCAGGCCGGGGTAATAAACGGCCGTCACGGCCGGATGCTGCGCCAGAAATTCCGCCACCTGCTGCGCATTATCGCTGTGCGCGGCCACCCGCAGGCGCATGGTTTTGAGACCGCGCACGCTCAGCCAGCTTTCCATCGGGCTCAGGGTCAGGCCGAATACGGTG
Source organism: Hymenobacter sp. (assembly GCA_043780755.1). Classification (GTDB taxonomy): domain Bacteria; phylum Bacteroidota; class Bacteroidia; order Cytophagales; family Hymenobacteraceae; genus Hymenobacter. Next base: position 573 of record JAYWCH010000147.1, read on the forward strand.
CCGATTTGCCGGAGCCGGGCCGCATCCGCCGGCGTGCGGGCCACCACGGCGCCGGCCGTCACGTCGGAGTGACCGGCGAGGTACTTGGTTACGCTGTGCAGTGAAAGGTCGGCGCCGTGGGCCAGCGGCCGGGTCAGGACCGGCGTGGCGAAGGTGTTATCCACCACCAGCTTCAGCCCGTGCCGGTGGCACTCGTCGGCCAGAGTCCGCAGGTCCACGACGCGCAGCAGCGGGTTGCTCATCGTTTCGCAGAGCAGCAGTTTCGTGGTGGGCTGCACGTACTCCTGCAGCTCGTACAGAGTCTCGAACGGCACGTAGCTCACGGTGATGCCCAAGCGGCTCAGCTCCAGATTGAGCAGCGCCGCCGAGCCGCCGTAGATATCAGCCGCGCACAGCACGTGATCGCCAGCCTGACAATACGTGAGCAAGGCCGCGAAAATGGCCGCCATGCCCGAGCCCGTGGCCACCGCGCCCGCGCCGCCTTCCCAATGGTTAACAGCTTCGGCCAGCTCGTCGCTGTTTGGATTGCCGTTTCGCGAGTAGAGATACCGGCTGCCCGGCTCGTCGAAATACTGCTGTACCGCGTCCAGATCATCAAATTTGAAGACCGAGGTTTGGTAGATGGGCGTGATTTTAGGGAGAATGGTCATGATTGGTCCCGCAGTATATCGGGGTAAGTAAAAACGCAGGACTTCGGAGCAAGGGCTAAATACCGGTTGCTAAAACCGCGGGAAATGAAGAAGCCTTTCCTCAACAAAGGAAAGGCTTCTTTCAGCAAAAAACGATCGTGAACTACTCTTAAGCAATCACGCTCTCCGCCAGCACAATCACGTTGTTGCGCAGCACTTCCACCACGCCGCCTTCGATGCGGATGGCTTCGCGGCCGGCCGCGCCGGTCAGCGTGACCTCGCCGGCACGCAGGGCGGCAATCAGCGGCGCGTGGTTATCGAGGACTTCAAACAAGCCATCGGCGCCCGGAAACCGGGCCGAGGTCACTTCGCCTTCGAATACCTTGCGGTCAGGGGTGATAATTTCCAGGTGCATAATCTAAATGTCAGGTGTTCGTGGGGAGTGGCGGGCAGTTCGTGGCTGGTTAAAAACCAGGAGCCGCCCGCCGCCGGAACCTACTTTGCTTCGGCAATCAGCTTCTCGCCTTTGGCCACGGCATCCTCAATGGTACCCACGAGGTTGAACGCCGCTTCGGGGAGGTGGTCGTGCTTACCGTCGATGATTTCGTTGAAGCCGCGGATGGTATCCTTGATATCAACCAACACGCCTTGCAGACCAGTGAACTGCTGCGCCACGAAGAAGGGCTGCGACAGGAAGCGCTGCACGCGGCGAGCGCGGTTCACGACCTGCTTATCCTCTTCCGAAAGCTCATCCATACCCAGAATGGCGATGATGTCCTGCAGCTCTTTGTAGCGCTGCAAAATTTCTTTCACCCGCTGGGCGGTATTGTAGTGCTCGTCGCCGATCACGTCGGCCGACAGGATGCGTGAGGTCGAGTCCAGCGGGTCAACGGCGGGGTAGATACCTAGCTCGGAGATTTTGCGGCTCAATACCGTCGTGGCGTCCAGGTGGGCAAAAGTCGTCGACGGCGCCGGGTCGGTCAAGTCATCGGCGGGCACGTAAACGGCCTGCACCGAAGTAATGGACCCGCGCTTGGTCGACGTGATGCGCTCCTGCATGGCGCCCATCTCGGTGGCCAGCGTTGGCTGGTAACCCACGGCCGAAGGCATCCGACCCAGCAGAGCCGATACTTCCGAACCCGCCTGCGTGAAGCGGAAGATGTTGTCGATAAAGAACAGAATGTCGCGGCCGGCACCGGTGCCGTCGCCATCGCGGAAGTTCTCGGCAATCGTCAGACCCGAGAGGGCGACGCGGGCCCGGGCTCCGGGAGGCTCGTTCATCTGGCCGAAAACGAGAGTAGCCTGCGACTTGAGCAGCTCCGTTTCGTCTACTTTGCTCAGGTCCCAGCCGCCCTGCTCCATCGAGTGCTTGAACTCGTCACCGTACTTGATGATGTCCGACTCAATGAATTCGCGCAGCAAGTCGTTGCCTTCGCGGGTCCGCTCGCCCACGCCAGCAAACACCGACAGGCCAGCGTACGCTTTGGCAATGTTGTTCACCAGCTCCATGATCAGCACAGTTTTACCCACGCCGGCCCCGCCGAACAAGCCGATTTTACCGCCCTTCACATAAGGAGCGAGCAAGTCAATTACTTTGATGCCGGTGTAGAGAATCTCCGACGACGTAGCTAGGTCCTCAAACGGCGGCGCCGAGCGGTGAATCGGCAGCGGGCCGTCGCTTTTGGGCTGCGGAATGCCGTCAATGGCCTGACCAATAACGTTAAACAGACGGCCTTTGATGGCTTCGCCGGTGGGCATCGACATCGGGGCGCCGAGGTCGCGCACAATGGCGCCGCGGGTCAGTCCTTCGGTCGAGTCCATGGCGATG
>JAYWCH010000148.1:0-14591 GCA_043780755.1 Hymenobacter sp.
CCTGAATGGGCGTGGCCTGCTGGTAATTCATGGCGTCCACGCCGGCCAACAGGTCGTCGTGGAGGTTAAATTCGTTAAAATTCAAGGTTCAGCGAGTGAAAGTTGTAAAAGGCTGACCGTGATTCCCGGGCCAGCAAACCGCTTGATTTGGAGGCAAAGATACGCCCTAACCCCACGCGGCTGCTGAAGCCGGGAATTGATCCGAATATAACTGTAACGCTACTTGGCGGCCGAAATTGCGGCCCGGATTCCGGACTGGTTGTCGGCCTTTCACGCGGCCCGGCAAGCTGGCGACGGGACCAATGGTAAGATATTTGTCGGAGCGAATTGAATTTCTTGGCTTAGCTTGAAACTGTTTGGGAAGTCACAAACCAGTTATCCTGAGCGGAGCGAAGGACCTGATCACGTCTGAACGGTCATCAGTCATGCGTGATCAGGTCCTTCGCTCCGCTCAGGATGACAAACGTGCTAAAAATGACTTCTTAAACAGTTTTCTTGTAAGCCGCGCACTCAAAAAATCTCCCCATGCCCGACCAGCTCCCTTTTGCGCACCTGCGCGTGCTCGAATTAGCGGCCGTGCTGGCCGGCCCGCAGGTGGGCCAGTTCTTTGCCGAGCTCGGCGCGGAAGTACTCAAGGTGGAAAGCCCGGCCGGCGACGTCACGCGCACTTGGAAATCAGCGGCGGAGACGGGGGCCACGTCCACTGTTTCTGCCTATTTCGCCGCCTCCAACTGGGGTAAGCAATCCATCGTGCTGGAGCTGACCACCGCCGCCGGCCGGGCCCGCCTGCTGCATCTGACCGCCCGCGCCGATATCGTGCTGGTGAGCTACAAGCCCGGCGATGCCGAGCGGCTGGGCGCCGACTACGCCACCTTATCCGCCGCCAACCCGCGCCTGATTTACGGCCACCTCACCGGCTACGGTCCCGCTACGGCCCGCGCCGGCTACGACGCCGTATTACAGGCCGAAACCGGTTTTATGTACCTCAACGCCGCCGGGTCGGGCCAGCCGCCGCAAAAAATGCCGGTCGCTATGGTGGATTTGCTGGCGGCCCACCAGCTCAAGGAAGGCTTGCTGACGGCTTTATTCCAGCGGGAAAAAACCGGGCGCGGCGCGCTGGTGCAGGTCAGCCTGCTCGACAGTGCGCTGGCCTCGCTGGCCAATCAGGCCGCTACTTACCTCGTGACCGGGCACGACCCGGCGCCGCTCGGCTCGGGGCATCCCAGCATTGTGCCGTACGGCGTGGTGTACCAGGCCGCCAATGCCTTTCCTCTGGTTCTGGCCGTGGGCTCGGATGGGCAATTTCGGCAGCTCTGCGAAGCCCTCGGCCACCCGGACTGGGCAACGGACTCCCGTTTTCAGACCAACGGCGCCCGGGTAAACCACCGCGCCGAGCTGGAAACCCGGCTGGCCCGGCAGCTGGCGACTCTGGATGGCGAAATCCTGTTGGCCGAGCTGGCGCGCCGGGCGGTGCCGGCCGGGGCCGTGCGCTCGGTGGGGGCGGCTTTAGCCCAGCCTGCGGCGCAGGCCATGTTGCTGCCGGGAGCTGGTTCTATTGGCGCCGGCTTGCGGACGGTGGCATTTCGCAGTCCGGAATGGGCGGTGGTGGGTCGGTTGAGTGCGCCCCCGGAGTTAGATTCGGCCCGCGAAAATGGATTTGCCGGGGAGCCGGCGCCCGGCGCTAAATTGACGGGTCCGCATCCATCCGGCCCTCTGGCTTCGTAACAGAACCATTGGGCCGTAACTATGTTCCTGAGTGCGGATTGACTCCGCCGCTTTCCTCCCCACTGCCTCTTTTCAGGGCGCTATTTTCTCCTCAAATGGCCAAGTCCCCGACCAAAAAAAGTGCCGTCCCCGAGCTGTTCATCCCGGCTGAAACCACGGCCGCGCCGGCGCCCGATCAAATCGCCGCCCCTACCCCGGCGCCCCGGAAAGCCGCTAAAGTTGTTAAGGCCAGCGTTGTTCGCAAACCGCGCAAGGCCCCGGCCAGCGAACCCGCGACCGATGACGCCCTCACCACGACCGCTATTCCCGAAACGCACGCTGCGGCCGAAGCGGGTTCGCCCATCGAGCTGCCGGCTGACCGGCTCGACCAGATTTTCGACGGTCTAAAGGAAAAATCAACCGCCAAGCAGGCTATTTTTCGCAATACTCAGGCCGCGTTCGATTGTCTGCGCCAGGTTTCGCAGGAGCTGGGCGTGGAGCTGGCCCGCCGGCTCACCAACTTCGATGCCAGCGTCGTGATTGAGTACCGCTCCATCAACGACATGGAATTTCACATCAAATTTTCGGGCGATCTGCTGGTATTTGTGATGCATTCCAACGTCATCACTTTCCCCGACGACTACGGCCCCATGCCCAGCGCCTACGTGGCCGAGGCGTTCCGGCGGCGTTTTTTCGGCCACATCATGGCCTATAACTTCATGGCCGACAGCATTAAATACCAGCGAATGAACGATCCCGGCTACCTCGTCGGCCGGCTGCTGATCAACATCGACAACCACTATTTCCTGGAGGGCGTCCAGCAACTGGAGCTGCCCAACAATGACATGTCGGACAACTTAGTTACGCCCGAAGCCATGCGCCTGTTTGTGGAAAGCGCCATGATCGCGGCCATCAACAACGACCTGATTGCCCCCCCGCTGCTCGATATTCAGAAAATCAGCGTCAAGCAAAAGCTGGAAAATCAGCAGGTAAGCCGGGGCAGCAAAGTAGGCTTCAGCTTTTCGAACGAACAGGACTATTAAGTCCGGCTCCGCCCGGATCAATGTAGTAGGCTACTGCCCACTGCGGCCGTAGCCTATTTTTTGGCGCACTTTGGCCAGCACGCCAGCGCCGTAGTCCTGGGCGCGTTGGGCGCCGACGGCCAGCCGGGCATCCAGCTCGGGCAGGTTGGTGATGTAGTGGTTGAACAGCTCCCGCTCGGGGGCGAAGCGGCGCAAAATCAGCTCGTAGAGCGCTTGTTTGGCGTGGCCGTAACCGTAGCCGCCGGCCAGGTACCGGGCGCGCAGGTCGGCCGTTTCCCCGGCCGGGGCCAGCAGGGAGTAGAGCTGAAAGGTGGTATCGGTGGCGGGATCTTTGGGGGCTTCCAGCGGCGTGCTGTCCGAAACAATGCTGCGGATGGTTTTCAGCAGCTCTTTTTCGGGCGCGAAAACGTCGATGGTGTTGCCGTAGCTCTTGCTCATCTTCTGGCCGTCGATGCCGGGAATGGTCATCAGTTGGGCATCGACGCGGGCCTGGGGCAGCACCAGCGTGTCGCCGTAGCGGCTGTTGAAGGCGGCGGCAATGTCGCGGGCAATCTCCAGGTGCTGAATCTGGTCCTTGCCCACGGGTACGATGTCGGCATCGTAGAGCAGAATATCGGCCGCCATGAGCACCGGATAAGAGAAAAGGCCGGCGTTCACGTCCGATAGTTTATCGGATTTATCCTTGAACGAGTGGGCGTTAGCCAGCATCGGGTAGGGCGTGAAGCAGCTCAGGTACCAGGTCAGCTCGGTCACCTGCGGCACGTCGGACTGGCGGTAGAACAGGTTTTTTTCGGTGTCGAAGCCGCAGGCCAGCCAGGCGGCGGCCACGGCGTAAGTGTTATGGCGCAGCAGCTCGGCGTCGCGTACGGTGGTGAGCGAGTGCAGGTCGGCGATGAAGTAGAGCGAGTCGTTGGCCGGGTCTTTCGATAGCTCGATGGCGGGCAGAATGGCGCCGAGCAGGTTGCCGAGGTGCGGGCGGCCCGTGCTTTGGATGCCGGTCAGGATGCGGGACATGGGGGAAATTTAACGGGTTAAGCGCACGCCCTGGTTGTAGGCGTGCACAGCGGCGGCCAGCTGCGCCCGGCCGATGCCGTTGGTGGCAAACTGTCGTTGCAGCACGGGGTCGGCCGGGAAGAGGGATGCCACAAAGCCGCCGGGGGCTAGTTTTTGGTCGAAGCCCGGCGTGCGGCCGGGACTGTACGCAAAGAACGTACTACTGCCAGCCTTGCGCAGCACGGGCAGCTTCACGTGGGCTTTGAAATTGGGCCCGCCTTCCACCAGATAGTAATAGTAGCACAGCTCAACCGGCCCGGTTTCCACCACTTCCAGCAGCGTGGGCTCGTTGAACTCGGCATCGGCGCCGCTGCGGAACCGGAATTCGTTTGCTCGGATAAAGCGGTGGTCGCCAATGGTAAAGCTGCTCAACTCCGCGCTGCGGAAGGTGCGCTCCCGGCCGTTGCGAACGCCCGCTACCACGGTCGGGCGGCCTGCTTCGGCCAGCACCAGTTTGAGTGAGGCGGCGCCTTTGGCCCGGTTGGTCAAATCGTAGGTGCCGGGCGCAAAATTAAATTGCGCCCACGCCCGGACCGGCGCCAGCGCGGCGGCCACGGTGAGCAGGAAAATAGAGAGACGCAGCAAAACAGCAGGGATCAGGGGTTAAAATCAGACGCTCACATCCGCGATAGCTTCGACTTGCAGCTCGACGGTTTCTTCCTGGCCCAGGTAGCGGTCGATCAGGAAGTGGGCCAGGTAGAGGACCGGCGTGAGGATGACGGCGGCCGCGAATTTATACCAGTAATTGGTAGTAGCCACGCTGATTACCTGATCTATCGTCCAGTTGCCGAACACGTAGAAGGCCACGTAGAGCACCACAAAGGAGTCGATCAGCTGCGAGATGAGGGTGGAGCCGGTGGCGCGCAGCCAGATGTGGCGGCCCCCGGTGGCTTTGCGCAGCGCCTCAAAAATGCTGGCATCGAGGATCTGGCCCACGGCGAAGGCCACGATGGAGCCGGTGATAATACCCAGCCCCTGCCGGAAAATGCTCTGGTAGGCAAAGTCGATGTCGAACGGCCGGCCGAGGTTGTCCTTGTTGTTGACCGCCAGCCAGAAGTCGGCCGGGGGGAGGCGGGTGGTGACGTAGATCACGGCGAAGGCGAACAGAATCAGCACCACGGCCAGGTAGCTGACGCGCAGCACGCCCTTTTTGCCAAAATACTCGTTGATGATGTCGGTCGTGATAAAAACCACGGGCCAGACCAGGACCCCAGCCGTGAGATTACCCGGCAAACCCATGAGCTTGCTGGCCGAAAAAATCTTCACGCCAATGACTTCCGCCAGCAGGGCATTAACCAGAAAAACACCGCTCAGGACGAGGTAAAGCTGCTGTTTCTTGTGGGTAAAGGTGTTCATGAGGAAGGCTCCCGCCGTGAGCGGGGGCAGGACTGAAGAAAAAAAGCAGAACCGGAAAGCTCTCAACCCGCCCTGATCCCAAAAGTTAGGGCCGCCGATCCGGGCCGGGAGTTACAGGCTGATCACCAGCCCTTCGAGCGCGAGCTCGACCGCCGGAAACACGGCCTGGGCCTCGTGGAGCAGCGGTTCCAGGGTTTTGTAGCGGCTGGAAAAGTGGCCCAGCAGCAGGCGCTGCACGCCGGCGGCGCGGGCGAGCTGGGCGGCCTGGCGGGCGGTGCTGTGGTGGGTTTGGGCGGCGCGCTCCTCCATGTCTTCCAGGAAAGTGGCCTCGTGGTAAAGCAGGTCGGCCCCGCGAATGAGCTCGGCGAGGGCGGGCGTGTAGAGCGTGTCGGAGAAAAAGGCGTAGCGGCGCGGGATGGGCACCGGGCCCGCCACATCGGCGTGGCGCAGGCCGGGCTGGAACTCGTCGGGGGCCAGGTCTTCGCCCTGGGCGAGGCGCGCCAGCTGCGCGGGGGCGAGGCCGGCCGGCAGCTTTTCCTTGAGCAGATTGGCGCGGCGGGGCTGTTCGGAAAACAGGTAGCCGGTGCACGGAATGCGGTGGCGCATGGGCAGCGAGGCCACGCTCACGTACGCGTCTTCGTAAACGATGCCGTGCGTTTCGGTGTCCACGACGGTGAATTCCATGGCGAAACCGAGCTGCATGCTCGACACCCGGGCCTGGGCAATGAGGACTTCATCGAGGCCGGGGGGGCCGATGAGCTGCAACGGCTGGGTGCGGCCCGACAGGTGCATGGTGCCCAGCAGGCCAAACAGCCCAAAGTAATGATCGCCGTGCAGGTGCGAGATGAAGATGGCCCGGAGCTGGTGGGGGCGCACGCGATGTTCCAGCATCTGCCACTGCGTGCCTTCGCCGCAGTCGATGAGGTAGTGGTGGGCGCCCACGGCCAGGACCTGCGCCGTGGGGTGACGCCCCAGAACGGGCGTGGCGGAGGCCGAGCCCAGGATCTTCAGCTCAAAAGTCAAGGTTGCGGGGGCTAATGGTCGGGCGGCCGGCAGCGGCGGCCCTCGGGTTCGGGATGACCGATAAAAAAGAGTGGTTGCCAATCGTCAACGCCCAAGCTGACAACTGACAACCCCTGAAACAGATCGATTTTTTATTCTTTGTCCGTCAGATCACGCTCGATGGCGTGCAGAAATACCCGATCGATACCTTCTTCCACGGTGGGCAGGATGTGCAGAACCGACTCCAGCTTGCTGATTGTGATCAGTTTCAGGACGTGATCCTGCAGGCCGGTGAGCACCAGCAGGCCGCCCGTGGAGTTGCACAAGCGATTGGCAATCAGGATAGAGCTGAGGCCCGACGAATCCGTGTACTTCACGTTAGTGAGGTCCAGGATCAGGTTGTTGATGCCTTCCGCGTTGAGCTTCACGAACTCCGATTTGAGGTCGGGCGCGACGGTCGTATCGAGCTTCTTTTCCTCAATGGTGATGATGGTGTAGCTTTCTTTTTTATCAATCGTGTACTTCATATCAACGTGAGGCAAGGAGGGTAAGAGAACGGCGAAGGTAAAGAAAAAACCTAAATTTTTAGACGAAGCAGGCTAATGCCCGGGCCCGGCCTGCCGCCGGGCGGCGGGTGGTCCGGCGAAGGTGAGCGAGGCCCAGGTTGATTGCCAGTCGGCGCGGTTGCGCAGGCTGGCAGGGGCCTCGGTCATGCGCACGGCGGCGAGCAGGTAGGGCCCCGGATCCGATAATCGTAACAGCACTCGCCCGTTTTGGTTGGCCCGGGTGGTGAAATGAGCGGCCGGCCGGCCGTCGGGCCGGCGCTGCCAGACCTGGACCAGCGTGCCGGGCGCGGGCCGGCCGGCGCGCAACACCCGCACGGTGAGGGCCTGACCGGGGGCGAGGCGGTAGGGATTCTGCTCGGGTACTAACTCCAGGGGCAGGGCGAAAACGCGGCGGTAGGCAGTATCGGCGGGGGCGGGCCGGGCGGCGGGCGCGCCGGCCTCAATCAGGACTTTGGCGCAGCGGCGGTAGGTTTCGAGGCCGGGGCGGACCTGCTGACTTTGCTCCTGACGCAGCTGCAGGATGTTATCGAGCCCTTCTTCGCGGAGGTAGGCGGTGAACTGGGCGGCGGGCAGCTCGATAAAAGAATCGTTGGATTGCAGCAGCACGACGTGGGTGCCGGCCCGCCCGAAGGTGAGCGTCGTGCGAAACGTATCGGCCGGGGCGAAGCTGGGAGCGGGGGCGGGCGTCAGGTCGGTGGAGTCTGCCGGGGCCGGGCCGTAGCGCACGAACCGACGAATCCGGGCGGCCTGGTTGGTCCAGGGCTCGCCGTGAAACTCCTCGCCCACGAGGGGCCGCAGGGCCACGGTCTGGCCGGGCGCCACGCGGAAGTGCGGGGCTTCGAGCCAGAACTCGTGGGCCAGGGCGCCGCCGGCACCGAGCAAAATCACCCCCAGAAGCAGTTGATGGCGCATGACAACGAAGAATAAGCGCCCGCTGCCGGCGGGCGCGGGGAGTTAGCTCCGTTCCAGGGCCAGGGCGTAGGCGCGGTCGTAGTGGCCGCGCAGGTTTTTCCAGTCAAACAGCTCGGCCGAGCTTTCCACTGCGTTGCGCTGCATGATGCGCTCGCGCCGGTTGAGCAGCAGGAACTGCCAGAGCGTATCGGTCAGCTCTTCGGCCGATTCATCGAAGGACTTTTCCTGCCGATGAACCACAAAAATGCCCTTCTGCTCGGGGTCGGGGATGGTCTGGAGCACGTAGTCGCCGAAGCCCGAGAGGTCGGACGTGACGGCGGGCACGCCCCGGGCCACGCATTCGAGCGGCGTGTAGCCCCAGGGCTCGTAGTAGGACGGGAATACGCCCATGTGGCAGCCGCGCACAAACTGCCCGTAGTCCATGCCCAGCAGGGGCGAGGAGGGTGACACAAAATCGGGGTGATAAACCATCTTCACCCGGTCGTGGCGGTGGTTGAGGAGCTGAGCCCGGCGCATGAAATTGAGAATCTCATCGTCCTGATCGTTAACCAGGTTGTGGGTCACGACGGGGGGCAGGGCATTGGTTTTCCAGCTCTGCAAGGTGCGGCGGTAGCGCAGCTTCCAGTAGTCGTCCACCATCGAGCCCAGCTCGGGGAGCTTGTGGTCCTGGCTGGCGGCGGCGGCGTAGAAGAGGCGCTCGCCCACCTGCTGCTCGATGGCGCGGCAGGTTTCGCGCACTTCATCGAGCACGGCGCGGCGTTCGAGCACCTGCGGGTTGATGCTGGTGAAGGGGCGCTTGGTGATGAAAAACATCACTACCTGACCTTCCAGCCCGCTTTCCTGCATGCGGTGGTTGAGGCGGGCGAGGGCTTCCAGGGTCAGGTCGAAGCCTTTATTATGGTACTCGTAGCGGCCGGAGGTGAAGAAGTAGAGCGTTTTATCCAAGTCGAAGGCGTAGGACTGGAAGAAGTGAGCCATCACGAACTCGTGAATCTTGGCCTTGTACTTCTGGTGCAGGTTCTGAAACTCGTGTAGGGCCACGAAGCGCTCGATGTTGAGCCCGTTGGGTAGCACAGCGTCGGGAATGCGGTCGAGCAAATAGATGCACTCGCGCACCGTGAGCTCGCTCACCGTGGTGAAGACGTGGCTGCCGTGGGCGGCGGCGCGCTCCATGCGCACGGCCGGCTCGATGTTGAATTTCCGGGCTTCGGCCTCCCAGCTCACCCACATGAGGTGGTCGTAGAAGGCGTCGTCGTTCATGGCCAGGTAGCGGCCCAGCAGGGTGGCGTGGGTGGTGAAGATGAGGTGCACGGGCACTTGCAGCCGGCGCAGCTCGGGGATGGCCACGCCCGTCATCCACTCGTGAAAGTGGCCCAGCAGCCGCCGCTCGGGCTTCAGCTGGGCGGCGACGTGCTGGAAGAAAATCGTGGTCAGGTGGCCGAAGGCGATGACCTGGTGCAGCAGATCGTCGGTGTCGGGGGCCGGGATGGCGTGGTGCTGCCAGAGCTCGCTCTTGAGTTCGCCGAGGCGGGAATACGCCTGCAGCGGGTTGATGAGCACGACGCGGGGCCGGCCCGTCACGAGCCAGGTGCCGATCTGCACGTCGTAGCCCTGGGCGCGCATGGTGCGCACGGCGGCCCCGAACGGATCGGCGGCGGTGTGAATGGCCAGCTCCTCAAACGGCTCAAACTCGCCCTGGGCCTGATGGGCGAAATACGGCCCCAGCAGGCAGTAGCGCTCGCCCCAGGCCGGCACGGTGGCCGGCACCTTGCTGCGGATGACGGTGTAAATGCCGCCCACCTGGTTGCAGACTTCCCAGGCCACTTCCACCAGCAGGGCGTCGGGAAACAGGGCGTCGGGGGTGTGGGGCGTGGATTGCATAAGAGCGGGGAGCAATGGGAATAAAAAGAGCGCGGCGAAAGGTAAGCGGTGAAGGGCGCAGAAAATGCCCTGGCCCGCGTTTTTTCGGCCGCCGGGCGGGGTCGGGCGCTGCGGCCGGGCCGTAACTTCGCGCCGCCGCGAATGTTTGGGGTGGCGGGGGACGGGCTGAACCCGGTGCCCCCGCTCTTTTCTTCTTTTTTTACCCCCTTTAAATCGCCTTTTTCATGGCCGACCCGACCAACGTTCTCCACCTCGAACACGCTATTCTGCCGTTGCTGACCCAGCGCCGCAGCCCCCGCGCCTACGCCGACCAGCCGGTATCGGCCGAGGTGATGCAGCAGGTTTTTACCGCCGCCTCGTCGGCCGCGTCCTGCTTCGGCGAAGAGCCGTGGCGTTTCCTCACCGGCAGCCGCGTCGGCCAGCCCGAGGCCTTCGATAAGATTCTGGCCAGCCTGGTCGCCTTCAACCAGTCCTGGGCCAAAAGCGCCCCCGTACTGGTGGTGAGCTTCGCCAAGCTGCACTTCTCGCACGACGACAACCCCAACGGCTGGGCCAAGCACGACGTGGGTCAGGCCACGGCCACTCTGGCCATTGAGGCCGCCGAGTTGGGCCTGCAAATCCACCAGATGGCCGGCTTCTCGCCCGACGCCGTGCGCACGTCCTTCGACGTGCCGGCCGGTTACGAGCCGGTGGCAGTCTTCACCCTGGGCTATCCCGGTCCCGCCGCCGACCTGCCCGAGGGCTTGCGCGAAAAAGAAACCGCCCCCCGCGTGCGCAAGCCCCTGGCCGAATTCCTCTTCGAAGGTGCCTGGCCCACGCCGGCCACCGAGCGCTACGACGCCCCCAGCGTCTAGCTGGTCAGCCGTCCGGCGCGGCGGTTTAAAATGAAAAAGACCGTTCGGCAATGCTGGGCGGTCTTTTTTGGGGTTTTTTGATCAGGGGAAAGACTGGTTTTTGTCCGTCAGGGAGTGCGGAGTGACTGGTTGTCAATTTCTTGCGCCCGTCATGCAGAGCATAGCGAAGCATCTCGCGTGGACGAGTGACTCTTATATTGACGCGGATAATTACTCGTCCACGCGAGATGCTTCGTCTCTGCTTGATGCGCAGAATGCTCTGCATGACCGATTTTGGGTTGGGGATGACCGTTTACTCCTTCGGAGCGACCTTTTCAAGTGCTTGCACCAAATTAAACGAGGTGTTCGGACGCTAGATGAGCATGACGCCGTTTGATTGCACACATAATTTAGAACAACCTCTTACTCGTTCGGAACGAGTAAAAAGTCGTTCCGAAGCTATAATTAGTGCAGCGGGCGCTTTTTAATGATGCCGCCCTGCGCGTCGTCGATGCCGTACTGGACGACGAAGGCGTTGGGGTCGAGGCGCTGGATCTCGGCGCGGAGCTGGGGCAATTCCAGGCGGGTGACGACGGTGAAAATAATGTCGCGCTCCGTGAGCCGGTCGCCGCGCCGTCCGAAACCCGCCTTGCCCTGGTAGATGGTCACGCCCCGGCCCAGGCCCTCGGTGATGGCCTCGCGGATGGCCGCGCTCTGCTCGGAGACAATCGTGACGCCGGTGTACTGCTCGATGCCGTTGAGCACGAATTCCATCACGCGGGCCGCCGCGAAGTAGGTGAGCATGGAGTAAAGCGCCGGTTCGGTGCCGAGCAGAAAGACCGCCGCGCCGAAAATAAGCAGGTTCAGAATCAGAATAATATCGCTGACTTTGAGCAGCACCAGGTGCCGGCTCACCAACAGGGCGGCGATCTCAGTGCCGTCGAGCACGGCTCCGCCGCGCATGGCCAGCCCGATGCCGGCCCCGATGAACACGCCGCCGAAGACGGCCGTCAGCAACAGGTCAGGGGTGACGTCGGGAAAGGGCACGAAGGCCAGCACCAGCGCCAGTCCGCCAATAGCCAGCGTGCTGCGCAGGGCAAAGCGCCGCCCCAGTTGCCGGTAGCCCAGGGCCACGAAGGGCAGGTTAATGACGAGGATAAAGGCGGCCAGCGGCAGCTTCAGGGCCGTGGCCAGCAGCATGGAAATGCCCGTCACCCCACCATCAATGAAATGACTGGACAACAGAAAGCCTTTCAGCCCAAAAGCCGCCGAAAACACGCCGGCGACGATGAAAGCGGCATTCTGAAGTTCCGAAGCGGGGTGGTTGAGGGGGCGGGTGGAGTTGTTCATAGCGCGAAAAGTACGTCCGGGTTAGTACACAGACGGGGCGGCCCGCGCCGGATGGGCGCGGGCCGCCCCGTTCGAAGGCGGGCGGGGGCGAGCGGCGCGCCGGGCGCCGGCTCAGCCTTCCTGCGACAAAATCAACACCGCATACGGCGCCACGCCGATGCTGCCGTGCCAGCCGAAACCGTCGTACTCGCCGGCCTCGGCTTCCAGGACCAGGCTTTCGAAGTCGCCAAACTCGCCGTCGTAGCCCCGCCAGTCACTGTTGAAGCGCACCAGCCAGCGGCCCGGGCCGGGCAGGCCGATGGTGTAGGTCGGGTACGCCCGGTTGGCGAAATTGGCCAGCACCAGGGTGGTATCGCCGGGGCCGCCATCGGCAAATTGCCGGGCAAACACCACCAGCTTATCGATATCATTGACGTGCGAAACGCGGGTGTGCTGCCCGCCCAGGCCCCGGGTGTGGCCGCCGACGTTGCGGCGCAGACCGATCAGGTCGCGGTAGAGGCGGCCCAGACTGACGTGGCGGTCGGCCTCGGCCCAGTCCAGCGGCTCGGTGTCGTTGAAGGCCCCGGCGGCCAGAAACTCCTGCCCCTGAAAGAGCATGGGAATGCCGGGGGCCGTGAACACCAGCGCCGCGCCCAGGGTGCTGCGCTTCTTGGCGAAATAGCTGTCGGCCGCGCCGGGCGTGATCTCCTCCGTGACCCGGCTTTTGCCGTTGGCCACCTCGTCGTGGCTTTCGGTGTAGATGACGCGGCGAAACGCGTCGTCGTTATAAGTCTGGGTGAGCGCCCCGGCCACGGCGGCCATGTCGCGGTCGGCGTCGGCGCTGGCCGCCAGCGCCGCGCGGATGGGGTATACAAACGAGCCGTCCCACTGCGAGTCGAAGCCCTGGCCGCCGCTGGCCACGCTGTCGGTAATGCGGGCGTTGCCGCGCATATCCTCGGCAATGGTGATTTTCCAGGGCATGGTCTGGTCGATTTCCTCGTTGATCCAGCGCATTAGGCTCCAGCCGTCGGGCAGGTCGGCGCCGGGATCTTCCTCGCCGTTCACATTGCGGATGAAGGCAATGGCGTCGGCGCGGAGACCGTCGCAGCGGTAGTCCTGCAACCACATCAGGGCGTTGTCGCGGATGTATTGGCGCACCTCGGGCCGGCCAAAATCGGGGCGATTATCGCCCCAGGGCGTGTGGGCGCGCCAGTCATTGTAAAAATAGATGCCGCCGCCGTCGTTCTCACTCCAGCCATCGAATTGCCAGAGGTCCAGATCGCCGGGGCCGAAATGGTTGTACACCACATCGAGCACCACCGCGATGCCGTGCTGGTGGGCCTGCTTCACCAGCTCCTTAAAAGCCACCGGTCCGCCGTAATCACTCTCCAAAGCAAAGGGATTGGCGGGGTTATATCCCCAGGAGCGGCTGCCGGGAAACTCTGAGGCCGGCAATAATTCAATGCAGTTGATGCCCAGCTCGCGCAGATAAGGCAGCTTTTCGGCCACGTTCCCGAACGTGCCCACGTGCTCGGCATCGGGAGCGTGGAAGGTGCCCACGTGCAGCTCGTAGATGACCAGCTCATTCCAGGCCGGCATCTGAAAATCATCATCGCCCCAGTCAAAATGCGGATCGTGGACCACCGACGAGCCGGCCGAGCTGGTCACCTGCCGGGCGTAGGGGTCGTTGCGGGTGAACTCCTGGCCCAGGCGGCTGAGGTGAAACTTGTACTCAGTTCCGGGGCCCACGGCGGGCACATCGGCGGCCCAGTAGCCGGGGGCTTCGGGGTGCAGCGGGTTTTGGGTGGGATTCCAGTCGTTGAAGGGCCCGACTACGGCCACCGCCTCGGCGTTGGGGGCCCACACCCGGAAGGTGGTGCCGGTGGCGTGGGCCACCGCGCCCATGCCGGGCGGCAGGGCCACGGCAGCGGCGGAGGGAGGGAGCACGGGCGGGGTTTTGGCGGCGGTTTTGGCGCGGGCCGCCAGATCGGCGGCGGAGAGGTAGGTCATGTAGAAAGGAAGGAAAGCCGCCAGCCGGCCCGGCGAAGATGCGCCGGGTGCCGGTCCTGCGGCCGCCGGGCTGTACGCAGGCGTCGGGTTTTCGGCCACGGCCGGGGAGTGCGGGCGCCCGGCGGGCGGGGCGCGCGCGCGGGGGCGGGCGGGGCCGGCGCCGGGGGCAGTTTGCCCGGCCCGCTCGTTCTTTGTAGTCCCATCCTCAACCCCGCGTCTTGAAAAAACGTCCCAAACCCATTGTTTACGGCCTCTATGGCTGGTCGCCCGAGTACGGTTTCCGGTACGTGCATCCGGCCAATCGCCGTTCTTTCGAGCTGTTGGAGCCGGTGGGTAAGCTGTTTGAGAAAATCAGCGAAGACGAAGAAGGCGAGTGGATGACGCTACGCTACGACGAGCAGCAGTTTCTGCTGCGGCCCGAGCTGTTCAAGGAAATTCACCACGTGCCGCCCTTCAGCTTCGGCGATGCCGTAGAAGAAGTGACGCCCGCGCCGGGCCGCTACCGGCACTTTGGCCTCGTGTCGGACGTGTTCTGGGACGAAACCACCGACACCGCTACCTACCAGATCGTGGAGCACAAGCGCAAGCTCCCCCAGGTCTTCCAGGCCGCCGAGCTGCGGGCCGACTAAGCGCCCGCCCGGAAAAGCCCGGCCCGGCCCGACCTTTGTCCTCGCGACTTTCCCGCTGCCATGACCATCACCGTTTTCAAAGCCCTGCACCAGCGCCTCCAGGTCGCCCACCTCACCGACCACGGCCAGCGCCTGGCCGAGCGCCAGGAAGACGGCTTCGACCTCACTCTTTTTGCCGTGGAGGGCTTCTACGCCGAAGTCTGGCGCACCCGCGACGAGGACGATATTCTCTTCATCCACGTCTTCCAGAAGCCCGCCGGGCTCAGCGATTAC